>DAIRCW010000209.1:0-5083 GCA_036796475.1 Candidatus Acidiferrales bacterium | reverse complement strand
CACAAGTTCCTCGGTTTCAGCGACAGCAATCCCTTCCTATCCCGACACGCCGAAGGGGCTGGAAGATTTGATGGGCGAGATGCTCAAGCTGGAGAAGAAGCATGATGCGAAGGGATTGGCGCCATACGTCGAATCGCTTGAGCTGTCGAACGCCAGTACGTGGTTTCGCGCGACTTTCGGCGATGAACTCGGCGCGCAGCTGGCGGATTCCTATGACCGTGCGCGGATGAATCTGCCGCTGGCTTTCCCTGATCTTCTTGAGCAATTGAATTCCAAGCACTTTACGAAGGCTGTGGCAATGCAGTTCACGGAATCGTGCGATCCGGATGCTTCCGCTGACGAGTATCAGGTGCTTGTCAGCCGAGAAAACGGGCAACAGTTGTTCGATGTCCGGCTGACCTCATACTCGCAGAGAGCGATAGTTCCGTACTTCGCGTATGTAGACGGAGCGTTCCGATATCTGAGCAACTTCCGAGTAACTCCGCCGGCGAGGCATTCTCGAGTGAAGTCCGACGGTTCTAAGGTACCCGCAGTGGTACCTGGGAACGTACTGCAGGGACGAATAACAAAGCAGGTGGTGCCAGTGTATCCGTTTGAGGCCAGAGCGGCACACATCCAGGGAACGGTAGTCTTGCACGCAATCATTGGAGAGAACGGCAGTGTGTGCAACTTACGCGTTACTGACGGCAATTCGTTATTGGCCGCATCAGCCATGGCCGCCGTTCGGCAGTGGCACTATGCGCCTTACAAGCTGAATGGTCAGCCGGTCAAAGTCGACACTACGATCACTGTGATTTTTAACTTGGGTCGGTAAGTCGGCTAGCCGTCGAGGGGCCAGGTAGTGGGGTGGCACTCTTCGCAGGCGATTTCGATCTGCTCGAGGGCCTTGAGAATCTCGGAAATGGCCGGCATTTGGCCGTCCTTCTCGATAATCCATTTGGCGTAGAGCTCGCCGTAGCGGTCCGCGACAAAAACGCCCTGGCGGACGAGCCCATTGTGCCCCAGCGCATCCGCGCCCAAATAGCGCGCGATGGATTTGCCCGTTTCGTCCGTGCCGGCAATGACTTCCGGCGGCAGAGATGCGGGAAAGTTTCCAAGCGGCGCAGTGGGAAACACGATTAGGCCGACCGCGTCCTTTTCCTTCCAATCCGCTGAATGAGCGATGATCTGGGCAGCAAAGTCCCACGCGGGCTGCGAATCGGCGCGTAAGAGCGCGATCACGCGGTTGCGCGTCTGCTTGAAATCCCAGGCGGAGACACTGCGCCCCGCGCGCGTCCGCAAAGTGAGCGGAGGAATCTGATAACGTACTTGAAGGGTCTGTTGCATAGAGTTCCTGGAGACTCTTACCGTACCACTATGAAACACGTTCCGCCAGTGTGGCGGAAACGAGTGTTTCGTAATGGATACTGCTATGGACGTGCGTGAGTCGGCGTTGGTTGCCTGTAGTTTTAAATGCCGTGCGTTTCGAGTTTAACTGCAGCCGGAGGTGCTGCCGCAATTTTCGCATTTGTAGCAACTGCCATTGGGCGTCATGAGCATGCCGCATTCGGAGCATGAGGGCGCGTCGTCAATGGCGGCTCGCGGACGCGAATCCTTCACCGAAGATTTTTCTTCGGCGACGCTCATGCTGGAAACCGGCTTTGGTTCCGGCGCGCTGGGCTGCGTGAGATTTTCCGCAGGCGACTCAACGGTTTGCACGACGTAATCCTGCGAAATGAATTTTCCGCCGAGCCAGCGGCCGAGGTAATCAATGATGGACTTCGCGTACGGAATTTGCTTGTTGCCGGTGTAGCCGGAAGGCTCGAATCGCGCGTTCACAAATTTGTCGACGAGCGCGCGAAGCGGAACGCCGTATTGCAGCGCGATAGAAACGGAAAGCGCGAAGCCGTCCATGATGCCGGAGAGCGTAGAACCTTCCTTGGCCATCTTGATGAAAATTTCGCCGGGCGTGCCATCGTCGTACATGCCGACGGTGAGATAGCCTTCGTGGCCGCCGACGTTGAATTTGTGGGTGATGGAGCGGCGTTCGCTGGGCAATTTTTTGCGCGGCTCGCGGAAAAGTTCTTTCTGCGCTGGTGCGGGCGCAGGAGCTTCGGTCTTTGCGGCCACAGCAGCAGAAGCGGCAGTTTCGGTGGCTGTTTTCTTTCCGCCTGCTGCGGAGAGCGGTTGCGAGCGCTTGGAGTTGTCGCGGTAAATCGCAACAGCTTTGAGACCGAGCTTCCACGATTCGACGTAGGCCTGCATCACGTCTTCGACCGTGGATTCCTCCGGCATGTTGATGGTCTTGGAGATGGCGCCAGAAAGGAACGGCTGCGCGGCGGCCATCATGCGCAAATGCCCGCGCCACGGAATGGAGCGTCCGCCATTGGTGGCGAGCGAACAATCGAATACCGGCAAATGCTCGGGCTTCAGCGAAGGCGCGCCTTCGATCGTGCCGTGCTGGTCAATCCAGTCGACGATGATGGAGGCTTGCACATCGGAATAGCCGAGACGCATCAGGGCCATGGGCACAGTGTTGTTGACGATTTTGATGACGCCGCCGCCGACGAGGCGCTTGTGCTTCACTAGTGCGAGATCCGGTTCGATGCCGGTGGTGTCGCAATCCATCATGAAGCCAATGGTGCCGGTGGGCGCGAGCACGGAGGCTTGCGCGTTGCGATAGCCGAACTTTTCGCCGAGTTCGACGGCATCGTCCCAGGCCTGGCGCGCGGCACGAAGCAGCGACGGCTGCACGTTTTCTTCGCGGATAGGCCGCAGCGCGTCGCGATGCATGCGCATTACGTCGAGCATGGAATCGCGGTTTTCTGGATATCGGGCGAACGGGCCGAGACGCTCGGCTTCGCGCGCGGACTGGGCGTAAGCCTCGCCGGTCATCAGCGCGGTGACCGCGCCGCAAATGTCGCGGCCCTCGTCGGAATCGTAAGGCACGCCGAGTGAAAGCAGCAGCGCGCCGAGATTGGCGTAGCCGAGGCCCAGCGGACGGAAGTCGCGCGAGTTTTGTGTGATCTTCGGCGTGGGATAGCTGGCGTTGTCGACCAGAATCTCCTGCGCGGTGATGGTGATGTCGACGGCATGCTTGAAACCTTCCACGTCGAACTGGCCGTTCGAGCCAAGGAACTTCAACAAATTGAGCGAGGCCAGATTGCACGCCGTGTCATCAAGAAACATGTATTCCGAGCACGGATTGGACGCGTAGATGCGGTCCGTGCCTTTGCTGGTGTGCCAGCGGTTCACGGTGGAATCGTACTGCATGCCCGGGTCGCCGCAGTGCCACGCGGATTCCGCCATCATCCGCAGCAAATCGCGGGCGCGGAATTTCTCGACGGGCTGGCCGTCGTTAACGTTGCGTGTCCACCAATCGCGGTCATCTTCGACGGCTTGCATGTATTCGTCGGTGACGCGGACGGAGTGATTGGCATTCTGGAAGAAAACGGAGCTGTACGCTTCGCCATCGATGGATGGATCATAACCCTGCTCGATGAGCACGTGAGCCTTCTGCTCTTCTTTGGTTTTGCAGTTGATGAATTCCACGACGTCAGGATGGTCGACGTTGAGGATGACCATCTTGGCGGCGCGTCGCGTTTTACCGCCGCTCTTGATGACACCCGCGAAAGCGTCGAAGCCCTTCATAAAACTCACCGGACCTGAGGCGATGCCACCGCCGGAGAGTGTTTCTTTGCTGCCGCGCAAAGTCGAGAAATTCGTGCCCGTGCCCGAGCCCCACTTGAAGAGCATGCCTTCGGTCTTGGCAAGATTCATGATGGAGTCCATGGAATCCTGCACAGAGTTGATGAAGCATGCGGAGCACTGCGGCTTGGGCTGTACGCCGACGTTGAACCACACCGGCGAATTGAAGGCCATCTTCTGTTCGACGAGCAAGTGGGTCAGCTCGTCATGAAAAGCGTCGCGGGATGCGGCATTCGCGAAGTAGCCGCCGCGCTCGCCCCAGTTCGCTATGGTATCGGCGACGCGGGCGATAAGCTGGCGTACAGAGGTTTCGCGCTCGGCGGTATTCGGCTTTCCGTGAAAATACTTTGAGGCCACGATATTCGTAGCTGTTTGCGACCAGCCCTTCGGCACCTCGACATTTTCCTGGCGGAAAATGACCACACCTTTCTCATTGCCGATTTGCGCGGTGCGGCGCTCCCATTCGACGGCATCGAATGGAGCAGTCTTCCCATCCGTGAACCGCCGGTGAAATTCCAAACCGCCGGAGACAGCTGTTCGCGCCACCTGCTCAGTTTCCGTTTTGTGATTCAACGCCATTTTCGCTTCCGCCATATCCGCCTCCGCGCAGGCAGTCCTGCCGCTCATGAATTTGTGCCGGTCGGAGGGCGGTTCCTTCCATTATACCGCACACCAATCCGGGTTGTTCGCGGCGTAGAAGGGGCAGGCAAGCGCCGCGTGATTCAAAGGGTGAGAGTCTAGCTCCGCGCGCGAGCGTGGCACAATGGGTTTCACGGTGGAAAACTTTCTTCCGCTGTGAAAATCGCGCAAAAAGGGAAAGCTTCGCCACGGAGCGCTGTACACTTCAACTGCGCTCGGGCGGCGAGCCCTTGTTGTCGCGATTATGACCCGGCCGGCGCTTCAAACATCGTCACGAGCACTTCGCTCGCGAACCCTACCCGGCACCCCCCGGAATCTGGAAGAGTGTTTTACAAGCCTGTGGAAAAAGTGTCAAGGGAAAAGCGCAACAGCACCACAAAATATTTGGGTGCCTGGTGTCCAACTCGTCTACATATAGTATGTCTCGCCTGTGCTAGCACATCCAGCGGATCCGCGATCACCGGCCTCTTGGCGGTCCCTCCTGTGCGAGCGGAACGGCGGTGACGTGCGGCACGCCAGCCTGGTTCAGGGCATTGTTGAGGTTGGACAGGTCCTTGTCGATGAGCGTGTGCAAGGCGGACATGGTCTCGTTCAGTTCCTGCGAAGAATCGGCGATTTGCTCCTTCTCGGGCTCCGTCGGGGCGGCGGAGTAGCCATCGAGTTCAGACATCAGCCGGCCAATGCGCTGCGGAACTGGCGGAGGCGTGTAATGGAGCGGGCCGCCTGCACCGCCGAGGCCGCGTTCCGAGACGAATTT
>DAIRCW010000208.1:0-5096 GCA_036796475.1 Candidatus Acidiferrales bacterium | reverse complement strand
TCGCGAAGGCGGCCACACCGTGGGCGCCGGCGCCGTGACGGAAATACTCGAGTAGAACATGCCGACTGGAGAAAAAATTCGCATTCGTTTGAAAGCGTACGACCACCGAATTCTCGACCAATCGACGCGGGAGATTGTGGAGACCGCGCGGCGCACCGGCGCAGACGTGGCCGGGCCGATTCCTCTGCCAACGGTGATCAACCGCTGGACAGTACTGCGCTCGCCGCACGTGGACAAAAAATCGCGCGAGCAGTTCGAAATGCGCACACACAAGCGGCTAATTGACATTTTGGGGCCGACGCCGGACACGGTGGACGCGTTGATGAAATTGGATCTGCCGCCGGGCGTGGACGTGGAAATCAAGGCCTTCGGCGCAGCGCACACGACGAAGTAAGTTTCGAGTTACTGAGGGCTAGAGAGATGGCAGTGAACGGAATTTTGGGAATCAAACTGGGGATGGCGCAAGTGTTCGGCGACGACGGCGCGTCGATCCCGTGCACCGTGCTGCAAGCGGGTCCATGCGTGGTGGTGGACCGGCGAACGAAGGACAAGCACGGGTACGACGCGGTGCAGTTGGGGCTGGTGGAATTCATCAAGCCGCAGCGCGTGAACAAAGCGATGACCGGGCATTTCAAGAAGGCCGGCGTGGCGCCGATGCGATTCCTGGGCGAGTTCCGCCTGGAAGAATCGAAGGACGAGACCAAGGCCGGCGACCGCGTGCTGGTGGATGGATTCAAGGTGGGCGAGTTTGTGGATGTGGCCGGAACGAGCAAAGGGCGGGGATTCGCGGGCGGCGTGAAGCGCTGGCATTACGCGGGCGGCGATGCGTCACACGGCTCGATGTTCCACAGAGCGCCGGGCGGAATCGGAGCGAGCTCTTTTCCTTCGCGTGTGTGGAAGAACCAGCATTTCCCCGGGCATTTGGGAAATGTGCGGAAGACGTCAAAGAATTTGAAAGTAGTGAAGATTGACGCGGACGAAAATCTGCTGTTCGTGCGCGGAGCAGTGCCCGGCCCGGCCGGCGGATACATTTACGTACGAAAAGCGAAAAACGCGAAATAGCGAGACGAACAATGGCCGTTGTGGACGTAAGAAATCTGAGCGGGAAGACGGTAGGGCATCTGGAGCTGGCCGACGATGTATTCGCGGCGCGGGTGAATCCGCATCTGCTGCACGAGACGGTGCGGCACTATCTGGCGTCGCAGCGCGCGGGCACGCACAAGACCAAGCAGAAGAGCGAAGTCGCGGGCTCGGGCAGAAAATTGTGGAAGCAGAAGGGAACAGGTCGCGCGCGAATCGGTTCCGTGCGTTCGCCGCTGTGGCGTCATGGCGGAACGGTGCACGGGCCAGTGCCGCGCAGCTACGATTACCGGCTGCCACGAAAAGTGTTTGTGGGCGCGCTGCGTTCGGCGCTCTCGGCGAAATTGGCGGACAAGAAATTGTTCGTGGTGGACAAATTCGAGCTGGAGACGCACAAGACCAAGGCGTTCCGCGAGGCGCTGAGCAAGGTGGATGAGAGCCGGACGCTGCTGCTGGTGAACGGCGGCGAAAACGTGAATCTGGAGCGCGCCAGCCGGAATTTGGAAGGCGTGAAGCTGGTGCAGACCACAGCGATTCAACCGTACGACTTGATGAAGCATGAAGCGCTGGTGCTTTCGCGCGAAGCGGCGGAGAAACTGAGCCGCGGGCTGAGCGAGAACAAAACGAACGGCGCGGATGGCGGACACGTGCAGATTCAAGGCACGGCGGCATCGCATGCGAAGAGCGAAGGCCCGGAGAAGCACGCTGCAAAGCGCGAAGCGAAGAGCGCGGCAAAGTCCGGCGCAAAGAAAACGGCGAAGAAGCCGGCGGCGAAAGCGCATTCAAAACCGAAGCCCAAAGGGAAGAAGGGTTAAGCCATGGCGCAACCGCACGAAATCATTCGCCGGCCGATCATCACGGAAAAGGGCCTGGGCGTGAAAGAAAACCAGCAGACCGCGGTGTTCGAAGTGGCGCGGAACGCAAGCAAGACGCAGATCAAGGAAGCGGTGCAGAAGGCGTTCAAGGTGAAAGTAGCAGAAGTGCGCACGGCGATTTATCACGGGAAGACGCGGCGAAGAGGGCGTTCCGAAGGGCAGCGTCCGGACTGGAAGAAGGCTTATGTGAAGCTCGCGCCGGGCGAAAAGATGATGGAGTACGCAGAGAATTTGTAAGGGCAATCAGCAGGAAAGCATGAGGCAAGCACCATGGCACTAAAAACATTTCGGCCCTACACGCCAGCGCGGCGATTTTTGACCATGCTGGACAAGAGCGACATCACCAAAGAGCAGCCGGAAAAGTCGCTGGTGGAATCGAAAAAGCGCACCGGCGGGCGCAACGCGCACGGTGAAGTGACGATTTGGCACCGGGGCGGCGGACATCAGAAGAAGTACCGGACCATCGATTTTCGACGGGAAAAGACAGGGATTCCCGCGAAGGTTGCGGCCATTGAATATGACCCAAACCGTTCCGCGCGGATTGCGCTGCTGCATTACGCGGATGGGGAGAAGCGCTACATTTTGCATCCGGTGGGATTGGAAGTGGGAATGACGGTGCAGAACGGTGCGACGGCGGACATTTTGCCAGGGAACGCGCTGCCGATTCGCAACATTCCTCCCGGCACGATGGTGCACAACCTGGAATTGGCGCCGGGAAAGGGCGGGCAGGTGGTGCGTTCGGCAGGCGGCGCAGCGCAGTTGTTGAGCAAGGAAGGCGAGATTGCGCTGGTGAAATTACCGTCGGGCGAGACGCGAAAATTTTCGGTGGATTGCATGGCCACGGTAGGGCAGCTGGGGAATTTGGATCACGAGAATGTGACCTACGGCAAAGCCGGACGTACGCGCTGGCACGGGCGCAGACCGACAGTGCGCGGCGTGGCGATGAATCCGGTGGACCATCCACACGGCGGCGGTGAAGGGCGCGTGAAGGGCAATCATCCGCAGACACCATGGGGTTTCCCGACATTGGGGGCGAAGACGCGGAAGAAGAAGGCATCCGACCGGCTGATTGTGCAGCGGCGGCCATAAAAAGTTTTGTAAAGCAGGAAGAGGTAAACGGTAAATGATCCCGGCGCGGCGGGAAATTGAGAGAAGGCCAATGAGCGTCATGAGAACAAGTCGAAGAGCGTCCGGGCGCGCCGCGCGCGCACGGAAGGCGGTCCGGCCAGCGGCAAAGCCGGTCCGCAAAGCAAGAGTGATTATTCCGCCGCCGCAGCAACTGTACCGGCTGTGCAAGGCGGGATGGTCGGTGATTGTGGAAAAGCAGCCGAATGCGCAAGGGACGCGGTTCGTTTGCCCGTTCTGCCCAAGGTCGCATCGCGTGCCGGGACCGGTGCGCGGATTCAGAAAGATGCGGCGGGCGCAATGGGTGAAGCTGCGCCGCGTGGAAGAGTAAAGGAAGAAGAGATGCCACGTTCGCTGAAAAAAGGGCCGTTCATTGACGAACACCTTCGCGAAAAAGTCGAAGGGATGAATTCGCGGAACGAGAAAAAAGTGGTGAAGACCTGGTCGCGGCGCTCAACGATTTTGCCGGAGATGATCGGGCACACCATCGCAGTGCACAACGGGAAAAAGTTCATTCCCGTGTATGTGACCGAGCAGATGGTCGGGCACAAGCTGGGGGAATTCGCGCCCACGCGCTCGTTCAAGGGACACGGGGTGAAAGCGGCGCTGGAGAAGGCCGCGGCAGCAGCGGGCGCAGTTCCCGGAGCAGCTCCCGCGGGCGGCGCAGCTCCGGCAGGTGGAGCAGCTCCAAAGGCGTAAACGGGTAGAGGTCAGAGAGAACTTATGGCACCGGAAGCAGCGATGCATCAGATGATCGACGGGCTGGCGAACGCGCGGTTCGTGCGCGTGTCACCGCAGAAGGCGCGCCTGGTGATTGACCAGATTCGCGGCCGGCAAGCAGCGCAGGCGCTGCAAGTGCTGCAATTCACCAAAAAGCGCGTGGCGCGGGACATTGCCAAAGTGCTGCGCAGCGCGATTGCGAATGCGGAGCACAAAGCGGACGAATCGGGCGAGTCGCTGGATGTGGATTCGCTCTTTGTGACGCGGTGTTTCGTGAACGAAGGGCCGCGCTGGAAGAGATTGCGGACAGCGCCAATGGGCCGTGCGTTCCGTTATCAAAAGCGGACCAGCCACATTGTGGTGCAAGTGGCGGAGCACGAACGGGCGGCTGAAGGACGCGCGCAAGCGGCGGTGGAGGAGCGCGAAGCGTCCAAGGGAATCAAAGGAGCGGTGCGCAAAGCGCGCAAGACGCTCGAGGATCGAGCGAAGCAGCAGAAGAAAGCGATCGACAAGGCCAAAAAGAAAGGCAAGAAGAAGTAACGGGAGGAAAGATTGGGCCAGAAAACACATCCTTACGGCTTTCGCCTGGGCTACAACAAATCGTGGAAGTCGCGCTGGTTCGCGAAGAAGGAGTACGCCGACCTGCTGCACGAAGACGTGCAGTTGCGCAAGGAATTGAAGGACAAGCTGAAGTCCGCAGGGGTGAATTCGATCGATATTGAGCGGGCCGCGAACAAGCTGGTGGTGAGGATTTACACCGCGCGTCCGGGAATCATCATCGGGCGCAAAGGCTCAGAGATCGACAAGCTCAAAGGCGACGTGCAGAAGCGCACCAAGCGCGAAGTGCACATTGACATTCAGGAAGTGCACCGTCCGGAGCTGGACGCGCAGTTGGTGGCCGAGTCCATCGCGCTGCAACTGGAAAAGCGCGTGGCCTTTCGGCGAGCGATGCGCAAGGCGGTGGATTCGGCGCTGAGGTTTGGCTGCAAGGGAATCAAAGTGCGCGTGGCGGGCCGGCTGAACGGCGCGGAAATCGCGCGCAAAGAATGGTATTTGCAGGGGCGCTTGCCGCTGCAAACGCTGCGCGCGGACATTGATTTCGGGTTCGCGCAGGCGGAGACAACTTACGGTGTGATTGGCGTGAAGTGCTGGGTGTATCAAGGCGAAAACGCGCCGGAGCGAAAGCGCGCCGAAGAGCGCGCGGCAGCCGCGGCAGCCGCGGCCAACGCCTGAGGAGTAGGGAACGATTTATTAAGGAAGAGCAATCATGTTGATGCCGAAAAAAGTGAAGTACCG
>DAIRCW010000207.1:0-5148 GCA_036796475.1 Candidatus Acidiferrales bacterium | reverse complement strand
TGTGGTCATGCCTTCGACCTCGTTCATCTGATTTTCGAGGTCGTGCCGGAAGGCGGGCGGGTCGTCATACTGTAAATCCCAATTGAAGCGGTTCAGACCGACTTTGGTGCTGAGAGCGAGCGACTCGGGTGAAGCCAGCCAGTAGCGCGGATATGCTTGACCCTCGACGGGCGGCGGAGGCGTGCTCGATACTGTGCGGACGAGCTCGCCGTTGGAGTCGAAGACCTGAAGCTCAATCGGGCCGCTGGGCTGGCGGCTGAGGTAATAGTCCACAATCACGCCGTACGGCGGATTCGGCGCATGGGGTACTTCAACGGATGTTGGCTGGTCCCAATTGCTGTTGAGGCGCGCGCGAATGGCCTCTTCAGGTTTGAAAAGATAAGTGGAAGAGGACGCGATAGCTTTGGAATTCGTGGCGAGCTCGCGCAGCGGAGTGATGTCGTCGAGAATCCAGAAACCGCGGCCGTACGTGCCGATGACCAGATCATTCATGTGGTAATCGGTGTGGACGACGAGGTCGCGGATGGACGTGCTCGGCAGATTTTGGCGCAAAGACTGCCAGTGATCGCCATTGTCAAAGCTGACGTAGACGGTCGTCTCGGTTCCGGCAAACAGGAGGCCGGGCTGCTGTGGATCCGCTCGCAAAGTGTTGACCCAGCTTCCGGTGCGCTCACCGCTGGGCAGACCATTCACGATGCGGGTCCAAGTTTTGCCACCATCGGCGGTGCGCCAGATGAGCGGCACATCACCGTCTTCACTTGCAGGCAGTGTTTCACCACGCTGGGCAGCGATGCGCCCCGTAATGTAGGCGGTATTGATGTCGTCGCCCGCTTCGATGGTTTCCAGGTTTGCGTGCGGCGGGAGGTCAGTGATGTTGGTGACGTTGTTCCAGTGTTTGCCGCTGTCCGTGGTGTTGTAAATCTGGCCGTTGCTGCTCACCGTCCAGACCACGCCTTTCTTGATCGTCGAAATGGAGAAGTCACTAATCGAGGGCGGTGGCGGAGGAAAACCTCGCTGAGCCTGTGGCTGCTTTGGCGGCGGCAGGGGAGTGCCACAAGCCACAACCGGCGCACCTTTAGTGGTAGTTAGGTCCGGGCTGAATGCCTTCCATGAATGCGCACCGTCGCGCGAGACTAGCAAGCACTGGTAGGCGACGTAGAGGGCGCTGGGATCGAAGGCGGTGTCGAATTTTTTCTGAAAGTCGCGTCCGCCGCGATATTTCGTTGCGTCAGCGCCGAAATTGGGCGCGACGTTCTCCCACTGACCTGTGGACATATCGATTTTGATCAAGTTGCTGCCGCCGCCTCCGCCCGGGCCGTAGCCTACCGCGTAAAGAATGTGGGGATTTTTGGGGTCAGGCGTGATGACGCCGAATTCCGAAGAGGGCAGCGGACTCCAATCCGTGAAGTTCACCTGACCCCATTCGCCGCGGCTGCGGATCATGACTGCACCGGTGTCTTGCTGCGAAGCCATGATCCAGTAGGGATATTGGCTGTCGGTAGCAATGTGATAGACCTGCGCGATGGGCTCGGTATACCAGAGGCTCCAAGTCTGGCCGCCATCGAGAGTGACGCTGGCACCCTGGTCGGCGCCGACCAGCATGCGCTTGCCGTTTGTTGGATCGATCCAAAGCGGATGATAGTCTTCCCCGCCGGGCGCGCCTTTAAATGCGTGGAAAGTAACTCCGCCATCCATGGAGCGATATAGGGCGGTGCTCACGGTATACACGATGTCAGGATTCTGCGAATCCACGAATACGCCGGAGCTGTACGAGCCTTGACCGTTGCTGATGCGCGTGTCTTTGCCTGCCATGTGCTTCCAGGTGGCGCCGCCATCGTCGGAGCGGAAGAGGCCTGAGCCGTTTTCGATGTTGTTGCCGACGATGTACATTCGCTGTCCATCGGTGTGCATGGCAATTGCCAGCGCAACGCGAGCCGGGAAAGCTGGAATTTTAATTTGCGTCCACGTCGCCCCTTCGTCGATGGATTTGAAAACGAGCGGAGGCTTGGCCTTGGGCGCAGGCGCGGGACCGAAACGAAAGCCGCCCGTGCCTTGTGTGGCCGCGAGCATGATCTTGGGATCGTCGTAGGCGTACTCCACGTCGCGCGTGCCATCGTAATCCGCAGGCCTTAGGACGTTTTTCCAGGTCTGGCCGCCATCCGTGGAACGGTAGATGCCGCCGCCGTGATGGGTGTCGTCACCGAGGGCGGAAACAATCACTAAACTGGGATCGGCGGGATCGACGAGAATGCGATCGATCTTCACGGTGTCTTCGAGCCCCATGTGCTGCCACGTTTTTCCGGCATCAGTAGACTTCCACATGCCATTGCCGAGGCTGCCGCCGATCGGGTCACCGGCACCCGCGTAAACGATGTTGGGGTCGGAAGGAGCGACCTGGATAGCGCCGATGCTATCCACGCTCGTCTCCTGATCAAAGATGGGAAACCAGGTGACGCCAGCGCTGGTTGTTTTCCAGATGCCTCCGAGGGGAGTGCCGACATAGAAAACGCCGGGCTGGCCAATGGCTCCGGTTACTGAAGATATGCGGCCACCATGGAATGGCCCGACGTTGCGCCATTGCAAACCGGAAAACAGATCGGGGCTGACCTGCGCTGCTGCAGCCAGGGCGAAGCAGAACACAACAACCAGAGGAATCGAAACGCGAATAAAATACCGGGTAAGCATATATGTATGACTCTCCACGTGCGGAAAGTTTTGAATCGTTCCGCGCCCGGTAACTATACATCACATCGTGCAGGCCGGTGATTCTTGGAGAGTGTTCGACTGATTCTTTCTGTCGGCGCGTACGCCCCTTCCTCTGCCGCGCACCGCCTGAAACCGAGTGGGGAGTGTGAGCGTCGAAAGCTTCCTGAGTTCCGGAGGAGCCTATGAACAAGTTGGCTGGCAGTTTGATGGCGGCAGTCGCCGTAGCGTTTTTTGGTTTTGCGACGCAACTTATTTTTGCGCAACAAGGATCAGCGCCACCGCCGCAGATGGCGGACAACGTGGCGGGTTATCACGTGGCCACTACCGTTCCACTGCCGGACGAGGGTTTTTGGGATTACCTCGGAATCGACGAGGCGAACCATCATCTGTTTGTTTCACACAGCGACGAAATTCTGGTGATCTCCACGGATACCAATCAAGTGATCGGCAAACTCGCGCCGACTCCGCGCAGCCACGGCGTGGTGATTTCGCAGAAGGACAATCACGGGTTCACCAGCAACTCCGGGAACAGCGAAGGGAAAGAAGGCGTGAGCAGTTTCACGGAATTCGACCCCAAGACGCTCGGGATCATCAAGCAGATCGTGCTGCCGATTGGCGGGTCGGACGGCATCGTTTACGACCCAGCGAGTGATCGCGTGTTTGGGTTGACGCATGGAAAAAAAGATGTGGCTGTGGATGCGGCCACGGGAGGTGTCGCGGGCGTCATTGATATTCCCGGGGCGGCGGAATCCGCGGCGGCGGATGGCAAAGGGCACCTGTACAACGTGATGGAAGACCTCAGCGTGTTGGTGGATATCGACACGCATACGCTGAAGGTGGTCAACCAGTGGCCCTTGGCTCCGTGCGAAGGGCCGTCGGGCGTTGCGATGGATACGGAGACGCGGCGGATTTTCATTGGATGCCATGGCGGCGGTGAGGATGGTGGCGGAGTGATGGTGGTGTTCAATCCGGACGCGGGCAAGGTGGCGGCGACGGTGCCCATCGGCGGGCGAGGCAACGACGCGGTGCGCTTTGACCCCACCACCAAACTGGCGTTCGCGTCCCAAGGTGAGGGGGACATTACGATTGTGCACGAGGACTCGCCAGATAAGTTCACAGCGCTCGGGAACGTCAAGACCGACACGGGGGCGCGGACGATGGAGTGCGACACGTCAACGCATACGCTTTATACGGTGACGGCGAAATTCGGGCCGCCGCCTCCGCTTCCACCTAATGCGACGGAGCGGCAGCGAAGATTCCGGCGCGGACCGATGATCGCTGGGAGCTTCAAGTTGTTAGTAATTCCAAGTCACTAAGCAGGGTTTCCCAATGCAGGCGCGCATGAAAGCAACTACTGCACTAAACGCCAACCTACCCCAAGTCGAGGTGCACCTAAGCAGGCGCCTGCCTGAGGTATGCTGCGACGTCGTTGACGAAGCGATGAACCGAAACCTCAGCGATACGATGCCCGGCGATTGAGTTCATCGTTTTACCCAGTTTTCCGAAGGGCGGTTTGTAAATGCCGGAAAAATCCAGCTGTGTTTCGGTAGGCGTCAGCGGATAAATGGAAAGTTCCGCCTTCATGAACGGAAACAATTGCGGCATGCTGGCTGCTTCCCATTCCAGCAAGAGTCGCGTTACAGGGGTAGAACCGCCGCCAGCTTTTTTTTCCTCGATCTTCTTGACCGAAATTTTGATTTCTTTCGTCAAACCAAGGCCGCCAAACTCAACGTGCAGTTCAGCAGCGACAGATTGTGCGCGGGAAGCGGCGGCTTTGGTAGCGGATTGGAAAACGGCGAGTGCACCTTGTTTTAGCGCGTCGCGCACGCGTTCATAGGGTTGATTCACGTAGTCATAGCTGCGAATCTGAATCCCTTTGCCTTTATTGGCCATGTTTGTCCACCCGCGGCAAGCCGCCTTCGACTGGGCATTACACTACCAAATTTTACAAAGCAGCCCATAAGGAATTTCGGCAATACCCTGCCTCCATCAAGAAAGCAAACGGGCTGGCGCTTGAGAGCAAAATGAATGTAATCTCTACGCCCAGTGTAGAGTGACGGGCCATGTAGTCCGCTTCTGGTTCGAACAAGAAGGGAGGCTCGATGTCGGAGATCGATGTTCCCTTGTCCCGCGCTGGCTTCACAGAAACGCAGCGAAAAGACAATTGGTGGGTGCAGCCTCTAATTGTGTTCCTCGGTTTAGGCGGATTCATTGTTTACACGACGTGGGCCGCTCTTCAGGGGCAGCATTACAGGTTTGGTCCCTATCTTTCGCCGTTTTACTCGCCGGAATTGCTCGGCCCGTCCGCGCAGGCGTGGTTTGGCGCAATGCCCAGATGGATGCCCGCGTGGGTCACCGCGGCTGTACTGATTCTCTGGGCGCCCGCAGGTTTTCGCGTGACGTGCTACTACTACCGGGGCGCGTACTACAAAGCTTTTTGGG
>DAIRCW010000206.1:0-5170 GCA_036796475.1 Candidatus Acidiferrales bacterium | reverse complement strand
GTTTCGCCGTACATTCTGGTGAATGGGGCTGCGAAGTTCATTGAATTCCTGGTCGAAGCGTTTGGCGCAACGGAGCGCGGGCGCGTGCCGGTTCCCGGAGGAAAAATCATGCACGCGGAGGTGCAGCTGGGAGATTCGGTGATCGAAATGAGCGATGGAAACGAGCAGTTTGGGCCGTCGCCGGTGACGATACACTTGACCGTGCCTGATGCGGAAGAGGCGTACCGCCGGGCGGTGCAGGCGGGCGCGACTTCGTTGTATGAGCCGTCGATGCAGTTTTACGGGGAGTACGAAGGGGGAGTGCGCGACCCGTTTGGAAACGAGTGGTACATCACGCCGCAGGCGAAAAAGCATCAGCATCCGACTGTGCAGCCGTATCTGCATTTGCACAACGCGGAGAAGATGATTCCGTTTGTCGAGGCAGCGTTTGGCGGGCGCGCCGAGGGCGTGCATAAATGGCCGGGAGGAGCGATCGCGCACGCGACGGTGTTCATTGGCGATGGTCAGATTGAAATTGACGAAGCGTTTCGGGCGAACCGGCAGACGCCGTGCCATTTGCATCTGTACGTGCCGGACACGGATGCGGTTTACGCGCAGGCGTTAAAGGCGGGCGCGACGGTGATTGAACCGCCAAGCGATAAACCCTATGGCGATCGCAGCGCGGGGGTGAAGGATGCTTGGGGCAATAGCTGGTTCATCGCCACGCATGTCAAGGACGTTTCGTTCTAATGCAGCAAATCAGGCGGAAGATGGGATGATGGCAGAACGCGCTGTCCAGCACATTTCCGATACGGCCCGCTGGGCCGCCGTATTTCGCGCGCGTGAAACAGAACGCGCTGATGCCGTTTTTCGCGATCCTTTTGCCCGTCGGCTTGCCGGCGAGCGCGGTGAGGAAATCGCTAAGTCCTTCCCGTTTCACGAAAAAAATGCATGGTCGTGGATCACGCGCACGTATGCATTCGACGGATTTATTCGAGGGCAGTTGCAGCAGGGCGTTGATACGGTCGTGAATCTGGCAGCGGGACTCGATGCGAGGCCATATCGAATGGATTTACCTGCCTCGTTGCGCTGGGTGGAAGTGGATTTGACCGAGATTTTGGACTACAAGGAAATGATTCTGGGAAGCGAAAATCCGAAATGCCGCCTCGAGCGTGTACGGCTGGATCTATCGCAAGACGCGGATCGGCGGAATTTGTTCGAAGGATTAGGAAAGACGGGCCGCAAGGCGCTCATTATCAGTGAAGGTCTTCTGACGTATCTGAGCGAGGAACAAGTTGCTGCGCTGGCGGAAGATCTCGCACGCGTGAGCAGCTTTCAGCTTTGGGTTTTTGATATTGGGTCACCCGGGCTGCTGAAAATGGTTCAGAAAAACACGCACAGCCAATTCGGTGAGAACGTCGCGCGTTTAAAGTTTGCGCCGGAAAACGGCCCGGACTTTTTCCTAGCTCACGGCTGGAAACCGCTGGAAGTGCGCTCGATTCTGAAAACTGCGGCGAAAATCAAGCGCCTTACTTTGTTTATGCGCTTGATTTCTTTGTTGCCGGAGAATCCTGCGCGAGCGGGTTCGCGGCCCTGGTCCGGCGTTTGCTTGATGGGCCGTACAAAAGCCTAGCGCGCCTGCGAAGGAAGTCCAGCTGATTGCTCCGCAGCGCTGAAGGAGATGGTGGGCGCATAAGTCGGAATTCATGCTCGACCGTAAATGAGGAAAAGCAGGCCTGCGGCGATGAGAACGGCTTCGATGATCAGCACGAAGATGCGTTCAGGCAAGCGGTCGACGATCTTCTTGCCGAGAAAGGAACCGAGGATCATGACCGGCGCAAGCAGAAGGCCAATCGAGGCGGCGTCCCATGTGAGTATGGCGGCTTGGTGATAGGCCACAAGAGTGGCGATGCGCATGACCACGGTCGATAGCGCTTCAGTGCCAATGTAGGCGCTCTTCACCAGTCCGTAGGCGAGGAAGAATGGCGCCATGATGGGCCCCACGCTCCCGAGCAATGCAGAGAGGAAGCTGGCGCCCGCGCCGATTCCAGAAAAAGCCACCGCGGGAAAAGGTTTCGGCTGCGGACGAACGTGCCGCCACAGGACCACCATTAAGAGAAATGCGCCAAGCAAGCGAGTCAGCGCCGCCAGCGGCGCCTTAGCAAATAAGTAGCCTCCCAATAGAGCGAATGGGGCGGCTCCCAGCGCAAACCATCCGACCACGCGCCAATCGAGCGCCCCGCGATGAAACCAAACGCGACTGCCGTTGCCGATGAGCTGCGCAACGGTGAGGATGGGGACGGCCTCACGGATGCCGAAGAATGCCACCAGCACGGGAAGTAGAACGGCCGCTCCGCCGAATCCGGTAACGCCCGCGAGCGTGGAGGCGACAAGCGCAACGAGTCCGAGAACGAGCCAGCGGAGGATGTGCGGCACGGGAGCACATTAACAGCGAGGGCCAAGATTCCCTAGCTTCGAAAAACATGTCAGCGGCTGAAGACCCTGAGCGTGGAATTGGAAATTCGGCGACTCAGCTTTCGTCGAGGGGTTCGGGGTGGATGGTGAGGCGATAGATTTGCGGGAATTTCTCCTTGACGCGGTCTTCGAGTGCGGCGGTGACGTCGTGAACCTGAGTGATAGGGAGATTGCCATTCATGGAACAGTGGCAGGAGACGAGAATTTTGTGTTCGACGAAGCGGACGTGAACATCGTGGCAATCCGAGAGTTCGTGAAATTCGGAGGCGAGCGAATTTACAAAATCGCGGACGCTCGTGGCGAGTCCTTTCATTTCCTGTCCGCCCACAATTTGCGAGCCGAGCGGTTCAATGTGGATGTTCACGGAGGCTTCATCGCCGATGGCGCGAAGGAGATCGTGTTCGAGTTCGGTGGCGAGGCGGTGCGCGTGGCGAAGGCTCGAGCGCTCGTCCACTTCGAGATGAAGTTCGATGAACAGGCGCCCGTCGACCTGATGCGCGGATAATTCGTGAACGGCGAGTCCGCGGCGCTGCGCGACAGCGCGAACCGAATCGAGAAAATTTTCGCCGGAACGCGCGCGCGGTTCCACGTGGACAACCACATCGGAAGGAACAATTTCCGCAATGCGGCGTTCGACGCGGTCGCTGGTGGCGTGGGCCTCTTCGAGGCTGGTAGTGCGCGGGACGCTGATGGTGACGTCAACGAAGTAGCGCTGGCCGGCGCGGCGCAAACGGACGCGACTGACGCTGAGGACGCCTTCGATCTTTTTCGTCGCATCAGTGATTGTTTCCTGTAAGCCGGCGGGAGCGACATCCAGCAGCGCGTCAAGAGTGCGGCGGCCGAGGCGCCATCCCACAGATATGACCACTCCAGCGACAACCAGCGCGGCGAGCGAGTCGGTATAGCGCAGCCAATGAATTGAAAAAATCTGGCCAAGCCAAACGGCTATGAGTCCGAGTAGTACGGCGCTGGTGCTCCATACGTCGGTCGAAAAGTGCAGGGCATCGGCTTCGAGGGCTTCGCTGGGGAAACGGCGCGCCACGCGGGAAATGGCGCGGGCGCGGCTCCAGTCAATCATCAGCATGACGGCGAGCAGGGCGATCGCCAGCGCCCCCGGCCGCAGGGCGGGCGCGCGAAAAAAGATGCGCTGGAGCGCTTCCCAGATGATGTAGGCGGCGGTGATCAGGAGAAGCGCAGTTTCGACGAAGGCGGAGAAATTCTCAAACTTTGCATGGCCGTAGGTGTGATCAGCGTCGGCGGGCTTGTCGGAAATGCGGACTGAAAAAAACGTGATGATCGCGGCAAGAAGGTCAAGACTGGAATGGAGAGCTTCGGAAAAAACACCGAGGCTGCCGGTGCGAACGGTGAGAAATATTTTGAGCGCGACGAGTATGATGGCGCTGCCGACAGAGGCCAGCGCAGCCATTTTTTTATGATGAACGGCATCGAGAGTCGAATTCATGATGCGAGCAACGTGAATTATACGATGAGAAGAATGAAAGCGCTGTTTGGGAGAATGCCCGCGCGCCAGTATAGTGGATGACTGCCGAAAGCGGAGGAAAGTGGATTTGGAGGATCGGGGAAAAAAGGCCGTCAGGAATGGGCGGCCATGGTGGCGACGCAACATTATTGTTCTTGTAATTGTGGCGATATTGGCCGGGCTGGCTTTCGACGCGTTTCTGGTCGAGCCGGCGAATCTTCAGGTGACGCGCTATACGATTCACGCAAACATTTCCGAAATGCTGAGAATCGCCGACCTGAGCGACTTGCATACGCGCGGGCTGAATGTGCCGGAGCGAAAACTGCTGGCAATCCTCGCCGCGGAAAAACCAGATGTGATTCTAATAACCGGTGACACGCTGGCGGATCCGTTTGGGAATTACAAAGATTCACTGGACGTGTACAAGAAGCTGGCAGCGCTGCATGCGCCGCTGGGCGTGTGGTTCGTGCGGGGCAATTGGGAGAATTTGCGCCCGCTGAGGCATGAACGCGACTTTTATCGCGAGGCGGGAATCCATTTGCTGGTCAATCAGAATACACAACTCGCGCCGGGGGTGTGGCTGATTGGCCTCGATGATCCGTACACCGGCAGAGTGAATTTGAATCAGGCGCTGCACGGCGTTCCGCCTTCGGCTTACAAAATCGCGATGTTCCACGCGCCGTTTTTCTTTCCGCACATTGCGGGCGATGTGAATCTCGTCTTGGCCGGGCACACGCATGGGGGGCAGATCCGTATTCCATTCGTAAAACCGTTCTGGCTGCCGGCGGGATGCGGGCCTTATATCGCGGGATGGTATGACGACGGGAATGCGCGGATGTATGTGAACCGGGGAGTCGGAATGTCGGAAGTGCCGGCGCGGTTCTTGTGCCGCCCGGAAGTGACCATCATCACTCTCGAGAATTAACCGCGCAACACACGGCCACGAAGTTTAGCCTTTCCTTACGTTCCCGATTATGTAGAATCAGCCCTTCCTCAGGAGGCAAAATGCGGCAGCGAATATTTGGTCTTTGTATTGGTGTGCTTTTCCTATCCGTGTGCGCCCGTGCAGCATGGGCACAGGCGAGCAGCGTAAATGACGCAACCAGTGCATGGAATGCGATCAATGAGGGAGCATTGAATCCGGAGAAGGCGGCCAACGTGGAGAACCTGACGCTCACGCGCGACCGCATTCACGTCATTCTGGTGGATGGCACCATTGAATTCACATCCCCAGTG
>DAIRCW010000205.1:0-5203 GCA_036796475.1 Candidatus Acidiferrales bacterium | reverse complement strand
TACTGATCGCGGTTGTCTTCGCCTATCTGCACCATCGCCAGGTCGAAGCGCAGCGCCGCCAATTCGACGCCTCCTCTCCGCTTTTCTCGAATGCGCCCGCTGCTCCGGCTCCATCAACTCCCACCGATCATCCTGCTGCGCCGGATTTAATTCATCAATTGCCTGCCGGCGCTCACGCCGTCGCCTTTGCCGATCTCATCGCTCTTCGCAAAGCATCTTTCACCAACGAACTTTCCGCCCTCGCGCCCAACTCTTCTCAGGATCCTGCCTACACCGAGTTCGTTCGCGAAACCGGCTTCGACTATTCCCGCGACCTCGATCGCGCCGCCGCCGCGTTCTGGCCCGAAACTTCCGCCACTTCCGTCGTCGCTCTCGCGCAAGGCCGCTTCGATGAATCCAAAATCGAGCGCTACGCTTTGCGCAATGGCGGACGTCGCGTCAAAATTCGCGGCGCTGAAGTCTACGAAGTCTCCGGCCAAAATTCCCGCCTCGTTCGCTTCGCCTTTCTCAATCCCGGTGAAATCGCCATCGCCGACGGCCCCGCCATCTCAGAAATCCTCGGCCCTGAAACTTCCCGCCTCGATCCGCAAATGTCCGCGCGCGCCTCTGCCGTTTCCACCGCTCCCGTTTACGCCATCGCGCGCTCGCAGGATTTCGCCAAAGACCTCGACATCGACGCCGCGAAAAACTCGCAGCTCGCCTCGCTTCTGCGCAGCATCCGCTCCATCACCGCTGTAGGCCAGCCGGTCGGAGAAAATTTGAACCTCTCCGCCTCCGCCGATTGCGACTCCTCCGTCCACGCCGTCGAACTTTCCACCACTCTTCAAGGCCTCCTCTGGATGGGACGCGCCGCTCTCTCCGACCCCAAAGCCCAGCAGCAAATCGGCCCTCAGTGGCCCGCCCTCGACGCCCTCCTCAAAGCCGCCGACATTTCCCACTCCACGCACTTCGTCCGCCTCCGCCTACAAGTCACTCCGCAAATCCTCCGCTCCGCCGCCGCTCCGCCTGCGAACGCACCGCCACACAAATGAATTCCGTTTCGCGATTTTTATTTGGAAAAGAGCTTCGAGGAGGAAATATCAGAAGAAAATTGCTGGATCGTTGTGGACGCGAATCATTGGAGCGGTCTATCCTCCGCCCGCCATCGCCCCGCCCACATCCACCTTATGCAGATACGGCCACGGATTCACCGGCGCGTTGTTAATCCTCACTTCAAAGTGAACGTGCGGCCCGGTCGCCCGCCCGCTCTCGCCTTCCTGCGCCACCACTTCGCCGCGCTTCACGCGCTCGCCTTCCTGGACGTCATACGAAGCCAGGTGCGCATACCACGTCGTAATCCCAAATCCGTGATCAATGATCACCACGCGGCCGTAACCTTCACGCATTCCCGTCCACGTCACCACTCCATCCGCCGCCGCGTGCACTCCGTCTCCATAATGCGAAGCAATGTCCAGCCCGCGGTGAAATTCCCCGTCGCCTTCGAACGGATCCATTCGCTCGCCGAACCGGCTGGTAATTCGTCCCATCACCGGCCACAACGAAGGAATAAACGTCGCATCCGGCAATTTCCCCGGAGTCAGCCGCAGTGCGCCGGTTGAAGCCAGCATCACCGCCGCATGGTTCTGCTGCAAAAAGCTGAACTCGTCCACCGTCTCCTGATAAGCCGACTGCGACTGGTCCGACGTATTCGTCAGCTCAAACGGCGTGTCCGCCACGCGCGTCAGTCCGTACGCCACCGCCACGTCGCTCGCCAGCGATTGCAGCGAATTCAGCCGCTCGTTCGCGTCCTTCACCTGCGTCTGCAATTCGTGATACTGCTTGGTCAGCGTGCTTTGGTCCTTCAGCAAACTGTTGTACGCCGACGCTTTCCACAGCACCCGCGAATACGATCCCACTACCGCCGCCACCATCATACCGCCGATGATCGCCAGCACCACCACCGCGTGCAGCGCGTAGTGCGGCACCCGCATTCGGCGCATCTTCCCCGAATCCGTGGAAGCCACGAAAAAAGTATAGTATTTGCTTCGCATGATTCCAGCTTCGAGTTCTTAACTAATCTTTGCGCTGGATAACCGGCTGCTCGCCACCCCGCAGCCTGCGCGTTTGCTTATAAGAGCGCCTACAAGAAAGTTTGAACCGAGAGCCTTGGTTCGAAACTCGGTCGCACTATAAGTGCTGCCCTCCCTGGGAGTCAACCTCAAATTTCCCGCTCCGAGGGCTGACCGTTCGCTTTACCCGCCGCTTCACCCGTATAATCCGGCAGGCAGTATTCTCCACTGCCGCTAGTTATAAGCGATTGGCCATGCCAAAAACAACTGGTCACCGGGACAGGGAAAAGTACCTGGTCGAGAGACTTGCGAAAAAAATTCCGTCCGTTGGAACTTCTGGCAAGGGACCCATGCACCTGGGAATTGGTGATGATTCTGCAGTACTTCGCCCCCCGGCCAACTCCGAGTGGGTTGTCAGTTGCGACTTCAGCCTCGAAAACGTCCACTTCCGCGTTGCCACTCATCCGCCGGCTTCCATTGGTTACAGATGCCTGGCTCGCGCCACGAGTGACATCGCCGCCATGGGCGCCCGCCCTCGCTACTTCCTCCTCGCCCTCGCCCTCCCCGCGAAAAAGACGTCTGAGGCCAAGGGCGCGAACTGGCTCGACTCCTTCTCTTCCGGTTTAGCCCGCGCCGCCCGCGATCTGGACATGCTCCTCATTGGCGGCGACATCACCGTCAGCCCCTCCGTCACTATCAGCGTCACCGTCCTCGGCGAACTCCCCGCCGGACTCGCCATTCCCCGCTCCGGCGCTCGTCCCGGCGACCTTATATATGCCACCGGCACCCTCGGCGCCGCCCAACTCGGCCTCCAACTCCTCCTCCGCGGCTTAACAGGCAATCCCGCCGCAGCAAAACTCCTCGAGCCCCACCTCTACCCGCGAATCCCCATCGCCCTCGCCCAAGCCCTTGCCCGCCGCCGCATCCCCTCCGCCATGATGGACATCTCCGACGGCCTCTCCACCGACCTCGCCCGCCTCTGCGAATCCAGCCGCGTCGGCGCCCGCCTCCACGCCGACGAGCTTCCCTGCGTCAACATCCCAACTGCGATCGCAAATTACTACTGGCATTCCGAGCCGACGCGACCAGTATCGAGCGAACAAAAAGGTAGTCCGGAGTCTGTGCGATCTTCGTCAGGGCACGGCTTCAGCCGTGCCGTAATCAACACCGGAACAGTGCGGCTTCAGCCGCTGAGGGACGTTCTTGGCCCTTCTCAGTCGTCGGCCCCTGATCCAACGGCCTACTCCTTCAATGAGCCAGCCGTTTTGGATCCCCTCCAACTCGCCCTGCACGGCGGCGAAGACTACGCCCTCCTCTTCACCGTCCCGCCAAAACGCGCCCCTCTTCTCCGCGCCATCGCCGCCAAAACCAAAACCCGCATCACCCACATCGGTGAAATCACTCGCTCCCGCAAAATCCTCCTCGTTGATTCCGATGGCCGCTCATCCCCGCTCGCCCCCCGCGGCTGGAATCCCTTTCGAGAATAGATCTCGGACGAGCCCGTTTTGGGCCCTTAAAAGAAAAAACTGGCGTTGGACTTAGGAGGAATTCTAATGGGGTATGCTGCTCGCGCTCACCGTAGGAGTTGAAGGCTGTCCCGGTTTCCCCGCCGGCTTCGCCCCATCGCCCGGTTTACCCGGCGTCACCGGCACTTTCAGCGGCTGAGGCGCAGCTTGATTCGACGGAACCCCCTGCTCCGTCGTGTCCGCTGGCGGAGCCGTATCCGGCACATCTACCTGCTCGTTCGCCGACTTCACCAGTTGCTCCAGCGGCGTCACATTCGGAAAACTCTCCACGGGCATGCCCTTCGTCGCCTTCTCCATGAACTCCAGCCAGATCGGCAGCGCCGCCCGCGCCCCTGTCTCGCCCTTCCCCAGCGAACTCTTCGGGTCATCGAATCCCACCCACACGCCCGCGGTGATCTGCGGCGTGAATCCGATGTACCACGCATCCGTAAAATCATTCGTCGTACCCGTCTTCCCCGCCGACGGCCGTCCCAGGGCCCTCGCCCGCACGCCCGTGCCGAAATTCACCACGTCCTCGAGCATCGCCGTCATCGTCCGTGCCACGTCCGGAGGAATCACGTCCGTCACCTTCGGCCGCGTCTCTTCCAAAATCGCTCCATCATACGAAGTCACTCTCCGTATCATGTGTGGCTGAATGTGTATCCCGTCATCCGGAAACGTCGAAAACGCCGAAGTATGCTCCAGCAGCGTCAAATCCGCCGCGCCCAGCGCCAGCGGCAAATACGGCGGCAGCGGGCTCGTGATTCCAAACTTCCGCGCGTTATCAATCACATTTTCAATCCCCACCTGTTGCAAAATCCGCACCGCCGGCACGTTCCGCGAATCCGCCAGCGCCCGCCGCAAACTGATCCGCCCTTCGAATCGATCATCGTAATTGTGCGGTGAATACGGCGTCGTTCCCACCATGTACGTCACCGGCTCGTCCTCCACCGTGTACACATACACTTTGAACGAGCTGCCCGTCTGCCGCATCGCCTGCACCGCGCGGTTGAACTTCGAATCCTGAAAGCTGTATCCGCCGACCATCGCTTTGATTTCGCCCGTGGCATTATCAATCGCCACCAGTGCCGCCTGCGCCGCCGGCACTTGCTCCAACTCCACCTTCGCCGTGCTCCCATCAATGCTTTGCACCAGCAGGTTCGCCAGATCTCCCACCTGCAAGAGCTGCTCCGGATCCTTCGTCCCGGTCCACGCAAAATCCGCCGGCGAAATCACCGCGCGATACGGCCCGATCTTCGCCACCGCCGCGCGCTTGTCCACCGCCACAATCAATCCCGTGACGTAATCCCCCGCCTCAATCGCGTTCCGCCACTCCGGCGATTCGTAACTCGCCAGCGTCCCCAAATGCTCATGAAAAATATTCGGCAAGTTCCCGCGCCACCCGTGCCGCCGGTCATACGCATGGAGTCCATCGCGCACAGCCTGCACCGCGTCGCGCTGCATCCCCGCATCGAGCGTGCTGTAAACACGCAATCCCTCTTGGTGCACCGCCTCCGGCCCGAATTGCGCCTCGAGTTTCTGCCGTATGTCCTCCACGTAGTACGGAGCAATCGTGTTGTTCTGCGGATATGTAATGTTCAATCCCAGCGCCGCCTGTTTCGCCGCATTTGCCTGCTGCCTCGGAATCGC
>DAIRCW010000204.1:0-5230 GCA_036796475.1 Candidatus Acidiferrales bacterium | reverse complement strand
GTGCAGGCGAAGCTTGGAGGCTTATCCCGCTACTGCGAAGGTCAATTATACCGGGCCCCAGCGCAGAGGGTCAACGTGAAGGTAAATCTCTGTCAGTCCTCGTCGGAAGGCGGACAGGAATATTAGCGATGTGGATTTTGTCAGTCAATTTCACTTCGAAAAGGTGGTGCGCATTGAGGAGCTTAAGGTCGGTGGGAAGAACGAATTTCACACCGTTGGGCAGAACAGTATACCTGCCGGGACAGACATGATCGAACCGATATTCTCCCGATTGATTTGCTTTTGTTTCGGGAAGAACGAAATCTAGATCTACGCCCAGAGGCGACAGGACAACGCTCGTCCCTGGGACGGGCTGTCCTTGTTGGTCGGACACCATTCCATGAATGACGCCCTTGCATTGACCGCTTTTGGGACTCTGTGCCCGCGCGGCGCTGGATGTTAGGACGATGGGCAGAACGACAAGCAAGCTTGCAACCAAGCGCATTTGTTTTGGGTCCCGATGTGTGAACGCTACCCGTGACAGTGAATTATAGGCGGACGAAGTTGCAAGGGTCAACACGGCGAGCGTTTTAGCGGTGTTTTGCTGCGGCTCAGGCGCAGCTGACGTCGCGAGAATCAACTCGCGTAGGTTTGGCGGCAGAGCTCGTGTTTGCGGCAGGAGGACGGGCAGTTGGTATGGTCGATGAGAATGTAATTGCGGCAGGCGGCGCAGAGCACGCCGTAAATGGTTTCGCTGAACTGCTGATGGCCAGTGTCGAGCGTGTGATTGGCTTTGGCTTCCGAGCGGGTCATTCGCATGAAAGAAAATATACCGCGAGACCGCGCGTTTACTGGAGGAAATTTCGCGCGCTACTTTTCGCGGTTGGGAAGACAGGCGAAGGAGTACAGCGGAAAAAGTTCGCGGAAGATTTGGGCGGCCTGCCGCGGAAAAGAATAGCGAGTGGCGACTGCGGGGGCGAAGCGCTTGCGGATCACCCAGCCTTTGGCGCGTTTCCATTCTTTGGCGTCCGCGGGCCAGCCACTGTGCTTGGTCCATTTGCCTTTTTCGGTGGAATACCAGTAGCTCTCGTATCTGCGCGCGAATTTGTTTCGCTGGCGCGCAAGCCACGCGAGATTTTCCATCGCGCGAGGCACGCAAAAGCAGGCCATGGCGCTCTCGCGGCTGTCGCGGTAAATGCGCAAACCAACGGTGGCAGCATCGTTGGAAATGCCGACGTAGAGCTGTCCGCACGAGCCGGGACACGCGTCCAAATGCGAGAGGAAGAGGTACATGTGGGAGTAGTACGGGCGCTTGTCGTTGGCGAAGCGAATGTCGCGATTGATGCGCGAGAAATTTTCTCCGGTGCGACCGGTGAAGCAGAATTCTGGATGTAATTTCTGCGCGGCGGGCATGAGCGCGTCGAGCAATTGGCGAAATGGAGCGACAACGTGCTGTTTGTAGCGCAAGCGATTTTCGTCCATCCAGGGCTTGCTGTTGTTGCGCGCGAGTTCGCGGAAGAATTTGAATGTTTCCGCGGTGAAGATGTTGTGTTGAGGGGACATGGAGATATTTTTTGCGACTAAGGTTTTTGCTCCGCGGGCGTGGCGGTCGCGGGGCCGTCGCCGACGATTTCCAGCGTGACTTCCTGATCTTTTGCTCCGTCGTAGTGCACGCCTTTCGCGAAATCGGTGACAAAGCTGCCGGCGGGCATGGGCACAGTCCGCTCAGGGTCGAACTTTGCGCCGGTGCCAACCCACCATGTGCCGGAGAGCACGGTGATGAAGCGGTCGTGCGGATGCCAGTGGGGATGGCTCATGTGATGCGGCGCCCATTTGACGAGCACGATGTACATGCCGGGCTTGGAGGGATCGCCCTGGAGGACGGCAGTGTCAGCGCCGAGCGGATCGTGCTGCCAATGAATCTGGTTGGGTAAGACATAGGCGGTGGTAGCCGGGTTAAGCGAGACGTTTTGAGACGCACGCGACGCGGGTTGCGAGGCAAGCAATAGAGCCAGGGCAAAGAAAGCGGCGAGAGCAGGCGCCGCGATAGTGAACTTCACACCGGTGAGCTTCACGGTCGTTTCCTCCTTCATTTCATTCGTCCACAGCAGGGAGAGCTTCCGATTGTACAGCTTTGAGATGGTCGCGTCACAAACCGGAAATCGAGGCGCTTGAAACGAGCCCGTTAGCGGGGAAGTTCGCCAAGCCGTGGATCACGAGGCGGCGTGATTGCTGTCACTGCCAAGGAAACCGGGCGGCGCGAACGTAGATTGAGCCCGAACTTGCTTCTGGGGCGCGCAAGCTGACGGGCGGGGAAGCAGGTCATGTCTGGCGTCGGGGGAAAACAGCGAGAGCTGAGAATCATCCGGGCGGCGGAAGTCGTTTTGGGCATTTTGGGATTGGCGCTCACCGGCCTCTATGCAGGGGCGATGCTCGACGGGTATGTGAACTCACGGGTGGCGCTCGGAGAGTTCCAGGCAGAAATGGCGCCGGCGCGTGCGGAGAGCAAAGAGGCAGTCCTCCCGAAGAATGCGCAAGCTCCGCAGGCAAGTGCGGCAGATTCGAATCACGGTTACGCCGGCGGCATACTCGCGGTTGAGAATTTCCTCGATGTAAAGCGCACGACGGCAATCGCTGTTCTGCAAATACCGAAACTCCATCTTGCAGTTCCCGTCTTTAAGGGCACCGCAAAACTGAGCCTCAACCGAGGCGTTGGATGGATTGAAGGTACGGCGGGTCCGACACAAGAGGGGAACATGGGAATTGCGGGGCATCGCGACACGTTCTTTAGGGGGCTCAGGCACTTGGAACGAGGAGACGAAATTCTTCTGGTCACGAGAGAAGGAACCGAAGCGTTCCGAGTCAACAGGGTTGAAATTGTGGGGCCACAGGAGACGTCGGTACTGAAGCCCGGAGCTGGGCGCTCGCTCACACTGGTTACGTGCTACCCGTTCTACCACATCGGGAGAGCGCCGAAGAGATTTGTTGTGCAGGCCACGCTTACGAAGGAAAACCAAGTGGGAGGAATTGAGAAATCGGGGCCGCAAATAAACGGATCAAGAAGTGACAAGTTCCAAGGAGGAAAAGCACCATGAGACTCACAAGAGCGTATTTGATGTTTTTTGCGACGCTTTTGCTGGCGTCAGCGGGATTGGTTTTTAGTGGTTCCAGCTATGCCCAGCAGAAGACTGTGGAAGAGAAACAAACGGGCCCGACGGAAATGATGGTGGACGCAAAGGACACAACGGTTGCGTACGTCGAAGGAAATCATCTGGTGGTGCGGCTGGCGGATGGTTCACTTGAGGCGATGCGCATTCCTATGGGCGAGCATTTCGACATCGATGGCGAAAGCCTCACGTTGAGCGAATTGAAGCCCGGAATGGTTCTAACGAAAGAGATCGTCACAACCTCGCGGCCGATGGTGGCCAAGACGGTTGAGGTGGCGGACGGAACGGTGTGGTTTGCGAGCGGAAGCAAACTGATTATCCGGCTGAAGGACGGCAAGACGGCTGACTACACAGTTCCGGAATGGGCCAAGCTCACTGTCAATGGTGAAGAGGGAATACCGCTACATCAGCTTCGCCAGGGGCAGCAAATCACGGCGACCTTCATCACCGAGGAGCCGATGACAATGGCGGAGCTCAAGGTTACTTCGCACGGGCACTATGGGACAGCGGAACGAGAAACTGCCGTTGAGCAACCGGAGCCCGCAGCGACACAGAAGCCCGAAGTAGCCCGGGCAGCCGAGCCACCAACAGAAGTGGAGCCAGTGGCGGAGACAAAAGAACTGCCGCAAACGGCGAGCCCGATGCCATTGATCGGTCTGATGGGACTGATGGCGCTGGGAGTTTCGCTTGGTTTGAGGGCATTTCGCAAGATTTCATAACTTCGCCGGTCGACCGGTTCGGAGTTCGAGGGCGCGCCCAAGCACTGGGCGCGTTCTCGAACTCGCCCGGCTGAACGCTCAACTGCGTATTACACCTTCCGGATACAAATCCTTTTGTAAGAGACGCTTACGAGCAGAGCACGCACCGTGAGCCGCAGTCACAGACGCATGTGACGCCCATCACAGGTTATGTGCTGGCGGCGTTCTATAAATTTGGTGGGGAAGCAGTTACCGATGGAGGCGATTATGAGCAAGAAAATTTGGTTGGTGCTATTGGCAACAGGCGCGCTGTTTTTTGTTATCGGTAGGACCACGGCGCAAAGCCAGGCGAAATTGAGCCAGCAGACTGTGGAGAATCTCTCGACGGCAATGCACGGCGAAGCGTTCGCATTTGCGAAGTACACGCTCTACGCGGAGCACGCGCGAAAAGAGGGGAACGCGGCGCTCGCCAGACTGTTCGAGAAAGCCGCACAGACGGAGCGGCTTGACCATTTTGCAAGAGAAGCGGCGCTCGCGGGAATAGTGAGCAGCGATTCGGAGAATTTGCAGGATGCCATCCGAGGCGAATCGTATGAGGTGGACACAATGTACCGCAACTTTGCGGACCAGGCGAAGGCAGCCGGGGAAAAGGCTGCGGCGGATCGCTTTGAAGAGATTCGGCGCGACGAAATGGGGCACCGAGATGCTTTCAAGGCCGCGCTGGCGAAGATTGAAACAAGCGAAGGGGCAGAACGCTGAGAGCAGTGTTGAGCGTGGTTGAGGTTGCGGAGGCGCGTGATGAATGACGCAAACGGGAAAGGCACGGCCATGTACGAGATCATTCGGCAACTACTGGCGATTTTTCTGAGCGCGCAATTGACGTTCTTCAGCGTGGGACTGAGCGGGTGCGCGGCGCGTTCGACGGCTCAAGCCGCGACGCGTGAGGGTGCGCCGCCGGCATCGGCGAAACCTACGGCGCTGCGGGAGCTTCTGCAGAAGCCCTACGTTGAACTTTTCGAATTGGCACCGACCGTGCAGTTCAGCACGGGAGAAATTTCGGAGCAGAGAAAAGCACTAGAGCAAGGAAGAGCCGCGTGCGTTCGGAGGTTCAAAGATCACGCCAAGCAGTATGGAAAGCAGATTGATGCCGCGCAGAAGGAACTCAAGCAAAAATCCAAGAGTTTGTCCGAGCAGGAGCGCAACGCTATTCATTGCCGGATACAGAATCTGGAACTGCTGCGCAGCGAAGCGCAGGCGCTCTCGAGCCACGCGATTCCGACGGCGTACGAGAACCTGGAAGCCAAGCTGGATGTGATTCAGAAATGGCCGGCGATTCACAAGCAAATCCAGCAGGAGATTGCGACCGAGTCATACCAGAAGCGGCGG
>DAIRCW010000203.1:4328-5243 GCA_036796475.1 Candidatus Acidiferrales bacterium | reverse complement strand
TGAACGCTGAGCCCGCCAGCACCGGCGTCAGCTTCAGCGCCAGCGTCGAACGCCGAATCGAAGCGCGCAGTTCCTCCGGCGTGAGTTTGTGTTGCTCCAAATACTTTGCCAGCACGGCATCGTCGTGCTCCGCGATGTACTCCACCACTTTTTCGCGATGCTCTTTGTAAAATTCCGCGTTCACCGCCGAGGCCTTCAGCGCCGCGGCAATCTCTGGACGCGTCTTCTGAAACGCCGGATCCCACAATTGATCGAGCGTGATGTACTCGAACTCCGCTCCCAGTGTCTCCGCTTTCCACACAATGGCGCGTTCTTCGATGAAATCAATCACGCCGATGAAGCTGTCTTCTTTGCCGAGAGGAAACTGGAGGGGGACGGGGTGGGCTGAAAGTCTTTGCCGCATGGTGCGAATCACGTGGTCGAAATCCGCGCCGACGCGGTCCATCTTGTTCACAAACGCAATGCGCGGCACGCGGTACTTGTCCGCCTGGCGCCATACCGTTTCTGACTGCGGCTGCACTCCCGCCACCGAATCGAAAATCGCCACCGCGCCGTCCAGCACGCGCAGCGAACGCTCCACTTCCACCGTAAAATCCACGTGCCCGGGCGTATCAATGATGTTGATGCGATACTGCTGCCCGTTGCGCTTCCACGCCGCGGTCGTCGCCGCCGAAGTGATCGTGATGCCGCGCTCGCGCTCCTGCTCCATCCAGTCCATCGTCGCGGTGCCTTCGTCCACTTCGCCGATTTTGTAAGTCACACCCGTGTAAAACAGGATGCGCTCGGTCGACGTGGTCTTCCCCGCGTCAATGTGCGCCATGATCCCGATGTTGCGCATGCGATCGAGTTGGAATTGCCGTGCCATTTGAATCTTTTCTGTCCCTTAGCCCCGGATCTCGCGTCTCAGCTGCTGTT
>DAIRCW010000203.1:0-4318 GCA_036796475.1 Candidatus Acidiferrales bacterium | reverse complement strand
CGCGTTACGCTTTGTCAGGGCACGGCTTCAGCCGTGCCGTAAATTTCGCAAAATTGGCGGCTTTAGCCGCTGAGGTTCGTCTTTCCTCACCATCGGTAATGCGCGAACGCCTTGTTGGCCTCCGCCATCCGGTGAACATCCTCGCGCTTCTTCACCGCTCCGCCCTTGCTGTTCGCCGCGTCAATCAATTCCTCGGTCAGCTTGTCAGTCATGTTTTTCCCCGACCGCTGCCGCGCGTACAAAATCAGCCAGTGAATCGCCAGCGACTGCTTGCGGTACTGATTCACTTCCACCGGCACTTGATAGTTCGCGCCACCGACGCGCCGCGTCTTCACTTCCAGCGTCGGCTTCACATTCTCAATGGCCTTCTTGAACACCGTCAACGCGTCGCTGTTCGTTTTCTGCGCGACGTTCTCCATCGCCGTGTAAAAAATCTGCTGCGCCGTGGCGCGCTTCCCGTCGTACATCATGCTGGAAATGAATTTCTGCACCAGGTCGCTGCCGTACACCGCGTCCCCGGGAATCTTCCGCCGAACTGTGAATCCCTTGCGTGGCATTCTTCGCCTCTCTTACTTCTGCGCCGCCTTGGGCCTCTTCGCTCCATACTTTGAACGTCCCTGCTTGCGATTCTCCACTCCCGCCGCGTCCAGCGTTCCGCGAATCACGTGATAGCGCACGCCCGGCAAATCTTTCACGCGGCCGCCGCGTACCAGCACGATCGAGTGCTCCTGCAAGTTGTGCCCGATGCCCGGAATGTACGTGGTCACTTCCGCCGCATTCGTCAGCCGCGCGCGCGCCACTTTCCGCAGCGCCGAATTCGGCTTCTTCGGCGTCTGCGTGTACACTCTCACGCAAACTCCCCGCTTCTCCGGACATCCCTCCAGCGCCGGCGACTTCGTCTTCGCCTTCAACTGCTCGCGCCCTTGCCTCACCAATTGCGAAAACGTCGGCACTCGTACCCTCCGAAAAATTCACATTTCTATGCTGTTTCGCAAGGCTCACGCCAAGCAAACGCGCATTAAGGTGGTAGAACAGAACGAGTCTTACGACTCCGAAGGAACCGATCCCCAATCACCCAATCAGGAACCGATTACGTTACTCCGCGCGGGCGTCCTCTACAACTCACTCAGAACACGCTGTTTCTGCTGCGGAGAGCTTCCTCTGACGGCTTTGCGGGGCAGGCGCCCCATTTCGGCCGCTTCCCTTTCCCCCGTTCCTTCGTTCTCTGTTCCGAGGTAAGGGAACACCGTAACCACTGTTACAGCAAACCACCCACCTACAAACCAGTGAGTATAAGGACTCCTCCTACGTCTGTCAACTCCGTTTTGAGCACTTTCACGCTCATTCCGGGCGCGTCAGCTTTTTTGGATGTCATTCCGAACCGACCGCCTTTTGGTCGTGTGAGGAACCTGCTGTTTCCTCTCATTGTGTCATCCTGAGCGCAGCGAAGGACCTCGCCTCGACGCCTTTTCGGGTACCCCGCCCCTGCGCGCCATGGCGGGCTCGCTTTTTTGACGGTGGGCGTTTCTCGCATCGAATCCGCCTTTGTAGCGCGGAGTGTCGCGCTCGGCTGCGTACGCAGCCAACGTGAAAAAGGCGCGATACTCTGCGGCTTTGCGGCCCTCTTTTGGTTTTGCGGGTGCCCCATCCTCGCCTTTTGAGGGTGGGGTCTTGACAGTGGGTCAGTTTGAATTTTCTTGATCGTGACGCAAGCAGTCAAAATTCAAACTGACCCATTACCGCGCTATTCGTCACGAAATCAACGCCACCGCCCCTTCCCACAACTCCGTGCAAACACCCCCCGCCGGCCTCTCTTGCGCCAACTTCGCCGACTGCCCTGCCCACATCTGCATCCGCTCCGTATCCCCCTTTTTCAACGCCTCCTCGCGCATCCCGCGCGCCAATCCGCGCTGCACCGGATACGCCGCCGGACGCGGCGCACCCGCCCCGCTCGCCGCCCGCGCATACGCATTTGCCACGCCGCGCCCCAGGCGCCCGCTGAACGCCCGCGTCACCATCGTCTCGTGCGCCTCCGTACGCGCCAGCTGCTCCGCATAAGCCCGCGCTATTCCCGCCTCAGGACACCGCAAAAACCCCGTCCCGATCTGCACCGCGCTCGCTCCCAACACCAACGCCGCCGCAACTCCGCGCGCGTCCGCGATCCCGCCCGTCGCAATCACTGGGACGGAAACCGCGTCCACCACCTGCGGCACCAGCGCCATCAACCCCACCATCTGCCGCTCGGCCTCGTCCGCCTCGAACGCGCCGCGATGCCCGCCCGCTTCCATCCCCTGCGCGACGATCGCGTCCGCGCCGGCCTTCTCCGCAGCTCTCGCTTCCGCCACAGTGCTCACCGCCGCGAACCACAAAATTCCGCGCTTTTTCAGCTCTCGCACAAACGCGTTTGGATACAGCCCCATAATCGACGAGATAACTTTCGGCTTCACCTCCAACATCGCTTCGCATTGCGCCGCAAAATCCGGCAAACGCACATCGCCCGCCTCCGCCGCAACCGCCGGTCCCCACTGCGCTAGAAAATCCCTTTCGCGCCGTTCCAATTCCGCGTCGCGCTGCGGAGGCGGATCCGGAATCCACAAATTAATTTGAAAATTTCCCGGGCTCTCTTTGCGGAACTCTTCGCACCACTTTTTGATCTCCTCCGGCTGCATCAACAGCGCCCCGCAAGCGCCAAGCCCGCCCGCATTGGCTATCGCAATGGCGAGCGACGCCGGACACGCTCCCGACATCGGCGCCATCAGTATCGGCACGCGAATCCCCAGCCACTCCGCGAACCTCCGCGCCCGCTCCCCCGCCGCTAAATTCTTCTCGACCATGCGCCCTCCGCCATCATCTTAGAACATCGGAGCGGCTGCTTCAGCCACCAGACCCACTTTTGTTTTTGCGGGTGCCCCATCCTCGCCTTTTGAGGGTGGGAACTTTCGTCTAAGGAAAATTCCCTCCCGCTCCAAGCGCGGCGATTGATCGTTCCACACTGCAGTTAGGTCTATTCTTTATAAACTTACTGGTTGTATATTCCTGCGGCTATTAAGGACCATCCATGTTACATACCGTCACAACCTGCTTGGAAGCCGCTTTCTACCTCGTCGGCATCATCACTGCCGGCGCCTCCGCTTGGAAATACTGGCGCAATTCCAAAACCCATCGCATGCGCTGGCTCTTCGACCTCTATCAGAGCTTCTACAACAATCCCGAAATGCGAAAGATGCGCCTCCGCCTGGACCAGGGCCAAATGGAATTTCTGCGCGGCCACCATCAGCCCGAACTGGAAGCGGAATTCGACGATTTCCTGAACTTCTTCGAAATGGTCTCCTACCTGAAAGAACGCGGCGAATTGAAAATCGACGAGATTCAAGCCATGTTCGATTATGTCCTCAGCAAGATCCAGCAGGACAAGGCCGTCAGGGACTACATCGCCGACGCCGAAAACGGCTATGAGAAACTTCCGAGGCTCTTGCGTGAATTAAGCTAAAATACTCGCATGGCTTCCGAATTTCTCTTCGTCTACGGCACGCTCCGCCGCAGCTTCCCGCTTCACCGCATCCTGGCTTCCGCGTCAGCGAAGTACATCGGCAACGGCCACATTCGCGGACGCCTCTACAATCTCGGCCCCTATCCCGGCGTCTATCAGCCTCCGCGCGGCGTAGGACACGTTGTCGGCGAAGTCTATGAACTCCTCGCTCCCGAAACTCAGCTCAAGAAGCTCGATCACGAAGAGGACTTTAAGCCCGAAACTCCGAAAGCATCCCTCTTCATCCGCCGCAAGACCCAGGTACACCTTGTCGGCGGTCGCCGCCTCACCGCCTGGGCTTACTTCTTACCCAGAAAGCCCTTGCATTCAGCGCGCATCCCTCACGGCGACTACAAAAAGCTCGCTGCTCACGCACGCCTCCGCCATTGAAACCCACGCATCCCAACCAGTCTTGAATCCCAGCGGCGATCGGACGTTCCCCTTGCCCGATTGGTCCAGTTCCCCTTCAGCCCGAACGTCAGGAGTGCGAGAGGATACGGCTGGCAATTCCGAGGCCAGCTGGCTTATTATGCCGAAGCTAATACGTACAACTTATGTTCTCTGTCATCGCAGGCATAGCAAGCATCATCGGTCTAGCTGTAAGCATCCTTACGCTCCGAGTAGCTGCCGGGGCCAAGAAAGCCGCCAATCAGGCTCGAGAAGCCGTCCGGAGAGACAGCGCAGCAGAGGAATTCAGAAACCTAAGCCGGGTCGCGACCGAGTTTCTGGGGCACACGCAGAGTAGCGTCACATTGCCACATGCACATAAAGGTGCGCACCGAAAAACGT
>DAIRCW010000202.1:0-5245 GCA_036796475.1 Candidatus Acidiferrales bacterium | reverse complement strand
AACACATCGTTTACAGCACATTCAACGACGGCAAGTTCGAACTCTGGCAAGCCCTAGCCGATGGCTCCAATCCAACGAAACTTCCGGTGACCGGTTTGCTCGGCGGGGCTGCCTGTCTGCCGGATTCGAAGTCAATTGGATACCGCACCGCAGATGCGCTCTGGCGCATACCCATCGAAGGCGGAACGCCGGAAAGGGAGAATATACCCCGCGAAACTCAAGATCTTTCCCGGGACGGAAAACTCTTCGTCTACGGCTCGCAGAAAGTCGAAGGGGGCGCGATGCAGACCAAAATGATCATCGCTCCCGTCGCAGGCGGACCGCCGCTGCATGTTTTTGACGTTCCTTACGGCATGTTGTCGGCTCGGTTCACTCCCGATGACGGCGCCATCTCTTTTCTGCTGACCCGCAACCACGCGACCAACGTCTGGGAGCAGCGCCTCTCCGGCGGCGCTCCCGTCCAAGTCACGAAATTCACGAGTGGCGACATCTTTGCCTACGCCTGGTCGCATGACGGCAAACACCTCGCCGTTTCCCGAGGTTCCAGAAAGTCCGATGTCGTTCTCATGACCAATTTTCGCTAAGCCGTTCCTGATCTCATTTGTGCTTTTCGTAGTGCCTCTTGTAGTGCCATTTCCCTGTTGCTAACCAGGAACCGCCAATCATCACAGAATTGCGCCTCGTCTTTCTTCGCCGCATAATTTTCGTGGACTTAGGCGCCGCCGCGCGAAGAAACGTTGTCATGCGCAATGCCCGTCAATCCTGAAACGTCGAGCTGAATTTCTCGGCAGGATGTCCATTCCGTTTCGCCTTCAGGCCAGTTTCTTTCCGGCGGGCAATCTCACAGCACGCGTCACGCAATTCGCATCGCGAATTTCACCGGACGCGCCAGCGCTGTGAAGGTCTCGAGGAAAATCATGAGACGCTCCGATTTGGTCAGCAACAATTCGAAAGGAAAAACGCCGCGCACCTCGCAGCTCGTCTTCGGCGAACGCCAGCATCTCCTGCGCGTGCTCGATTCTTTGGAACACAGCGCCCTGCCCCACGGCCGCCTCGAGCAGGAACGTCGCTCGGTCGAGCAGCTGATTCACGCTCGGACGCAGGAACTCAACCGCATCAACAGCTCGTGGGATGAAAAGGTCGGCTTCGTCCTAAGCGCCGAAGTCAAGCCGGAACTGCTCGACAAACTCTATCGCGATACGCCCGGCGAAGATTACTACCTCCTGCGGCTTATTAGCGAGCATCCGCGCGTTTCCGCGAAAACGCTCCGCCGCCTCTCACGCCATCCTTACGCTGCCATTCGCGAGAACATTGCGCGCCATCCCAATTCCGACGCCGCCACGCTCACTGCTCTCAGCAAAGATCGCACACAGCCGCTGTGGTATCTGGTGGCCTTCAATCCCAATGCACCCGCAGGCCTTCGCCAGAAATTGCGCGAACGTATGCGCAAGCTCGGCGAAAAAACCGCCACACAGTAAACGCGGTCACATCGCTGATCAGTCGCGGATTTGAATCTCTTGGTTTGTCGCTTTGCCGAGATTCTGCAGGTACGTATCGATCGTCCGCGTCTGCCCGATAACAAATCGCGAAACGAAGCGAAAAACAGGATTGTAGACCTCACCGTCTTCCGTAATTTGCACCACTGTAGATTCACCCTCCGCCCTCAGCGAAAAAATCCATGTCCCGGAGTACGGCAGATTTTTTGTGACGATGCGCCGCTGAATTGACGTGGGCTCGACCCGCTCCGTCAATTCGTATGTAACTGTCTCGCCATTCCGCGTCGTCTCTCGCTGCAGCACGCGGCCATCTGCTTCAGCGGATATTTCGCAGCGTAAAACATCCGCCCTCCACTTCTGCTCGCCGCTGATGAGCCGGAAAAGCTGCTCCGGTGTTGCACGGTAACTCGCGCTGCGCGTCACCACGTGCCGCTTTGGCAAAAGCAGCCCAATCACAATCACCGCGACAATCACCGCCGCCACGCATCCGCCCGCAATCAGCGCAATTTTCATCCGCGCGCTCTCTTTCTCCGCCGCAGCAGAATCCGCGCATACTTGGCGAAGCTTTCCACCCCCAGCAGCGCGGATTCCAATTCCGCCGCCGGCATCATGCGGAACATGCTCTTCAGCAAATCGTGCTCCAGAATGGCATTCTCCTCTTTCACACGCGCCCCGCGCCGCGTCAGCTTCAGCGCCACGCATCTTGCATCCTTCTCGTCTCGCCGCCGAACAATATATCCGCCGCGCACCAGCCGCGAAACCATGATGCTCATAGCGGAGCGGCCCACGCCCATGTGCTCCGCCAGTTTCGACAGCGTCGCGCCGCGCTTCTCGTCCAAATGGTCCAGCACGCTCGCCTGCCGCTCGGAAATGCTTTTTCCGCCCTCGTCCGAACGAACATGCTGCCGATGCGCCGCCAGAAAAATCGCCGGATACGCCTCCAGCAGCCTGCGAATCTGTGTTTCGTACATTGGCGCAAGCTTGCCCGCAATAGTTTGATTCGTCAAACTAATTCTTAGAGAATCAGTCGAGTACCGGGCGCGCGCCGTTAGGAAGTGAGATTCATCTCGCGAAGCAGTTCTTGGAACCGCGGATCTTTTCGGAGCGGATCGAAGATTGGGTCCACTTTGATGGAAGTGGTTATGGCGTGCTCACGGTATCCCTTCTGAAGGTATTCGATGGCTTTCTCGTTTTCCTTCAAACCCAGACATGCCTGAGCCATGTGGCTCGACATGGCTTCGCCGTGAGAATACAGCTCCTGCAAATGCAAAAACGCGCGTTCCGCTTCCACTGGGTGGCCGGATAGTCCGTAAGCATCGACCATCAAAGTGTAGCCCCACGCATCAGTCGCTTTGACCGGGAGAATCGCGCGCAGGGATTCAAGCGCTTCCGCGTTCATCCCCTTTTCCAGGTAAGCCTGGATAATCATCTGCGAGCGCGGGGAATTCAACTCCATCGCTTGCACCGCGCGAAATTCGTCAATCGCGCGGTCATACTGTCGCGAAAAATAGAAAAATACCGCGCGATCACTCGATATAATCAGCGAAAGCGGATCCAGCTGCCTCGCTTTATCAATTTCGACGAACGCCTCATTAAAGCGTCCCTGCAGCGCCAGGCATTCCGCATACCAGTGATGCGCGGTCGCGTAATTCGGCTCCAGCTCGATGGCCCGCCGGTATTCTCGTTCCGCTGTTTGCCAGTCCCAATCATAACTCTGCGCAATCAGCGCCAGCGTCGTGTGCGCCTCCGCCAGATCGGGATCCAATTGCAGCGCCTTCAGCGCCGCCGCACGCGCCTTGGGTGTGTAGATATTCGGCGGCTCGAAGTACCAGCTGCTCATCAAGCCGTAGGCGTCCCCCAGCCCGGCATACGCCCTCGCATAATTGGGGTCCTTGTCAATCGCCTGCTGAAAATATCCGGCGGCGCGAGCAAGACTGTCGGAACTTCTCTGGTTCAGAAAAAATCGTCCTTGCAAATACAAATCGTATGCTTGATACGACGATGTGTTCGGCCGGTTGCTTGCCGCAGCCCCTCGATGCGCGCCGCCCAGCGTCAACTGAATCTCGTCTGCAATTTCCCCGGCAATCTCGCTCTGCAGTGCGAGTAAACTGGTCAGTTCCCGGTCATACTGCCGAGCCCATATAACTTTTTGATCCTTCGCCTGCACCAACTGCGCCGCGATGCGCACGTCGCGAGCATCCCGCCGGACGCTGCCCTCCAGCAAGTACTCCGCTCCCAGTTGCGCGCCAACTTCCCGCAAAGGCTGCCTCTGATTTTTGTACTGCTCGACCGTCGTGCGCGCAATCACCCCAAATTGCTCCGGCGCCACGCGGCCCAGCTGGTCAATCATCTCCTCCGTCAAACCGTCGCTGAAATAATCCTGCGCCGGATCTCCCGTAAGATTTTCAAATGGCAAGACAGCCACCATGCTGCGCCTCCCTGCGGCCGCCGGTTTCTGCCACGGCTGAACAGACCAAAGATACGCAACGAGCACAATCGCCACCGCGCTCGCCACAACCGTCAGCCAAAACCCGCGCGAACGCCACAGGCTTGTACTCGGCGAAGTTCCTGCCGTCTTTGCCGTCGTCGCCGCGCGCGCCTCGTGCGCTGCCAGGCTTCGCGTGGAAGTCTTAGTGCCCGCATCAGTGACCGATGGCGCACCCACCACGTTTCGACTCGCCGCCTCGTTGATTTCCTCCTGGCCCACTTCCCCGATGAACCGATACCCGATCCGCGGCACGGTCTCGATAAACTGCGGCTCATCCGCAGAATCTCCGAGCACTCGGCGCAGCTTTTTAACTGCCGTATTCAGCCCATGCTCCGAATCCACAAACACCGTCCCGGGCCACAGCTTCGCCTCCAGATCTTCCCGCGTCACCACTTCTCCGCGACGCTCCAGCAGCGTGAGCAGGACGTCAAAAGGCTGGCGGTGCAGTTTTAAGCGGATTTTGCCTTTATGGATGGTGCGCGAACCGGCATTCACCGTGAAATTGCCAAACACGAACCGGGAAGGGGCTGAGCGAGGGTCCATGGTCGTTGACTTGGATGACTAACCTGAGTTTTTGCGTCACTGCATTTTAGCGATTTGGATTGGGGGACGCAACACCATCTAACCACCCTGTTTTCAGCAGCGCAGACAGTCACTATTCTCCACCAAAAAACCATCTCGCGCCTATTGACCTGCGGCCCGCCTTGCTTTATCAACACATCACGCGGTTCGGTGTGTCAAATCTTAGGTGTAACGTGGAGAAGCGGATGCCCAGTCCCAATGTACGCAGGATTCTTGCGAGTAGCGCCCGAAAATCACTGATAGCTTGCGCAGTGCCAGTATTAACCGCCGCAGCGGTTGTTGCCGCATCCCTGCCCAACCTGTTTCCTTTCCACGACCAAACCGGCTTGGTCGAAACAAATAGCGCCAATGGCAGATTCGACCAAAGCGGCCCTTTCTTCCAATCCCTCGGCACCAATGGCCGCGCCTGTGCCACCTGCCATCGCGCCGAAAATGGTATGGGCCTCAGCGCCGCACGCGCCGAGCAAATTTTCCAGGCGACAGCTGGCCATGATCCTTTGTTCTCTGCAGTAGACGGCGCCGTTTGCCCAACCGCCGCTCCCGGCCATCCGCTTGATTTCTCCCTGCTGCGCCACTACGGCCTGCTCCGCATCGCCATTCAGCTTCCGGCGAATCCCCAATTCACCATCAGCGCTGTTTCCGATCCTTACGGTTGCGCCCTTGTCACCGATCCTTCCAC
>DAIRCW010000201.1:0-5300 GCA_036796475.1 Candidatus Acidiferrales bacterium | reverse complement strand
CCACTGCCGCCGTGGCTTCGTCCCGCCTGCGCAAACGCCATCGGCGCCGCCAACCCGAAAAACAGGCACACTGCGCACGCCAGCAAAATCTTGGAAGATGACTTCGGGACGGCTATGTAGGTCATGCCGCACCCCCGTTGAGTGCGCTTCTAACTATGAGACGCCCTTCGCACCAGCGAAGTTGCACCTTAGATTGGGCTTCGCAGCGAGTTTCGCCAGGCCGAAGCGTGGCGTCCGCGAACGAGCCGAACTGCACGGAAACTGTGCAAGTTCACCTTGGATGAAGCGCGTTTTCCTTACGATTAGAAAAATGGATGTCGCTCTTTTGATGGAACTTAAGACGAGTTCTAATTTTACATAGGCCTTGCGATTAGAGTGGTGATGCTGGCGTACCGGAACGTCCACAAGCAGATCCCTCGCTCCGCTCGCTTCGTTCCTAAGGGCAGACGGGACGCAAACTCCGCGCCTTGGATGAAGTGCAGTTCTGTGTCGATTAGAAATGAGTCCGAGTGAATGTTTTCTATGACTTGCGAGAGGTTCTAATTTTTCATAGGTGTGTCGATTAGAACGGCAGTGGCTGGCGGCTAGTGGCGAGTGGCTAGAGCAACCTCGGTTTAGATACCGGTGAAAATTATCGATTAGAAATTTGAAAATGACTGAAAAAACGCGAGTTAAGCAATTCTCTAATTTTTGGGCGGCCCTTTTGGAACAGTGACGCGTGCCCCTTCGGCTCCGCTCAGTGCAAGCAGGTGGTGAGGGACGAGCAGGCCGGAAGGCGAACCGGCGCAAGGGCGCTCGAAATGTGGCGATTAGAATTTTACCGGGGCTTTGTTTTCTATGAGTTATGGCAGATTCTAATTTAGGAGTGTTGCGATTAGAAGTTCCATTCCATTTTGGGAATTGGAGTGTGAGGAGCGTTGGACTGAGGGGTGCGGCGGGCGGCGGACTGGAGGTGCGACGTGACATCGGCCAGTGGTAGCACGAACGCGGGCGGCGAGGCAAGCATTTTGCAGCGAACGGGGAAAAAGTGGGGTTGAAAGGGAGTGCGAGGGATTTATTGGTTCGCGGCAACTAGCTCGGGCGGTTGCGTTTGCGGGGGCGGAAGACGAGTTGGAGGCCGAGGGCGTCGAGGACGGCGTCCACCGTGTCAATGCGCGGATTGCCGCGTTTCGAGAGGGCGCGATAGAGATTTTCGCGATTCACTTTTGCTTCTTTGGCAACGCGCTTCATGCCCTTGCGAGCTTCGGCGACGTCGCGAAGGGCCACGAGAAATGCTTCTTTCGAATCCGCGTGTGCCGCCGTCAAGTACGCGGCTGCATAATCAGGATCATCTCTGAGGTCGTTTAGCAGATCGTCTCTGTAGCTCTCGCCTCTCTTCATTTTTCGTTCCTCTTTGTAATTCGCAAAATATTCGTCTACCGTTTCAATGTAGCGTATTAACTACAGTCTCGTAACGCAAGGAAAAAGCCGCAGGTTCGCAAACGGCGCGATCCTGCGCTACAAAGGCGAGAAGCGAAACAGAAAACAACCGCAAAGCAAGGGTCTGTCGGCGGGATCGCACGCGGCGCAGGACTCAGTAGTAGAATTCAGGCACAGAGCGTTATGGCAAAGAATCGAGACGACATCGCACAAAAGGTAGAGGAATTGCATATCCCTTTCCGGGTCTTGTGCAGTGTTGTTCAGATTGGCCCCCACCGAGTGTCACAATACTTGAATGGTAGCTTCGACCTGCGCGACGACGAAGTCGAAAAGCTATGCTACATAGTGACGGAGCGTCTACCCGTTCTAAGATGCCTCAATTCGCTGGAGAGCTGGGGAATCGACTTTACAGACGTTTTGTCGATTCAGAGTGGCTTGGACAGATTACGGAGGGAGAAACCATGCGGCGAAAATATGCCATAGCGTGCGTTGGAGTGTCACTCTTGTGCGCGGGATGGGCGCTCGGCCAGCAGACGCCGAGTTTGAACTACACGGGCGCGGAGTGGCGCGATTATCGGAGCCATGACGAGCTCGCTTCCCTGCTGTACATCACAGGGTTCTATGAGGGATATGTTAGGGGAACTTTCAGCCAGATGATCCTTAGTAATTTGTTGAATTCTAAGGCAAAAGCGAAACCGAGCTCAGCTAACGCAAAGCTGAATCACTTTATGGCTACCAGGATACAGGCTGAGCGAGACGATATAACTGGGATGGGAAAGAACCAGCAAACAAACACCGGACAAATCGGACAGGCAATGGATGCGTTCTACAGCGATTATCGAAATGCGCCGGTGTGTTGGGGAGATGCGCTCAAATTCTCTATTATGTCGCTCGACGGTGACGCTCCGTCCGACCAGGACCTGGATATCGCCCGAAAGTCCGACGCTCAAAGCGGCTGCAAGTAGCGGAGCCATACCTAGGTGCATGAAACGCCGGACGATGGGTTAACCTAAAAGCAGCGTCGGCGAAGTCTGCTCACCACTCTGGAGTCATCACGCCCTTACTCGTCACCCGCCACTTGCCTTGCTGCCTTTGAGGGACTGGAGGGCGAGGAGGGTCAACGCTAGGGCGGCGAGGATTACGGCGAGCCAGAGGACGACGGAGTGGCGCTCGGTCCACGGACGCGGGTCCACCCACGCGGAGTTGATGCGCTCCGGGCCAATCGCCCATGCCGCAAAAGCGGAATTCATTTGCGCGTCGGTGAGCGTCTGCGCGAGATCGTACTGCGGCGCGGCGTGCAACTGGCTTTGGCCATAGACGAGCGTATAGGAGCGGCCCGACTGCTGGCGGAAGAAAACGTCGCGCGCGGCGAGGGAGAGTTGCGCGGAGGCGTTGGGTAACGGCGCGTCATTTCCGTTTGCGATTTCAACGCGCCAGTAACGCGCCGGCTGCGCGCCAAAATTGCACGCCAGCCGGACGTAGTGAGCGACACCGCCGCGAACTTTCGCTGACGCGTCAAGCGCAGGCGCAGAAGCGTCCGCGTCAGACGCGGAATCGGCATCGGACGGCGCCGCGGCATCCGCGGGCGAAAGCGGGAGCGGTGAAGAGAAATTGAAAATGCTGCCAGAGCCGGTCAAGTTCCAGTGCTGGTCATCTTTGCTGGAATAGATCTCGACGGTGCGGTCGAAGCTGGGAATGGAAGTCGCGATGCGCACGCTGTCGAGCGGAAGCGCGTAGCCGAGGTCAGCGTGGAAAACGGTCTTGCCGTTTTGCTGCGCCGCGCTCGCGCTCGAAATTGTGGCGACGGTAACGTCTTCGCGCGGAATGGAGACGGTGTGGCGAATGGTGACGCTTTCGACCTGGAATTTCGACGCCTTGTAGAAAATGCGCAGGCGGAGGTAGCGCGCGTTGGTCGGGGAAAAATGGAGCGTGAGTTCGCTGGCCTCCGGTTTCTGCGCGAAGCGATAGATGGGCTGGGGCGCGCCGAGCTGGCGCCAAACGCGAGCGTCGTCGCTGGCTTCCACGCGGGCCCACGCGGCGAAATTTTGGAGTGGGGCGGCAAGTTCGAGCGAATTGTAGAAAGGCGCGCGCGGGCCGGCGTCGAGAATGATTTGCGTGTACTGGCCGGGAGCGTAGCTCGATTCCAGGCGGCTCGATGGGACGATGGCGGTGCGCGTCTGGCCGGAGGCGATGCGCAGGAGGTAGGGCGTTTGCGCGCCGCGATCGTCAATCACGCGCAGGTCGGCGAGATCGGGCTGCGCGTGGGCGAAAATTTCAGCGGGCAGGCGGAGTTTGACGAGGCGGTCGGCTTGCGCAGAAGGAGAACCAGCGGGGAGGGCGGAGGGCAGGTCAATGATGCGCGAGTATTTCCAGTTGGCCCAGGCCGAGGGGAGCGGCGCGGCTAATGCGGCGGCTGGCGCGGAATTGCTCCCGGCAGAATCTGGCGGCGCGGCGGATTTTTGCGCGAAGGCCAGAGGTGCCGCGAAAATTGTCACGACTAGGAGGATCGTGACGCTCGGGACGGGTGCGAGGACAAGGCGAATACTTCGCGCGGATGAAGCGCGCGATAGGAAGAAATTCGCGGCGCGATATTTTTTGTCGCGGTTAAAACCGCGACCCCCTAAAGCTCGCTGCTCGATGCGCGCACGTTGGAGGCTGACCGAGTCAGCAGCGGGCGCAGAAGCTCCGCCCCTCGGCAGCTTCAGTCTGCGGCAAAGCGGCGTCGAGACGCCGCACTCCAAAAAAGCGGTCATGAGGGGTTCACTTTGCGCGCGGAGCGGCGCTGGTAGAGGAAGGAAACGGCGAGGAGTAGGATGCCGAGAATCAGGAACGAGAGAATACGGTAGAAGCGGCTGAGTTCGGAAAGGTCGAAGAGAAACACTTTTATGACGACGATGCCGAACAGCGTGAGCGCCTGCCAGCGCAGCATGGCGACGCGGCGCATCATGCCGAGAAGAATGAGCGCGGTGGCGTAGATGGCCCAGAGAATGGAGAGTCCGAGCTGCTGCGCGAGGTATCCGCTTGAAGTGACAGCGAATGGAGTGTAGCTGTATGCGGGTATGCCGAGTCGCGACGGTGCGAGCGCGTCCCAGATTTCGAGGGAGAGCGCGATGAGCGCGTAGACGTTCACGGCGACAGCCAGCGCGGCAAAGAGTACACGTTCTTCCTCGCCAAATTTTGCGGCCATGCCGCGAACGAACCAGCACGCGAGCGCGAAGCAGGCCACCGCGATGGCGTAGGCGAGGAAGCGTTGATTGAAGAAGAGGCGGCCTGCGGGAATATGCAGAGCGACGAGGCGCACGGCGGTGATGGCGAAGAAAAGCAATCCCGCGGCGCGCAGCCAGCCCGACGGAATTCTCGCGCCGCCCCAGACGAGCAGAACGCCTTCGATGGCCCAGGCGATGGTGAGGAATTGATTGTCGAGGCGCGCGGGAATCGCCAGCGAAATGCAAACGAGCGCGAGAGCGGCGAAGAGCCAGCGGGCGTTCATTAATCCGGCGCGCTCGGCGGCGGTGCGCGGGGATACTTCTGGCAACGCGCGCAACGCGATCAAGTGCGCGGCGGCGAGCGCGAGAAAAGAGAACGTCAGCGCCCAGCGATTCTGCGGCCAGAGCATTTGGCGCAGTGCGAGCAAAAACACGATGACGTTGCCGATGCCCACCGAGTATTCGGTTTCGGCGAGGCGGCCGTCGCGGCGCGCTCGCATCATGGGCAGCGCGGCGAAAAGGACGAGAAACAAAATAGCAAAGGCTAGGGTCTTGACGAGTTTTTCCGGCGTGTAAAAAGCCGAGTACCAGCCCCAGAAATAAATTTCCGTGGCGGCGAAGGCCAGCGGCGGCAGCCAGTTCCAGTGGCGGAAACGTTCGAGCGCGAGCATCGCG
>DAIRCW010000200.1:0-5348 GCA_036796475.1 Candidatus Acidiferrales bacterium | reverse complement strand
GGAGCGCAACAGCTGGCGGAAAACGCGCTGGCGCTGCTGGGCGCGGTGTCAAAGGCCAAGCCGGCGACCGCGAAAGGCAAGTACTTCAAGAAGGTGACGCTGAGTTCAACGATGGGGCCGGGGATCTTGATTGATCACTCGGAAGTTGAAACGGCGATGTCAACGGCGGCGTAGCAGTAGCGAAATTTTGCGAGGCATACCGAAATGGCAATGAAGAAGCAGGAAAAGAAAGATCACGCGGAGAAGCTGCGCGCGCAACTGGCGAATGTGTCCAGCGTGATTTTGTCGACGTTCCAGGGAATCACGGTGGAGCAAGACACGGCGCTGCGGCGCTCGGTGGAGAAGGCCGGCGGGCATTATCAGGTGGTGAAAAACACGCTGGTGGAGCGGGCGGGGGCGGGAACTCCGGTCGAGCCGCTGTTCAAGGATCTGAAGCAGACGAATTCGATCGCCTACACGGCGGCGGATCCGGTGGCGCTGGCGAAAGTGCTGAGCAAGGTGGCCAAGGATGTGCCGGCGTTCAAATTCCGCGCCGGATGGGTGGAAGGGCGGGTCATTTCGATCGCGGAGATCGAGCAGCTTTCGCAGCTGCCAAGCAAAGAGGAGCTGATCAGCAAGATTATGTTCATGCTGAACGCGCCAGCGCAGAGATTGGCTTCCGTGACTGCGGCAGTTTCGCGCAATCTGGCGGTGGTAACGAACGAAGCGGTGAAGGCGAACAAATTCGGTTCGGGCGGCGCGGCTGCTGGAGCGCAACCTGCGCCTGCGGCGGGAAGCGCGGGCGAAGAGAAAGCGCCTGAGCCGAAGCCGGAGTAAACGAGCTTAGTAGATTGAAAGCGGGCCGGTTTGAATTTTGACTGTTCCCCCAGGCTCGACTAACCGTCGACCTGGGAGGCCCCTTCTTGGTGTCACGGTCAAGAAAATTCAAACTGACTCACAACAGCGGGTTTAATTCAACGGAGGATAGGAAAAGGCGATGGCGAGCAAAGTGGAAGGGATTTTGGATGAAATCAAGGGGCTGACGCTGCTCGAGGCGTCGGACCTGGTGAAGAAGATGGAAGAGGCGTTCGGCGTTTCGGCCGCGGCGGCTGCTCCGATGATGGTTGCGGGCGGCGGCGCAGCGGCAGGCGCGGCTCCGGCGGAAGAGAAGACGGAATTCACCGTGGTTCTCACCGAAGTGGGCGCGAACAAGATCAACGTGATTAAGGCCGTGCGCGAAGTGACCAGCCTCGGGCTTAAGGAAGCGAAAGATCTCGTGGATGGCGCGCCAAAGCCGGTGAAAGAAGGCGTGAACAAAGAAGAAGCGGCCACGATCAAGAAGAAGTTCGAGGACGCGGGAGCCAAGGTCGAGATCAAGTAGTGCCGGGAGCGAAAAATCTCGCGGCAAAAGCGGCAAGAAAAGGTTCGTCTACGCGCGCGCTCCGTTCGTATTTTGAGCGCCAGCGCGCGTCCTGCCCGGATTCCGGCTGTGGTGTCGCCACAGGGTACGAATCCGGTTTCAACCTACGCAAGGGAATGAGGTAAGCCAGCATGCGCAACGGAAAAATAACGAGAGAACGGAAACGCCTGGACTTTGCGCGAATTCGCGCGGCAGTGCAGATTCCGAACTTGATCGACGTCCAGAAAAAGAGCTACGAGCGCTTCCTGCAAATGGACAAGCTGCCGAGCGAGCGCGAGGACAGCGGCTTGCAGTCGGTGTTTGTGTCGGTGTTCCCGATCCAGGATTTTCGCGGGCTGTCGCAGCTGGATTTCGTGGACTACGCCATCGGCGACTGGGAGTGCAAGTGCGGCCATCTGCGCGGGCTGCATCATTTGCGCGCGACCTGCCGGAATTGCGGCGCTTCGGTAGTGACCAATCCATACAAAACGGGCGACGTGGTGTGCACGAAGTGCGGCGCGTTCAACCGCAACACGCCGACGTTCTGCAACAAATGCGGCGACCCGGTCACGCTGCAATTGAAGTACGACGTCACCGAGTGCGAGGAGCGCGGGATGACCTACTCCGCGCCGCTGAAGGTGACCATCCGGCTGACCATTTACGACAAGGACCCGGAGTCTGGCGCGAAATCCATTCGCGACATCAAGGAGCAGGAAGTTTTCTACGGCGACATTCCGCTGATGACGGAGAACGGCACATTCATCATCAACGGGACGGAACGCGTGATTGTGAGCCAGCTGCACCGCTCGCCGGGCGTGTTTTTCGAGACGGCCAACAATCGCAGCTATTTCCTCGGGAAAATCATTCCTTATCGCGGCTCATGGGTGGAATTCGAATACGACACGAAGAACATTTTGTACGTGCGCATCGACCGCAAGCGGAAATTCCTCGGCTCGATTTTCCTGCGCGCGCTGGGAATGAAGACGAATGAAGAGATTCTGCGCACGTTCTACCAAGTGGAGCGGATCTCGCTGCGCGGCGGCGATTTGCGCTGGAACGTTTCCGAAGGATTGTTGGACCGCAAGCTGGCGCGGGAAATCAAGCATCCGCATTCGAGCGACGTGATTGTGGCGGCGCACAAGCGCATCACCGAGCCGCTGTACAAGGAGATGGTGAAGGCCAAAGTGAATCAGGTGGAAGTGACGCCCGCGGACCTGGAAGGGGCGGTTACGGTTGGCGAACTGGTGAATCGGCAGACCGGCGAAGTGCTGCTCGAAGCGAACAAGCCGCTGAATCCGGAAACGTGGGCTTCGCTCGCGGAGGCGGGAATCACGGAAGTGGATGTGTGCTTCCCGGAGCGCGACGACGTGGGCGTGATTATCAGCCGGACTTTGGAGAAGGACGCGATTCGCAATTCGCGCGAGGCGCTGATTGAGATTTACCGCAAGCTGCGTCCCGGCGATCCGCCGACGCTCGAAACGGCGACAGCGCTTTTCAATGGAATGTTTTTCGATCCGCGGAAATACGATTTCAGCCGCGTGGGCCGTTTGAAATTCAACATCAAGATGGGGCTTGAGACGCCGCTCGACAAGCGGACGCTCGATCCTGCGGATTTCGTGGCGGCCATCAATTATCTGCTGAAGCTGCGGCGGAATATCGGCACGGTGGACGACATCGATCACCTCGGAAACCGGCGCGTGCGCGCGGTGGGCGAACTCTTGGAAAACCAGTTCCGCATCGGGCTGGTGCGCATGGAGCGGGCCATCAAGGAAAAGATGTCCGTGTATCAGGAAATGTCCACGGCCATGCCGCACGATTTGGTGAATGCCAAGCCGGTGATGGCGGCGATTCGCGAATTTTTCGGCAGTTCGCAACTGAGCCAGTTCATGGACCAGACGAACCCCTTGAGCGAAATCACGCACAAACGGCGGCTATCGGCATTGGGACCGGGCGGACTTTCACGCGAGCGCGCGGGATTCGAAGTGCGGGACGTGCATCCGACGCACTACGGGCGCATTTGCCCGATTGAAACGCCGGAAGGGCCGAACATTGGATTGATCAGCTCGCTTTCGTGCTATGCGCGAATCAACGAGTTCGGATTCATCGAGTCGCCGTACCGCAAGGTGAAAAACGGGCGCGTGATTGATTACGTGCAAATCGTGAACTCGGGCGGAAGCGAATTCAAGGCGGGCGAAATTGTTGAGAAGGAAAAAGTGGATGCCGCGAACGGGGAGCTCGTTCGCGGTAAAATCACCGCGGATCCGTACTGCTTCTATCAGTCGGCGTGGGAAGAAGACCGCTACGTGGTGGCGCAGGCCAACGCGTCGCTCGACGAACGCGGACGCATTACCACGGAGCTGGTGAACTGCCGGCAGGCGGGCAACTTCGTGCTGAAGTCGCGGGACGAGGTGGATTACATCGACGTCTCGCCGAAGCAGCTGGTATCTGTGGCGGCGAGCCTGATTCCGTTCCTCGAAAATGACGACGCAAACCGCGCGTTGATGGGCTCGAACATGCAGCGGCAAGCGGTGCCGCTGATTAAGGGCGAGGCGCCGCTGGTGGGCACGGGAATGGAGCGCGTTACGGCGCACGACTCCGGCGCGGTGATCAGCTGCAAGCGCGACGGGATCATTGATCAAGTCGACTCGGAGCGCATCATCGTGCGCGTGGAGTCCGATCAGTCCGGCGTGCTGAGCCGCGAAGTGGGCTCGGACATTTATTTGCTGACGAAGTTCAAGCGCTCGAACCAGAACACGTGCATCAATCAAAAGCCGCTGGTGCGGGTGGGCGACCGCGTGAGGCAAGGGCAAGTTCTCGCGGACGGGCCGTGCACAGACCGCGGCGAGCTGGCGCTGGGGCGCAACGTGCTGGTCGCGTTCCTGCCATGGCGCGGGTACAACTTCGAAGACGCGATTCTGGTAAGCGAAAAGCTGGTGCAGGAGGATTACTACACCTCGATTCACATCGAAGAATACGAAATCGAAGCGCGCGACACGAAACTCGGTCCTGAGGAAATCACGCGCGACATCCCCAACATCAACGAAGGATTTCTGCGCAACCTCGATGAGAGCGGCGTGATTCGCATCGGCGCCACGGTGAAGCCGGGAGACATCCTGGTCGGCAAAGTAACGCCCAAAGGCGAAACCACGCTGACGCCGGAAGAGAAGCTGCTGCGCGCGATTTTCGGCGAAAAAGCCGGCGATGTCCGCGACGCTTCGCTCTATTGTCCGCCGGGAATCGAAGGCACGATCGTGGATGTGAAGATTTTCTGCCGCAAGGGCGCGGAGAAAGACGAGCGCCACAAGGCGATTGAGGCGGCGCAAGTCTTCAAATTGGAAAAGAACCTCGCGGATGAAATTCGCATTCTCACCGACGAGCGGCTGAAGCGTCTGACCGGTTTGCTGGGCGGGCAGAAACTGATGGCCGACTTGCACGACGAACGCACCAACAAGCGCTTGCTCAACAAGGGCACGGAGCTGACGCGCGAGATGCTGGAAAAAATCTCGACGCGCAACTTGAAGCGCTTGCGGCTCTCGGACAAGGACCCGCTGCTCATCGAGAAAATCGATGAGATCGAGGAAATGACTTCGCGGCAGATTGATGTGCTGCGGAAGATCACCGAAGAGCGCAAGGAAAAGCTGAAGAAGGGCGATGAGCTGCCGCCGGGCGTCATCAAGCTGGTGAAAGTGTACATCGCCATGAAGCGCAAGCTGTCGGTCGGCGACAAAATGGCCGGACGGCACGGAAACAAGGGCGTGATTGCGCGCATCGTGCCGCCGGAGGATATGCCGTATTTGCCGGACGGCACGCCGGTGGAAATTGTGCTCAATCCGCTGGGCGTTCCTTCGCGCATGAACGTGGGGCAGATTCTCGAAACGCACCTTGGCTGGGCGTCGAAAGAGCTGGGCGGCCAGATCGCGCAGCTGCTTGATAAAGAGAGCCGTGCGGAAGTGGTGCGCAAATGGTTCAA
>DAIRCW010000199.1:0-5373 GCA_036796475.1 Candidatus Acidiferrales bacterium | reverse complement strand
AAATTCTCTAAATGGAAAACAAAAAACGGCTACGCGTGGGAATTTTGTTTGGCGGACGCTCGGGCGAGCACGAAGTGTCGCTGGCGTCGGCGGCGTCGGTGATTCGCGCGCTGGATGCGGAAAAATACGAGGCGGTGCCGATTGGCATTACTAAGGATGGGCGATGGCTCGTTGGCCCCGCCGCGCTGCGCATGGCGGAGCCCAAAGCTTTGCCGGAGCTTTTGAAAACGGGCGAACGCGTGGTGCTGCCGCCGGATCCAAGTGCTTCGGCGCTAGTGCCTCTGGGAAATACGGGAGGGGCGCAGCCGAGCGTGAAGGTGGACGTAATTTTTCCAGTGCTGCACGGCACGTTTGGAGAGGATGGCACGGTGCAGGGATTGCTCGATCTCGCGGGAGTTCCTTATGTTGGCGCGGGCGTGCTCGGTTCCGCAGTGGGGATGGACAAGGACGTACAGAAACGGCTTTTTCGCGACGCGAAAATTCCGATTGTGGATTATCTGTCAATTCCGCGTCACCAATGGGAGACGAATCGCGGAAAAGTGCTGGTAGCCATCAAAAAGAAATTCAAATTCCCGGTGTTCGTCAAGCCCGCGACGCTGGGCTCGTCAGTGGGAATGACGCGCGTCGGTGCGGCGGCGGAACTTCCGGGAGCGTTGGATCTGGCCGCGGAATTCGCGCTGAAAATCATCGTGGAGAGGGCGATTCGCGGACGCGAGATCGAGGTGGCGGTGCTGGGAAATGATGAGCCGAAGGCGTCAGTGCCCGGCGAAATCATTCCGCATCGCGAGTATTACGATTACGCGGCGAAGTATCTGGAGTCCGGTTCGCAGATTGACATTCCGGCGAAGCTCGCCAAAAAGCAGATTGCGCAGTTTCAGGAATATGCGGTTCGCGGCTATCGATCGATTGAATGCGCGGGCATGGCGCGCGTGGATTTTTTCCTGGAGCGCGGCACAAATAAAATCTTCCTGAACGAGATCAACACCATTCCCGGTTTCACCAGCATCAGCATGTACCCGAAGATGTGGGAAGCGAGCGGCATTCCCTACACCGAATTGATCAGCCGTCTGATTGAGCTGGCTATCGAACAGCACGCGGAGAAAGCGCGCACGAAATATTCCATTGAATTACCTGCCGGCGCAGGCGGCGCGCTCGAGGGTTAACGTGTCCTTGAGCAGCGCCGTTCTTCCTAAACCATGATTAGCGATTCCGTTGCGAGATAGAATCCTGCCATGCTCTTCATGATTATCGAGACTTTCCGGGGCGGAAATGCCGCCACGATCGGTGAACGCTTCAGGCTAAAGGGACGAATGCTTCCTGAAGGAGTGACCTACCAGGCCAGCTGGATGGATCGGAAACGGATGCGCTGCTTTCAAATTATGGAAGCGCCGAATCTCGAGGCGATTGAAGAATGGATGAAGCGGTGGCGCGACCTGGTCGATTTCGAAGTGATTCCGGTAGAGACCTCGGCCGAGTTTTGGACTGAGGTCGATTCCTGCCAGCGCAAGTAAAGCGCCCGTTGCTCCCTATTGACCCCGCTGTAGGAGCTGCATTAAACTAACCGGTTAGTTAAAGAAATAGATTCGGCTATGGCGTTCATGAGAAATAAGCCACTCGTTACCTCATCAGCGGCTTAAATGGCGCAGAGTATGGCAAGAGGACGCAAGAAAATTCAAAATCCCGAAACGGCGCGCCGGATTCTGGCGGCGGCGGAACACGCGTTTGCGGCAAGCGGGCTTGCGGGAGCTCGCACGGACGAAATCGCGCGTGCCGCCGGCGTGAACAAAGCGATGCTCTACTACTACTTCGGCAGCAAGCAACGCCTGCATCGCGCTGTGTTCGAGAATCTCTTCACCCAGGCGAGCCGGCTGATTGAGGCGGAGACGCCGCCGCACGCGTCCGCGCGCGAGATGCTGCTAGCATTCATCGACGGCTATTTCAAATTCCGCGTCGCCAATCCCAACTATGCGCGGCTGATGCAGCACATCATGATGGAGTCGCCGGAGGAATTCCGGCGGGTGGCGCGGCAATATTTCCGGCAAGGCTATGAGCAGCTTACCGGTGCGATCGAGCGCGGAGTCGCGCGCGGCGAATTCCACCGCGTGAACGCGGAACACACGGTCATCAACATCATCGCCATGATTGTTTTTTATTTTTCGGGGGCGCCGGTGCACAGCGTTTTGCTGGGACGCGATGCGTTGCGTCCGGCAGCGGTCGAGGAACACAAGCGCGCGGTGATTCGCCTGCTGGAGCACGGGCTATTCCGCTCGCCCAGGAGGCGCTCGTGAGCGGCAAGAAATTTTTCATCATGCTGGGAGTGCTCTTCTTGATCGCGCTCGTCGTCTACGTGACGACCACTCCGCGCGGCAATGCCTATCCGCTGATTGGCGTGGTGGATGGTAACGAAGTGATTGTGAGCCCGCAAATCAGCGATCGGATGGTCAAGCTTTACGTGGATGAAGGATACACGGTGAAAAAGGGCGACCTGCTCGCGGAGCTTGATCCTGTCGCGCTCGAAGCGCAAGTTGCCGCGCAGGACGCGGCGATTGGCAGCCTGCGCGCGCAGGTGACTCAAGCGGAAGCGAACTTGAGCCTCACCGACAGCCAGACGGCGGCGGCACTGAACGTGGCGGAGGCGAATTTCACTTCGAGCCAGGCACAACTCGAACAGGCGCAAGCAACGCTGGACCTCAACGAGACAAATATGAAGCGCGAGCTCAGTCTTTATTCATCGGGGATTGTGGCTGCGCAGGAGCGCGACACGGCGGTGGCCACGTACAAAGCGTCGGCGGCAAACGTGCATTCGCTCGGCGATCAAGTGAAGTCGCAACATGCGGCGTTGGCTGTTGCCGAAGCGAATCGCAAGCAGGTGAACGTCCTGCGCAGCCAGATCGTTTCGCTCGAGGCGCAACTCAAGCAAGCGACCGCGATGAAGGCGCAGGACGAAACTCAGCTTGGCTACACGAAAATTTATGCGCCGATTGATGGAGTTGTCTCGGTGCGCGTGGCGCGGCAAGGCGAAGTCGTGCAGATGGGCAGTCCGATTGTCGTGTTGCTCGACGCAAACGATCTTTGGGTGCGCGCGGACGTGCCAGAGACGTACATCGATTCGATTAAATTTGGACAAACGTTGCCAATACAACTACCGTCCGGCGATATGACGGAAGGAAAAGTGTTTTTCAAGGGCGTAGAAGGCGATTTTGCCACCCAGCGTGACGTTAGCCGTACGAAACGCGATATTCGCACGTTTGCCATTAAGGTGTCGCTGCCCAATCCGCAGCGTCGATTTTTTACGGGAATGACTGCGACGGTTCTGCTCCCTGAATCTCTGCAGCCTCAGCCGAAACACTGGTGGGCGCGTTTATGAGCGGCGCGCCAGAAACTCCTCACATGCAACAAATGCCGACGGATTCGAAGCAGTTTGCGATTGAAGTAGACGGGCTGACGAAACGCTTCGGCGAGCTCGTGGCGGTGAACAACATCAGCTTCACCGTAGCAAACGGCGAGATTTTTGGACTGCTGGGCCCAAACGGCGCGGGCAAAACGACGCTCATCCGCATGCTCACGACGCTTACGCCGCCGACGTCCGGTACGGCGCGAATCGCCGGATACGACATCGTGCGCGAAGCAAACGAAGTACGCCACGTTCTGGGCGTGATTCCGCAGGCGTTTACTTCGGACCCGGAGCTCACCGCGCAAGAGAACATGCTGATTCATGCGAAGCTTTACGGCGTTCCCGTCGGCGAACGCGAAAAATTAATCGAGCGGCTGCTTGAATCGGTGGAGCTAGTGAAATTCAAAGACAAATTGGTGCAGACATTTTCAGGCGGCATGCGCCGGCGGCTGGAAATCGCGCGCGGGCTGGTGCATTCGCCGAAAATCATGTTTCTGGACGAGCCGACAACGGGGCTTGATCCCGTGTCGCGCACCAATGTATGGGAGATGATTCGGCGCTTGCGTAACGAATCGAAGCTGACCATTTTGCTGACCACGCATTACATGGACGAGGCCGATAAGCTGTGCGACCGCATCGCCATTGTGGACCACGGAAAACTGGCGGCGCTCGATACGCCGACAAATTTGAAAGACAGCGTGCCGGGAACGGACATTGTTGAGGCGGAGTTCACCGGCGCGCCAGCGGACTGGCTCGCGCAACTGCAGGCGCTCGCGCATGTGGCCAGCGCTTCGCAGCACGATGGAGTGGTGCACATCAATTCGAATGACGGGCCGGTGACGGTCGCGGCGTTGATGGACTTGGCGCGCGAGCGAAACGTCACGGTGAAACGTGTGAGCGTGCAGGGCACGACGCTCGATGACGTTTTTCTGCATTATACGGGCACGGATCTTCGCGACACGGCCAGCCAGGGCGCGAAGTACAGCGTGGCGCATTTGTACCGATAGGACGGCATAGGTGGAAATTCGGCTTTATCGCATGTGGGCGCTGGTGGAGCGCGACCTGCGGAAATTTTTCCGCAGTCCGGCGCTGATGATGGCTTCCATGGTCTTTCCGCTAACGCAGCTTATCGTGCTGGGATACGCCTTCGGCGGGAAAATAAAAAACGTAAATGTAGGGCTGGTTGACCAGGACCGCACCACGGAATCGTGGCGGCTCAAGGAGGTTTTCGCCGGCGTGGCCACCGGGCCAAAGATGTTCCACATATTCAACTACCAGTCGATGCCGGACGCGCTGATTGATTTGCGCGCGGGCGTAATTCATGGCGTGATCGAAATTCCGGAGAATTTCTCGCGGCGTTCGTTTGGCGAGGACCGGCCGAAGCTGGCGCTGGTAGTGGACAATAGCGATCAGACCATTTCCAGCTCGCTCGAATCTGAGATGCAGAGCGCGGTGGAGCAGCTCAATTCTCCGGAAGTGACTGCAGGCCTGCCGGGACCGATTGCTCTTAACGTGGTGGAAATTTATCCGTACACCGAATACATCAAGTATCTGCTTCCCGGTTCGATTGCCATGGCGATTTTCATTGTGGCCATGATCGGCGGCGGAATCACCTTCATTGATGACAAGTCGCGCGGGCTGCATGAAGGTTATCTGGTCACACCGATTCACAAAGTTGAACTGGTGATGGGCCTCAACCTGGCGGGGACGGCGAAAGGCGTAATGGCCGGGCTGGTGATTACTTTCGTGGGAGGCTTAATTGCCGGCATTCCGCGGATTTGGGATCCGCTGCGGCTGGTCTATTTGGTCGCTGTGGTGGCGATTGCGTCGCTCACGATGATCAGTTTCATGTTCTTGGTGATGGTGCGCGTGAGCGATCCGCTCGTTCCGCGCGCGATTTTTGGTGTGCTGAATACGCTTTTGTTTTTTCCTTCCGGCGCGATTTATCCGACGGAGGGATTTCCGAAATGGATGCAGGC
>DAIRCW010000198.1:0-5394 GCA_036796475.1 Candidatus Acidiferrales bacterium | reverse complement strand
AGTTTTTTGCTGATGTCGAGCTGGTCGAACTTCGGCGAAGCGAAAAGGCCGCCGATGAGGCCTTTTTGTTCTTCGAAAACGTAGAAGCCGTAGCCGGCGGGCTGCTTGTCCTCGAGGGCGACGTAGCCGGCGAGGGAGCGCGAGTCAATGAATTTGCGGATGAGCTGCTGCGAGGCGCGGTAATCCCAGTAGAGTTCTTTGCGCCAGTGCTCCGCCTCTTCCTGAAACAGCGGCTGCAGGGCGCGGGAGTGAATTTGCCGCAGGTCGGAGATGTGCATACGCGGTCTAATTGGCCTCGTTGCAGAGATTATAGCTGCGAGCAGGCGCGAGGCCAACCCGGACCAGGCAACGGCGTGGATAATTGCAGGGCGGCGGCAAAGCGGCGTCGAGCCGCCACATTCCACAAAAACCGATGCGTCGTTGCTCTTGGAGTGTGTCAACGCGCTATACCTTCTGGCGCCAACCAAATCCCTTTCGCGCCGAAAAGTAAGCCAGCACCGTAACAGAGAACCGCTCCGCGCATGACGCCGGTTGGATAGTAACCAAATCGCCGCACGGGGCGAGCGGGGAGAAAAGCTGTGCTACACTGCGCCGCAGATAAATTTTTCATCCATGAATGCTGCGGCGAAATTCAAGAACTCGTACGCGCAATTCGCGCGCATAGGCGGCGCTCTGTTCGCGCTAGCGCTGTTTGTTTTTCTAGCGGTGGCGACGATCGCGGGATATTCGCTGTATCAGATTGTGAATCCGCCGCGCAGCCCGGCGAATGTGGACGTCTCACTGCTGATGGGACATCCCACAACCTACAAATTCGACATTCCCGGAGCGGGCTCGCGCGAAGGATGGTTTTTCCCGGGGCTGCTGCACGCGCCGACGATCATTCTTTGCCACGGGTACGGCTCGCAGCGCGCGGACGTGCTGACGCTGACGACGGCGCTGCAGGAGCATCAGTTCAACGTTTTTCTTTTTGATTTCACGGGGCACGGGGCGATCCCCGGACGGACGGATCTGGGCTTCAGCGAAACGCAGCAGTTGCTGGCGGCAATTCGCGGGCTGGCGCAGCGCGAGGATATTGATCGCACCCGTTTCGGCGTTTGGGGCACGGATTTAGGTGCGTACGCGGCGCTTTCGGCAGCTGCGATTGATGCGCGCATTGAAGCGGTGGCGGCGGATTCGATTTACGACGAGCCGTCGGACTTCATGCTGATTCAACTGGGACACACCGGACTTGGCGGATTGCCACTGGTGAAGACGTTTTCGCTTTTTGGTTTTCACATGATGACGCGCGACGAACGCAATGTGCCGCCGGTGCTTGGAGCCGTTTCGCGATTGCAGGGAATTCCCAAGCTGTTCATCACTGCCGGCAACCGTCCGGACCTGGATGGCGCTACGCTGCGGATTTTTCAGGCTGCGCCGCCGCCGAAAGATCACGTTGACAATCCGATGAGCTATGGGGAAATGAGCGACGAGGCGCGGCGCGCGTACGAAGACCGCATTGTGACGTTCTTTCTTTCGAGCTTGCCGCCCGCAGGACAGTCTCCGCAGTAAATTCTACGGCGAATTTTCCTCCGGCGAACTGCGCGGTAACTTTTACGGCGAAGTTCCCTGCTGCACGGATTCAATCCAACAATACGGCAAAAAGCGCGCGATGATTTTGCGATGGAGCACGCCCATGTCATTCAGCTTCATGTCGCCGCCCATGCTCATCAGAACGTAATGTTCGTCAGGATTTTTAGGATCGAAGGCGGGGAGCGAATCGCTCTGCAAATAGAATTGCAGACCCCACTGGCAACTGCGGTTCACGTCGCCGAGAGAATAAAGCGTCGCGCCATTGGCAGTGGCGCGAAACTGCTGGGCCATTTGGCGGGTGGAAAGCAACGGGTCTAATTTAGGCAATACGGTTGTCTGGGCAACCAGCACGAGCACAGCGCACGCTCCGGCGGTGAGCGCAACGGCGGCCCAGAGCTTTTGCCACAAACTTAGAATTTCGGTGAGCACTCCGATTCCGATTCCCACGAAAAGCGAAATCATTGCCAGTTGGGCGATCTGCTCGCGATTGAGCGGTGTGTACATCGGCAGACGGTGAAAGCCGACTGCTCCTGCAACGCCCAGAGCCACCCACATAACGCCGGTTCCGACGCCCATCCATTGCGCTTTGCGGCGCGCGTATTCCATGGCGCAGACGAATGAATGACCCATCAGTATGGCGAGCGCGGAAAAGATGGGGAGAACGTATTCCGGCAGTTTGGATTTGGAAAAGCTGAAAAAAAGCACAGGGAAAATCGCCCAGCAAGCGATGAAGAATCCGCTGGAGGTGCGCCATTCGCCGTTGCGGAAAATGCGAAGGCCGTCAAATGCGGCGCCGAAAAGGAAGGCGGTCCACGGCATCAGTCCCAATAAAATGATGGCGCCGAAAAACCAGAATGGCTGCGGATGCTGGAACATCGGCGTGAGGTAGCGGTCAAAATTGTGCTGGACGATGAACACGTGGAAAAATCCGCGATTGGCGCGCTCGCACAGCACGTACCACGGCAGCGCGATGATGGCGAATGCGAAAATCGCCAGCGGATGCAGCATGCGCACGGCGATTTTGAGATTCTTGGTGGCAAGCGCCCAGAGCAGCACGCTGCCTCCGGCGAGAATGATGGCGGCAGGGCCTTTGGCTAGAGTTGCGAGGGCAATCCAGATGCCCAGCAGAAATAGATCGAGTCTGTCGCTGGGAGGCACGCGCAAGGGATCCACGGGAAAGCCTCCGCGCTTTTCGACAATGTTGGCGGCAAAAAAAAGCGCAAGCGCGAGGGCCGCGGTAAAGAGCATGTCGGGCGCCGCAGCGCGCGCGAAAGCAATGACTCCAACGCAGGTGACGAAAATGAGAACGGTGGCGCGTGCGGTCCTCGCGCCGTAACGCCAGAGAGCGAGGAGTCCAGCGGCGAAGGCGGCAATCAGCGCGGCAATCGCCGACGGCAGACGCGCGGCCCATTCCGCGGAGCTGAGATATTTGAATTCCAGCGCGGCGCACCAGTAATAAAGCGCGGGCTTTTCGAACCACGGCTGGCCGAAGAGTTTTGGAGTGATCCAGTCGTTGGTGTCGGACATGGCGCGCGCGATCCAGGCGTAGCGCGGCTCGTCGGGGCCGGTGAGGCCGAGGGAGGCGAGTCCCGCGAAAAGGCAGACGCCCACGACCGCGAGAATTAGCAGCGCGCGAAGAGTTCGGCGCAGCGTGCGTGATGCGTTCATCGCGCCGCAGTGTATCAGAGTGCGCGGCTTTCGAGCAGCGCCACTGGTTCGCGGAAAACGGCTGTGACACAATGGCGCGCCATGCGCGAGTGGTGCGAATACGCGGCGGTTTGGGCGATCCTGAAATTTCTCGGCGTTTTGCCGCGGAGTGTTTCGCGGGCGTTCGCGGCGGGACTTGCGCGGTGTTTGCTGGCGTGCTCGCCGCGTTTGCAGCGCGCGGCGATGACGAATCTGCGAATCGCGTTCCCGGATTGGCCCGATGCGCGGCGACGGACGGTGATTCGCGACATGGCGCAGCAACTTGGGTGGATGGCGGCTGAATTCGCGCGATTTCCACGATTGAACGCGAACAATATTTCGGAGATTGTCGCGCGTGAAGGTTTCGAGCATTTCGAAGCGGCGCGCGCGCGCGGACGCGGCGTGATTTTCCTTACAGGACACATGAGCGCGTGGGAACTTGCGCCGTTCGCGCAGGCGCTCTATGGGCAGCCGCTGTCGTTTCTGGCTCGCGGGATTAAGAACGAACGCGTGGATGCGCTGGTGAATCGTTATCGCTGCCTTTCCGGCAATCAGCCAATCGAAAAAAATACTTCGGCGCGGGCGGTGCTGCGCGTTCTCGGCGAAGGCGGCACGGTGGGAATTCTCGCGGACCAAAATACTTCGGTGGATGAAGGCGTCTTCGTGGATTTCTTTGGCATTCCCGCGTGCGCGACGACGGGGCTCGCGCGCGTTGCGCGGCACACGGGCGCGGCTGTGCTGCCGGGATTTTTGCATTGGGATGCGGGTTTGCGGAAGTATGTGTTGACGTTCGAGCCTGCGCTGCCATTTCAGGTGACGCAGAATGAAGAAGCGGACATTCGGGCCAATACGGCGCTCTGCGCGCGTGTGATTGAGAATTACGTTCGGGCGTATCCGGAGCAGTGGTTTTGGCTGCATAAGCGATGGAAGAACCGTCCGCCGGGCGAGGCGGATTTGTATTCTGAGTAGCGAGAGCTGGCGGCAGTTTTTCAGCGGCGAATTCTTTGGAGAAGCAGATGAAAATAACGGCACAGGAACTGGCGAAATTTCTCGACGCGAGAATCGAAGGCGATGGCGGCGCGATGGTCTCCGGCATTGCTAATCCGGAAGATGCCGAGGCGGAGGATTTGATTTATGTCGAAGCGGCGAAGCACGCCGCACGCGCGGAGACATCGCGGGCACGATGCGTTGTTGTTCCCGACGGCGTTCGCGTGGCAAACAAGACGCTGCTGATTGCGGGGCAACCGAAGTTGGCGTTCGCACGAGCAGCGGCACGTCTGATGGAAGAGCCGCCGATTGCCTCTGGCGTTCATGCATCAGCGGTGGTGGATGGGTCGGCGAAATTGGCAGGCGGCGTGAGCGTTGGCGCTTATGCGGTAATTGAAGCAGGCGCACGCATCAGCGCGAACACGCAGATTGGAGCGTTCTGCTTCATCGGACGCGATGCGCAAATCGGCGAATCGTGCCGGCTGTTTCCGCGCGTGTCGTTGTATCCGCGTGCGCGCATTGGCAATCGCGTGAGGATTCACTCCGGCGCGGTGATTGGCAGCGACGGATTTGGCTATGTTTTGGCTGACGACCACTATGAGAAATTTCCGCAGGCGGGCCTTATTGAGATTGGAGATGACGTGGAAATCGGCAGCAACGCCGCGATTGATCGCGGTTCGCTCGGAGTGACGCGCATCGGTCGCGGCGTGAAGATCGATAATCTGGTGCACATCGCGCACAACGTGCAGATCGGCGAAGACACGATCATCGCCGCGCAAACAGGGATTTCAGGGAGCTGCACGATCGGCGCGCGCTCTCTCATCGGCGGGCAGGTCGGTATCGGCGAGCATTGCACCTTGGAAAGCGGCGCTATTATCGGCGCCCAAGCGGGAATACCGACGAGCAAAATAATCCGCGGAAGCGAAACGGTGTGGGGGACTCCGGCGCGGCCGCTCGAGAAATTCAAAAAACAGTTTGCGTGGTTCGAGCGGCTGCCGGAGCTGGCCGCCCGCCTTCGGGCCGTGGAAGAGCGACTGAAGTAAATCGCTGATCTATGCCGGGCGCGTTATTCCTTTACGAACTGATTGTAAACGTCTGGCCTTTTTCGCCGACTTCGACCACGAGGATTTTCGCGGGCTCGGAGGCGCTCAA
>DAIRCW010000197.1:0-5437 GCA_036796475.1 Candidatus Acidiferrales bacterium | reverse complement strand
CCCTTTGAACCAGGTTCCATTGCTGAGCGCCGGTAGAGCGGGTGGCTAAGGGCCCGTTTTCAAACTGAAGCACTATCAGCGCGCGCGCGCTTTGAACCAGTCTTCACCCCCCCCCTCTTGGAGCACTTCCGAATTGTAAAACCTCTTGCCTGCGAGGATGGCGCGGATGGCACGAACCAAGTCGCGAGTGGCATTGGTTTTGGTGACCAGGCCCTCGAAGCCGCAGGCGCGGCTCGTGCGTTCGATCTCACCGTAGTTATGCGTGGTGAAAAACAGAATTTTCGCGCGCGAGCCGGCGTTGCGCAGATGGGTTGCCGCGGAGAAGCCACTCGCGCCGGGCATGCTGAGATCCATGATGACCAAATCGGGGTCCAATTCCCGCGCCTTAGCAACCGCCTCGGCGCCATTCTCCGCCTCACCGCAAATCTCGATGTTTGGCTCGCCTTTGAGCAAAGTGCGGACACCCTGGCGAGTGACGTCATGATCATCGGCAATGAGGATGCGCTTGATTTTTGAAATTCGCGCAGACGAGCCGGTGCCGTCGGCCGGCTGAGGCGTTTCCGGTTCAGCGCCGGCAAGCTTAGTGACGTCAATGGGCAAAGTGGCCATCACCTGGGTGCCTTTAGCCCGCGCGCTGAATCTAAGAGTGCCACCGAGCTGCTGGATGCGCTCACGCATTCCCTGAGTGCCCACGCCGGTGGCCGTTCCTTCAGAGATTTTTGCCAGCGCCTCGCGGCTGATGCCCTGGCCCTCGTCATACACGCACAAATGGACCTGGTTCGAGCGTATCCGCATGCGAATATGCGCTTTGGAGCTCTTGGAATGCCGCAGCACGTTGGTGAGGCTCTCCTGCACCACGCGGAAGAGCGCCGTTTCCTTTTCTGCGGAAAGCCGGGGCAACTTGGGCGCAACGTCCAGCGTCACTTTTATGCCGCTGCGTTTGGCGAACCCTTCGGCGTACCAGCTGAGGGCGGAGCGCAGGCCGAACTCATCGAGGAGCGGCGGATGCAGCACGTAGGAGAGGGTGCGAATTTCGTCTTCGACTTTGCGCACCAGGGCCACGGCTTCGCTGAGTATCTGTTGCGCGTTCACTTCCGGCTTTCCCAGGTTAGTGGCGAGCTGGTTCAAGGACATGATAATGACGGCCAGTTCCTGTCCGGTGATATCGTGGAGATCGCGAGCGATGCGCCGGCGTTCCTCGTCCTGCAGGCGCAAAATTCGCGCGGAAAGGGAATGCAACGCTTCCTGGGTGGCTTCGAAGGCGCGGTTCTTTTCGAGCAATTCGGTGATTTCCGTGGCCGCGATCATCACCGTCGGGCCGCCCACACCGCGAATCGGAACGAGCGAAAGCTGCATGGTCCGCACACTACCTGCAGGATTGTCGATTCCCATTTCGGCTTGTACGGGCCGCTCCATCCCTTGCGCCAGAGCCTTTTGCAGCGCGGGCCAGCTTGCCGGAGAAATAAAACGGCTCAGAACAGATCCGGTGACGGTTTCTAAACGGCGAACACCCAGCATTCCGATGAAGCGGGAGTTGGCGTACAGAATTCTGCCTGCCTCGGTGACGTTGGCCACGCCAATCTCAAGCCCTTCGAGCAGGGCGCGGAGAAGACTTTCGTCCCCAGAGTCATCGGAAAAAATGGGGCGGGCATCGCGCGCGGCCGGGTCATGTTTCCGGCGGGAAAGGCCATTCGGGCGGGTGCTGCGAGAAACATCCTTTCGTGGCACAAACACTCCTGTGGGCTGGGGCAATTATACAGCGAAGAAACTCAGGAATCAGCGGCGTCTTTGGAGCGCGGAGCGGACTTAATCGGCACAGCCGTCACCAGAGCGCCCTCAATTTTGCGATCCGCCAAGCGGTAAGGAGAAATCCGCACCAGGTATAAGCCGCCGGATCTATCGGGAATCTCGACTGCCGTTATCGCTCCACCGGACATCGCCTGCGCGAGCGTCTGCTGAAAATTGGGAATCTCAAGGGGACTGTTGATATTCAGCACCGGCCTGCCGACGTCCGCGGGAATCAATCCGAATATTTTCTGCGCCGGCGGTGTAAAGCGGCGAATGGTCAGATCGCTCGCGACCATTACGGAGGCGAGTTCGGCGTTGACCAGGAGGTTGGTCAGGTCATCGTGGGCGCGCGAGATTTCCGCGTTGCGTTCGCGCAGTTCGTCGTTGACGGTGCTGAGCTCCTCGTTGGCCGACTGCAATTCTTCTTTGGCGGTTTCCAATTCTTCATTGGTGCTCTGCAATTCCTCGTTGCTGGACAAAGTTTCCTCATTGGCGGCTTGCAGTTCTTCGTTCATGGCTTCCTGAGTTTCGATGACGGACTGGAGATACTCTTTGGTCGCCGACAGTTCCTGCTCGAGCTTCACGATTCGACCCGATTGCAATTCCGCTGTCCGGCGCGTACCGCGGCTCTTTCTTCCCGCGGATTTCGGCGGGACGTCCTCAAATATCACCATAAAATACTGCTCTTCGAATTTGCCGATGCGGACGGGAGTTACCTCGAGATTCACAACGCGCACCTGTTCGGCCGCGGAATGCCCGTTTCCATTCCCGGTCTTGACCACCACATTTTCCCGGCGAACCGAGGCCTCGCCCTTTTTCGCCTGGGCAATGGCGTTGCGCAAATCCATTAGCAAGCCTTCTCGCGCCATCTTCAAAATGCTCAGACTGACCCGGCCGGGCGCCAGCTTCAGGTACTGGCCAATGTTACCTCGCGTGTGAATGATCTCCAGATCCTCGTTAATGAAGGCCGCTGCCGGGGGATAGTGCGCCAGCAGGCGCCGGTCGAATTCCTTCTGCGCCTCGGCGTAGTTCAGCGCCGCCGGCGGCCGTTGGGGACCCGGGAGAGGCTGGCGCTGCTCGCCGCGTTCGGGGCGCCGGTGAACCGAAAAAGTAACCAACTGCCGCGCCGGCAGGCCCTTCTTGGAGAAAATTTTGGCGGTGCGGTCCTCTACGGCAAACAGATGCGAGGCGGTTACGACCCCTTCGGAACTCCCCAACACCAGAAACCCGCCGGAACGAAGGGCATAGTGAAACAGGGAAAGCGCGCGGCTCTGCGCGGGCGGCTCGAGATAGATCAGGAGATTGCGGCAGGTGACGATGTCCATTTGCGAAAAGGGCGGATCATCGAGGACGTTATGCTGCGCGAAAATGCACATGTCGCGGATGTTTTTGCTGATGCGGTACATATTTTCGGATTTCGTGAAAAATCGGTGCAGCCGTTCGGGGGAAACATCCTCCTGGATGTTTTCGGGATAGACTCCCATGCGCGCCTTGACGATGCCCGCTTCGCTGAGGTCCGTGCCAAAGAGCTGAATGGGAACCGTTGACGCGCGGCTGCCCAGGAATTCGAGCAGGGCGATGGCCAGCGAATAGGTTTCCTCGCCGGAAGCGCAGCCCGCGGTCCAAATGCGGACGGCCTGATCCGGCTCTTTGCTGCCGAGAATCCTGGGAAAGACGACGGTTTTGAGGGCCTCGAAGATCTGGGGAGTCCGAAAGAAACTGGTCACATTGATGAGCATATCGTGATACAGCGCCTTGGCCTCTCCCGGATTGGCCTGAACAAATTTCGCGTAGTCTCTGATGCGATCGATTTTATGAACGACCATACGGCGGTGAATGCGGCGGAGAATGGTGGTCTGGCGGTATTGCGTGAAATCCGTGTTGGTAGATTGGCGCAAGGTGCGCAAAATCGCGCCGAGGCCGGAGTCCGCGGCGGAAGTGACCTCAACATCAGCAGGCTCGGCGGCCGCAATGTAGGGATGACCGGCAATGCGCGTGAGTTCGCGAGCGATGCCTTTGGGCGGAAGGACGTAATCGACATAACCGGCGGCGATGGCGCTCCTGGGCATCCCGTCAAACTTGGCGTCCTCTTGGGCAAATGTGACGCCGCCTTGCGCTTGAATTTCGCACATGCCGAGAGTTCCGTCGGTTCCGTATCCGGAGAGAATCACTCCGATGGCGCGATTTCCCTGGACCTCGGCGAGAGAGCGCATGAAGCGGTCGATGGTCATTTGCCCGCCCGTCTCGGGCCGGGGCGAGAGCTGCAGAGTATGGTCGGAGATGGACATAATCGCATTCGGCGGGATCACGTAGACGTGATTGGCCTGAACATGCATCCCATGCGCGGCCTCTTGGACCGGCATTTTTGTCTGCCTGGCGACCACTTCGGTGAGCATGCTGTGATGCTTGGGATCGAGGTGCTGGACGAGGACGAATGCCATTCCTGTATCGGCGGGCAGATTTTTCAGCAGCTCTGCGAACGCCTCGATTCCGCCGGCTGAGGCGCCGATGGCGACAATGAGCAGGCCTTGGCGATTCTCAGAGGCGCTGGACTGCTCAGCGGGTAAAGGATGCGATTTCTTCTTGCGAGGCTGTGATTTGGTTTTCATCCGGGTTCCCAAAATCACTTAGGTGGATTGGCGAATCTGTTCCCATGAAGCCCAGCGGATATTGCGCGGAATGGCGCTGGATTGGCATAGGAAATGGCGTGACGTACGCGCTTGGGGAAAGGGTATCACGACTGGACGGATTCTATTCTTTTAATAGCAGGGGGGCAAGTTTGTGGAGTTGCCGCTGGGCGATGGGCAGTGCATCTTAGAGATTCAAATGGCCAAAAAAGAATCCAAGAAGGGAAATGGCGCCGCAAAAGTGGCCGGGGAGACATTGGAGGAGGTGCGCGCGGAAGCGAAAAGCTGCAGAGCCTGCGACTTGTGGAAGAATGCCACGCAAACTGTTTTCGGAGAGGGCGGAGGCGCCGCGCCGAAAGCGATGTTTGTGGGCGAGCAGCCAGGAGACCAGGAAGACCTCAGCGGTAAGCCGTTTGTGGGTCCGGCAGGAAAGCTGCTGGACAAAGCCCTTGAGGAAGCGGGAATCGATCGCCGGAAAGTGTACGTCACGAACGCGGTGAAGCATTTCAAGTGGGAACCGCGCGGGAAGCGCCGCATACACAAAAAGCCAAATGCCACGGAAATTGCTGCTTGCCGGCGGTGGCTGGACGCGGAACTGGCGTTGATACGGCCGAAAGTGATTGTTTGCCTGGGAGCAACCGCGGCCCAGGCGCTGCTGGGAAAGGATTTTCGAGTGACGCAGCATCGGGGCGAGCACCTGCAATCTCCTCTCGCGCCGGTGGTAATGGCGACGGTGCATCCTTCTTCGATTCTGCGCGCACCGGACGACGAGACGCGGCATGAGGAAATGCGGCGCTTCGTGGCGGATTTGAAGAAAGTCGCGGAAACGCTGTAAGCCGATTCGCCTCTTTGCGCACTTTGATTCGCGGCGCAATTTGGGCCACAATAGAGCGCATCTTTTCTGTTCGGAAACACTTCCGCCGTCCTCATGAGCACGAATACTGCATCCGCTCCTTTAACCGCCGGCCTCGAATGGGCGCATCCGCTCGTCCAGGAATGGTTCACGTCTAAATTTGGTACGC
>DAIRCW010000196.1:0-5445 GCA_036796475.1 Candidatus Acidiferrales bacterium | reverse complement strand
TTCGGCCGCGCCAGCGCCACCAACATTCAAATCCTCTCCGGCCTCCAGCCCGGCGACACCGTCATCCTCTCCGACATGTCGCCTTACACCAAATTCTCCCGCATCCAAATCAAACGCTGATTCCGCGGGTGCCATGCTTCCCACGTTGGTGTCTTCCGGCGCGCGCACCTGATCTCCCGCGCCAATTCCTCCACTTCGACACCTACACCTCCCCGCGGAACGCATCGTCCGTTCCAAACAAATTTTACCGGGGCCATAGAACAGGAACTTATCACCGAGTTTTCGCGTATAACTATCCCAAGTGAGGAATGGCTTTTACTTCGTGATGGCTTTTGTGGGACTCTTGTCCGTCGTCGCCTTTGTGTGCTCACCCTCCTACGAAGGTTACTTCCTCTCAAATTCTGAGTCGACGCAGATCCCGTTCGAGCTATATCACAACCGTGTATATCTGTCGGTGACGGTAAACCAGCGCGAAGCAATCCACATGGTTCTAGATACGGGTGCGGGGATGACCGGACTGAGCGAAACCACAGCACAATCGCTTCAGTTACGCTCTTCCGGCGCCGCGAAATTGGTGGGCAATGGCGATCATCTGCTCTCCGTAAAATTCGCAAAGGACGTCCATCTTCGCGTCGGCGATGCCGAGCTGTCGGAAAAATCTGTGCTCGTTGTGCCATTCGATCAGATGGAAATGCATGAAGGCCGTCCCATTCAGGGCATCTTGGGTGTGGATCTTTTCAAGCGCTTCGTTGTGACCATTGACTATGCGGCGCAACGTCTCACTCTTTCCGACCCTGGCAGCTTCGAGTATCACGGCAGTGGCGTTATCATTCCCCTCGATTTCCGGGGCGAAGCGGCCCTGTTTTCCGCCGCCATTTTGCCAGCCGGTGGGCCGCAGGTCCCCGCGAACCTCGCCGTCGATCTGGGCACTTACACCGCGCTTCGTCTGTACACTCCCTTCTTAAAAAGGAATCGGCTAGTGCCATCTGCCGATCGCAGCGTCGATTCTTTTGATTTCGGCACAGGGGGCGAATTCCCAGTTAGGCTCGGGCGCGTGGCCGCGCTCCGTCTTGGCTCTCTAACCATCGCTAATCCGGCCACCGTTTTCCCTGAGGCAAAATCCGGCGCTACGGCCTCCAGCGCGTACGATGGGACAATCGGCGGCGCAATTCTTAGCCGCTTCACCGTCATTCTCGATTACCCGCGTCGCGAAATGATCCTCGAACCGAACGAGAAATTCCAAGAGCCGTTCCTTGCGGACACGACTGGCCTTGTCCTCGAAGCGCAGCAGCCTGACTTCAAAACCATTGACGTCGAGCATGTCCTTGCGAATTCACCTGCCGCAGCGGCCGGTTTGCGCCCCAGTGACGTTCTGCTTCAAATCAACGGCCGAGACGCCGGTGCTCTGGGTCTTGAAGCAATCCGAAGCCTTTTTTGCAAACCCGCCTCGTACCACGTCACCCTCCTGCGCGACACACAACAGATCCAGCTGGAGCTGCATGCGCCGAAACCACTTTATTGAGCCTGTAGCCTCTGCGCGCACCGAAACAGCGAAACGGCGGGCGGCGCAGCTGGGTGTGAGCCACGCCACCAGCGGACTCTCACCCGCATCCACACCGCACGTAACGGCTAGACTGAACTAGGAGGGTGCCGCGCTCCTCGCGTTCTCTGCAAAGAGTGCGCGTACTTTCTCGCTTCCAATGCGAATTCTGTGCACAGTCCCGCCTATTCCCACGTGTTCTGACGAAGCAAGGAAGAACCCACGGGCAACTGTCGGTAGGCCAGCCTCGGTCCTCCGATCGCAGGTTTCTTGCGCGAGTATTCAGCTTTCACGGAACCCAGGCCACCTCTCATGTTCCGCCTTTCGCCTTTCCTGCCTCTTTGCCTCCATTCTCTTCCCGTTTAACCCCTCTTTTTCCCCGTTCGCTGTAAATCGCTTGCCTCGCCACCCCGCTCCGTGCTACCACTGGCCGATGTCAGCACGCACTTCCAATCCGCCGCCCGCCCCGCCGCATAACCGCACTCCTGTCGCCACCACCCAATTCCCAAAATGGAACGGACGCCATCATTCGGCGGTTTTGCCTGCTCGTCACTCGCCTGCCCTGAGCGCAGTCGAAGGGTCACTTGCTTGCCCTGACGGAGGAAGGGCCACTCGTCACTGCCTTTCTAATCGCAACACCCCAAAATTAGAATTCCCCGTAACTCACACAAAACAAAGCCTCGGTCAATTTCTAATCGCAACATTTCGAGCGTTCGCAACGATCCAGGTGCAATGCTGGTTTACCCTGAGGAACGAAGGACCTCCCCTGAGCAGTGGTCTCGAAGCGCAGAAATTAGAAAATCTCTTAACTGGCTTCTATTCAGCCACTTCCAAATTTCTAATCGATAATTTTCAGCGGGATTTAGGCCACGCTTCTATTAAGGGGCTAGCGGGCGCGCGAAGTGTTCTCTTTTCTAGCCGCTCGCCACTAGCCACTCGTCACTGCTTTCCAAGGTTAATCGAGTTTCTATGGGAAATTAGAAATTGACCCAACTCACTGAAAACAAAAGAACGATGCCAAGCCTAATCGAGTTTTTTCGCCGAATTTTTATGCCAGCGTCCGCTTTCGGACACTCAGGCTCGCTACGCACTCCGGATTCACGCCAACCGTTTCTCGTGCCTTCATCTGCTAACCTGCTACGACGGAAGCCGAATGGCCACACTGCTTACTCTAAGGAAATGCTCCGCGGAAATGACAGAGCACTTGCTAGCGTCTTTCCCGTTGACGAACTTTCTTCGCTTTGTCATCATGCGGCGGAAGTCGCGCAATTCATTGCTTCGGAGGGCGCGGCTGGCGAGGGCCTATCAGCTTTCGAATTTCCATTCTCGCTTCCGGCAGCTCCGGAAACGCCACGCTGCTTGAAACCGAGCGCACTTGTCTCCTGGTGGACGCCGGCCTCGGCCGCAAAGAAACCTTTCGCCGCCTCGCCGCACTCAACAAAAATCCCGATCGCGTGGACGCCATCCTCATTTCTCACGAGCACACTGACCATTCCAGCGGACTGCCCCAACTCTTGCGCCATTTTCGCGCCACGGCCTATCTTACCGAAGGCACCTTCGCCGAAATTCTCCGCTTCCTGCCGGAGACTTCCGCAAAAAAACTTGAGCGCGTGGAGCATATCTGCGCCGGCGAAAAATTCACCATCGGCGACATCGAAGTTTCGCCATTCTCCATTCCGCACGACGCCGCTGATCCCGTGGGCTACACGTTCCGCACCAACGGCACAAAAGTCGCCATCGTTACCGACCTCGGCTATCTGCCGGAACTCGTCAAATTCCATCTGCGCGACGCCGATTGCCTCATCCTCGAATCGAATCACGACCTCGAAATGCTCAAAGTCGGGCCGTATCCGTGGTACGTCAAGCAGCGCGTCATGAGCCGCACCGGCCATCTCTCGAATCACATTGTGAGCGAATATCTTTCTTCTGCTGAGGGCTTCGACGCGCGCGCGCGCTTTCTCGTGCTCGCTCACGTTTCGGAAACCAACAACAATCCTGACCTCGTGCACCTTTCCGCCACAGAAGCTTTGAACCGCCGCCCCGCTGAATCCGCTTTCCAGGGCGAACTGCTCATCGCCTCGCAGCACACTCCGCTTGGCCCACTGAACCTTTAGCGTTTTGAATTATATTTGAGACGCCCATGCGCTCTCTGTTCCGAAGGAAAGACACACCCAGTCGCGCAGCGCCTTGCGAATCTATCGGCGCAGTGCTTCGCGTGCTGGCAGTGGTGTGCGCCGGGACATTCCTGCTTTTGCCGCAGAGAAGTGCGGGGCAAGCTTCGCCTGCTGCGCAATCGTTGAATCCTGAAGGCCTGCGGGCAGCGCAAGCGGCGCGCGTGGATCATGCTCCGCGATTAGATGGAACGCTGAATGATCCGTTGTGGCAATTGGCCAAACCGATTGACGATTTTCGCCAGCAGGAACCGTTCGAAGGCCGGGCCGCGACGGAGAAAACAGAAGTGCGAATTCTATACACCAAACGAGCCGTTTATTTCGGCGTCTACTGTTACGACGCGGAGCCATCGGGCATCGTGGCCACGGAGCTTCGGCGCGATGTGAGCCAGGATCTGGACGATCATTTTGAGATTTTGATCGACTCAAACCATGACCGGCAAAATGCTTACGTTTTCGAATTTAATCCGCTAGGGACGCAAGTGGACGGCCTGATCGTGGAAGAGCAACGAACTGATAGCGGAGATTTTGATTCCGGATGGGACGGCGTATGGACTTCCGCGGCCCGCATCACCGAACGCGGGTGGACAGCGACGATTGAAATCCCATTTTCGACTCTCAACATCACGCAATCAAAGGAGATCGTCTGGGGCCTGAACTTCAAACGATTCATTCGCAGGAAAAACGAAGAGGACCTGTGGGCCGCGTATTGGAGGAGGTTTGGAATCACCAAGGTTTCGCAGGCGGGTGTGCTGAGCGGAATCCAAAACATCGGGAGCGGCAGGCTGTTCATCGTAAAGCCGTATGCGGTTGCGCGCTACGACAAGATCAGCGGGCAGGATTCTTTGTTCCCGCTGACCGGCGGAGTTGACGTGAAATACGGGATCACGTCGAATCTGCTGTTAAATCTTACCGGGAACACCGATTTCGCGGATACGGAAGTGGATTTGGAGCCATTCAACATCACACCATTCAAGGTTTTCATCCCGGAAAAACGGCCATTTTTCTTGGAGAATGCGGGCGTGTTTAATTTTGACCTTGGCGATATGGACTTTCTTTTCTTTAGCCGGAATATCGGGATTGATCCAATCACAGGAAACCAGGTGCCGATCAATGGCGGCGCGAAGCTGACGGGGAAAATAGGCCGCACGGAATTGGGCGTGATGGACGTGGACACGCGCTCGAGCGGACCGAATCCATACGCGAATTATGGAGTTGTACGCGTAAAAGAATCGCTCTGGGCAGGCTCCTACATCGGCGCGATGGGAATTGACAAGCGCTCGGGTGATCCGCTGGACTCATTCAATCAAACTGGAGGCGTAGATACGCGTTTGGTATTCGCCAAAGACTGGTTCGTCGATGCCCACGCCGCCGCAACGCGTTCAGCCCAGAATCCAAGCGGGACATCAGGCAGCGCGACTGATGTCGGCGCTTCGCTTTCGTATCACTCCGACTGGATGGAAGGCGTGGTAGAAAAGCGGAGAATCGGGCCGAACTTCAATCCCGAGGTGGGATTTATCGAGCGAACCGATTCGAACCAAACCTTTGGAGATGTGACATTCAAAGCCAGGCCGAAGATCAGCGGCGTTCGGGAACTGCAATTCGAGGGATTTATTCTTCATGCTCCGGATACGCACGGCCAGGTTTCCACTCAGGAGTGGCAAGGAACGTTTCGCGCCGAGCTCAACAATGGCAGCTATACGGACGACGATATCGCCGACGTATTCACGCAGA
>DAIRCW010000195.1:0-5451 GCA_036796475.1 Candidatus Acidiferrales bacterium | reverse complement strand
CTTCGGATGACACGAATCAAAAAGTAGACCACGACGCCGCCGGAAAATTCTGCCACTTGATTTACGATTTATCCGACCGCGTGGCCAACGATCCATCGAAACCCGCCTGGGAGCCCACCAGCTTCTTCCGCCGCTTCGCGACAGGAAATTAGAAGCGCCACTCGCCAGTCAGTTCCGGAGCAGGAGTCTATTGCAAAGGAAAGACGGAGAGGTGGTTGTCGCCGGGTTGGGTGACGACGATGGCGTGGGCCTGCGTCGAAATGGCGAAATCTTTGTAAATCAAATCGTGAAGAATGGGCGTGACGTTGCCCGCGGGAATGGACAGCCACACCAGATCGCCATTGCGATTCTCCGGCCCGCGCTTCAGCAGAATGCGATCCTCGTAATTGCCCCACGCCAGCCTGCCATAAGCGCAATTCACGCTGATGGCCTTCTGCGGATTATCGAGCGCGCGAACTTCGATGGTGTTGCCGTCGATGTAGTACGCGACTCGATCTCCGGCGGGCGAGAGAGTCAGCCGGCCAAGATACGCCGGCAGAGTGGTGAGCACGGTGTCGGTTTGATGGATCAGATCGAGGCGGACGAGCTTGATGGGTTCGTCGAAATTCTCGGTGCGCTCGACGGCCACAGCGCTGCTGTGCGCCGCGTCCCAGGCGACCGCGGTGAACAGATGGCCCTCGAAAATGGCGCCGCCTTTGCCTTCCTTGGGACGCGTGAGGCCAATGCGGAAAAGCAGCTCAGAATTTTCGGCGGGAAGAAGATACGCGACGGTTTGGTCGTCGGCGAGCCAGGTGGCATCGGTGGCGTCGAGAATGACGCTCGTTTTTGTTCCGGCGACGGGAATTTCTTTGCCGTCGGTGTCGATGAGGTCGACCATTTTCTGTTCCTGCGTCGAGCCATTCGTGCTGACCTGCGCGGTGGTCATTTGCACGGTGAGCAGCTTGCCATCGGGAGAGAAGGCCAGTTTGCGCATGGCGAAACTGAAAGGCGTATCGGTTTGCACGAGGCGCGCGCCATTGATGATCTGGCGGCGCTTGCCTTTCATGGTGACGGTCCAGATGTCGTCGCGCTCGATGGTGTACTTTTGGAAATGCATTTGGTGGAATGCGACGCAGGCGGTGAGGCCCTGCGAAGAAATGGCGGAAGCGCGGCAATCGAGCTGGATGGTGGCCAGGGGTTTTATCTGTGCGCGGAGAGTCTGCGGAAAGAGAGCGACGAGGAGCACGGTGGAGAGTAAAAGCAGATTCCTCGTCGTCCCGATAAACGGCATCGGGACTCGCTCGGAATGACAATGAAGAGAGAAGGCCGGGGCGGGGCGGTGGGTCATCGTTTGGCGTCCTTCAGTTTGTTTGCCTCTTTGAGTTTATTTGACTTCGATGCGCCGTGCGCATGATTTTCTGCCTCGGGTGAATCCGCGCCGCCGGCATTTTCGCTGCGTTTTGATTTGATGCGGCGAATTTCTTCGAGTCGCTGGCGGAGGCGCGCTTCGAGGCCTTGATCCGTTGGATGATAGTAAACGCGGCCGCGCAAACTTTCCGGCAGGCATTCCATGTCGGCGACTTTTTCTTCTTTATCGTGCGCGTACTGGTAGCCTTTGCCGTAGCCAATGTGCTTCATCAATCCGGTGACGGCGTTGCGCAGATGCAGCGGAACGGGCTCAGCGATGGTGCGCTGCAAATCTTCGTGGACTTCGCCGAATGCGGTGTACACGGCATTGGATTTTGGCGCGAGCGAAAGGTAGACGGCCGCTTCGGCGAGAGCGAGATGGCCCTCGGGCACGCCGAGAAAATCGAATGCGTTCATCGCTGCGAGAGTGACTTGCAACGCGTTGGGATCGGCGAGGCCGATGTCTTCGCTGGCCATGCGCACCAAGCGGCGCGCCAAATACAGGGGATCTTCGCCGGATTCGAGCATGCGCGCGAGCCAGTAAAGCGCGGCATCCGGATCGGAATTGCGCACGGATTTATGCAGCGCGGAGATGAGATTGAAATGCTCTTCGCCGGACTTGTCGTAGAGGAGGAACTTGTGCTGCAGAACGTCATCGAGACGTTCGCGGGTGACAATGCGCTTGCCGTTCGCGGCGGGTTCTGAGCCGAGGACGACGGCTTCGAGCGTGTTGTAGGCCGCGCGCGCGTCACCGTTGGCGATTTGCGCGATGCGGTCGAGGACTTCCGAGGGAATTTCGATGTTCTCGTTGCCGAGGCCGTACTTTTTGTCGGCGAGAGCGCGATAAAGAAGCGAGAGAATTTGGTCGCTCGAGAGCGCTTCGAGAACGTAAACCTTCATGCGCGAGAGCAGCGGCGCGATCACTTCGAAGGAAGGATTTTCCGTGGTCGCGCCGATGAGAAGGATGGTGCCGGCTTCCACGTAGGGGAGGAATGCGTCCTGCTGCGCTTTGTTGAAGCGATGAATTTCGTCGACGAATACGACGGTGCGCCGGCCGTAGCGGCGCGCGCCTTCCGCGGCGGCCATGACTTGCTTGATTTCCTTGATGCCCGACATCACTGCGCTGAAGGGAACGAATTCCGAGCGCGTGGTTTTGGCGATGAGCCGCGCTAGCGTAGTTTTACCGCAGCCGGGCGGGCCCCAGAGGAGCATGGAGACGATCTGGTCGCGCTCGATTTGCGTGCGCAGCGGTTTGCCGTGCGCGAGCAGATTTTCCTGGCCCATCACTTCGTCGAGCGTGCGCGGGCGCATGCGGTCGGCCAGCGGGCGCGAACCTTGCGGCTCGTCTTCTTGCGGCTCGATGGCGCGAAAAAGGCTCATGAGATTTGCGCGATTGTACCGGAATTAGGTTTTTGCGCGGCGCTGGCGCGCGGCTTCGTACAGGATCAGAGAAGCGGCCACGGCTGCGTTCAGGGATTCCACCGGCGCAGCAACTTGGATGCGAATGAGAGCGTCGGCGCTGCGTTCGATGTCCGGCGGCAGACCCGCGCCTTCGTTGCCGATGAGCAGCGCGAACGGGGCGCGCAAATCCAGTTCATCAGGCCGGCGCGCATTAGGATTTTGCGAAGCCGACGCAGCGAGAATCTGCAATCCGGAGATGCGCAGTTGCGTGAGTGCAATGGTAGGCGTAAGTTCCGCGAGAATCGGAAGACGGAGCGAAGAACCGGAGGATGCGCGCAGGGCCTTCGGCGAATAGGGATGGGCGGTGCCGCGCGTGGCGATGACGCCTGTTGCGCCAAAGGCTTCCGCGGAGCGCAGGATCGCGCCCACGTTGCCGGGATTCTGGGCCGCGACGAGCACAATCACAAGCGAGTCAGCGCCGCGAAGAAGATGTTCGAGTTTGTATTCCGGCGCACGGGCAAGCGCGGCAAGGCCTTGCGGCGTTTCGGTGGACGCGAGCCCGTCGAAAAGTTTGTCGGTGGTACGCAGGATGAGCGTGGGATGGTCGAGAGCCGCTTGCAATGCGGGCAGATGGCGCTCGCCGGAAGCGCTGGCAAGAATCGCTTCGATGCGCAGGCCGGAGCGGATGGCTTCTGCGACGAGATGCGGGCCTTCGAGGGCAATGCGATTGTCCTCGGGGCGCGAAGCGTGAAACGCCGCGCGAAAGGTCTTCAGCCAGTGATTTTCGCGCGAAGTGATGACCGTGTTGGACGAGGCTTCGCTGCGCGATTCGCCGCTGCGCGCGCGTGCAGGCGCGGATTTATGCGGCGAAATGCGCGTGGGCGCGGCCATTGCAGGAAGCGTAGCAGAGAGCGATGCGATTCGCCAAGTACAGCAGTATCGCTAGCGCATCACTTCTCGGGTTTTCCGGGAATAACTTCAACTCGAATGCGTTTGGCGTCAATTCGGCCTGCTAGGCCATAGCACGGGGCAAGTGTGAGCCGCACGGCTTCGGTGTTGGTTTGATCAGTTACCGTCTGAATGTCCAAGCAAGAAATTACGTTCTGACTGCTGAAGTCGGCTAGCTCCAGATCGGTCACTTCTTCAAGGAAAAAATCTACGAATGCTGGTTTTTGCGAGAAATCAGGGAAAACGCGAAGGGCGGATTCACCGCTGCGCGTGAGATTCAAGTAAAGAATCTCCGCATCATGGAAATCTGGCCAAACGCCAAACCACCGGACAACGGAATCCGAACCTTGGATTATTTTTTGAATGTGGTTTGCGTCCATAGACGGATTCTCGGACACGTAGAACCCTTTGTCTAGGGCTCAGCTGTAGCTGCGGTTTTCGTCGGCGAGGAGCATGCCGTTGGGGTGACACTCAGGGAAGAAGCTGGTCTGTTTGAACGGGATGGCGGGGCGGATGCCTCCGCATTCGCAGACGACGCAGATGCGGCGTTCGGTCGGGCAATGATTATGAGCGCAGTGATAAAGCAGCATGCGGCGTCCGCATGTTGGGCATTTTTGTTCCGGTAGCATGGTAGACATTTTTTTCGATTTTGGGCGCAAAAGCAAGTCCGCATGAGCGCGCCGTTTCGCGCTTGGCTAACAATACTCGCATTTGCTACGCCGCAGCGCAATTGGTGGAGGAGATTCCATGCCTGATAAACCGGCGGTTGGCACAAATTCGAAATCGACTCCGCTGTCCTCTTCCGCTCCGATGTTTGGAGCCTATCCGCAATTAATGATTCTCGGATGGCTAATCGCGAAGGCGTTCCGTGCGATCACGGGGCGTGGTTCAAAGTAGTCCGAGATATATGTTTGGTAGTCCCTTCCTGATTACAGGAAGCAGTGACGGCGCCATGCTTGCGTGAGGCGCAGGGCGTATGGTAGCGTGCGTGGATTGCGGTCGCGAACGAGTAGCATCGAGAGCGAGCCAACTTGCCAGCGGAAGTCCTGAAAATCTCAACCGAGGAACCCGAATCCCACGCTATACATTTCGCCGCGAGTCTGGTTCAGCGCGGGCGGGTGGTCGGCGTTCCCACCGATACTTATTACGGACTGTGCGCGGATCCGTACAATCTGGCGGCGATTGGACGTGTGTTCGAAGTGAAAGGGCGCGCGGAAACCAAGGCACTGCCGATTCTGGTGAATTGCGTGGAGCAGGCGGTGATTTTGTCGCGCGATTTGCCGGATAATTTTTTCGATTTGGCGCAGAAGTTCTGGCCGGGCGCGCTGACAATTGTGGTGGAGGCAACGCACCGTTTGCCGTTGAAAGTGACGGGGAACAGCGGACGCGTGGCGCTGCGCTGGCCGAAGTCGCGCGTGATCGGCGATTTGATCGAATGCTTTGGCGGCCCGGTGACGGGGACGAGCGCGAATTTGTCGGGCTTTCCGGCGTGCAGCAACGCGCAGCAACTGGTGAAGCAATTGGGCGAGCGTTTGCCGCTGATTTTGGATGGCGGTGAGACAGGCGCGACGCTTTCATCGACGATTGTGGCGCTGCACGGCGATGATTGGTCGATTATTCGCGAAGGCGCGGTGCCCGAGGCGGAGATTCGCAAAGTCGTTGAAGGGTGAAAGGCCGAGGTAAGCAGCCTGGGGGCGACAGCTTGAGCAAAATCCT
>DAIRCW010000194.1:0-5469 GCA_036796475.1 Candidatus Acidiferrales bacterium | reverse complement strand
CTTGATTTCCTGCGGCTTGAGTTTGATGTTGTCGGTCTTGCCGTACCCGGGCGCCTGGCGAATTTCGTTTTCAAAATACATGGTATGCAGCGTCAAGCCGTGGTCGTAGGGGCGCATGAACACGGTGTACTCGCGCTGATGCATGGCGAGTTTGGCGATGCCGACGCGCTTGGTGGTTTCGAGCGTCCGCAGAAGCAAATCGTATCCTTTGCGGCCTTCGTCTTCGGGCACAACGAAATAGGAAGAATCGAAAAACAGCGGATCGATTTGCGAGGCTTTCACGAAGGCCAGAATCTCCATGGAGCGCGCCGACTGCGGCGCGATGCGCTTCACTTCTTCGGGTTCGAGCAGAACGTACTTGCCGTCCTCGTACTCGCAGCCTTTCACCACCTCATCGCGCGTGACGATGCGATTGCACGTGGGGCAAAAAAGCGGCTGCTTCAGGCGCGTTTTGCAAACGCTATGAAGCTGGTGCAGCTCGATGCGGGTCGAACGCGCCGCGGCGTACAGCCGAATGGGAATGGAAACCAGTCCGAAGCTGATGAATCCTTTCCAGGCCGATGAAGGCATACGGCACCTCGCTTTCCGCTTCTTACGATTAGTATAAACCTAACGTGCGCAGCGAAGGCTCAGGGCAATGCCTACTCTGCGGTCAGGAAGTCCTCTACGAAATTGTTGGATTGCCGCAGCAGCCGTGAACATCTCTATAATCAAGCTATGGGTTCCCTGAAGGAGTACCGCAAAAAGCGGAGCTTCAAAGAGACGCCGGAGCCGAGCGGAAAAGTCGCGCGCGGCGGCGGTAACCGCTTTGTGGTGCAGGAGCACCATGCGCGGCGGCTGCATTACGATTTTCGGCTGGAAATTGAGGGCGTTCTGAAATCGTGGGCGGTGCCGAAAGGGCCGTCCATGAATCCGGCGGACAAGCGGCTGGCGATTCAGACCGAGGATCATCCGCTGGAATACCGCACGTTCGAGGGGACAATTCCAAAGGGACACTACGGCGCGGGCGAAGTGGCGATTTGGGATCACGGCACGTTCGCGGAGGAGGGTGAGCTTTCGGCCAGCAAGCAAATCGAGCGCGGGGAATTGAAATTCACGCTGCACGGCAAGAAATTGAAGGGGAGCTTCGTGCTGGTGCGTCTGCGGGACAATCGCGCGAAAAACGAATGGCTGATGATCAAGCATCGCGACCAGGCGGCCACGAGCGGCCCTGCCGGAGTCGTCGCAGAGCCGGTTTTGCAGGTACAAAAAAAAAGTCAAGACGGCGCGGACGGGCATGAAGCTCCGCGGGCGCGTCCCGAATTGCCGACGGGGGCGCGAAAGGCGGCGATCTTAGAAGCTCCGCAAGTGGCGCTGGCGACGCTGGCGGAAAATCCATCCGCGGACCCGGAGTGGATTTACGAAATTAAGTGGGATGGCATTCGCACGATTGCTCGCGTGAAGGATGGCGAGGTGAAGCTGTGGTCGCGCGCGAAACGCGAAATCACCGGCGAATTTCCTGAGTTGCAGGCGCTCGCAAATTCGCTGAACGCGCGGGAAGCCGTGCTCGATGGCGAAGTGGTGGTGCTGGACCAAAGCGGACGGAGCGATTTTCAGCGGCTGCAGTCGCGCATGGGCGTACGGAATCCCTCGGCGCGCCTGCTGCAAGAAGCGCCGGTGGTGTACTACGTTTTCGACATTCTTTATTGCAATGAACACGATTTGCGGCACGTTCCGCTGCTCGCGCGCAAAGAATTTCTCGGAGAGGTGCTGCGTACGAGCGCGGCGGTGCGCTATTCGGATCATCACGTTGGCGATGGGAAGCGTTTTTTTGAGGCGGCCGCGGAGCAGAATCTCGAGGGAATTGTGGGCAAGCAGGCGGATAGCGTTTACCCGAGCGGGCGAACGACGGCATGGCTCAAGTTCAAAACAGAAAAGGATGTGGATGCGGTCGTCGGCGGCTGGACAGATCCGCGTGGCTCACGCGAGTACTTTGGCGCGCTGCTGCTTGGGCTCTACGATGGCGACGAACTGAAATACATCGGAGGCATTGGCAGCGGATTTACGGTGGAGATGCAGAAGCGATTGTGGCCGCGACTGCAGTCACTGAAAACGAAGGAATGCCCATTTTCCGAGCCGCCAAAAACGCGCGAAAAAGCCACCTGGGTGAAGCCAGAGCTTGTGGCGCGCGCGAAATTCGGCGGCTGGACGGAGGGCGTGCACTTGCGGCAGCCGCGGTTTGTTGGATTGCAGGAGGATCGCGATCCGCACGAATGCACACTGGAAAAAGAAACCAAGGAGCCGGTGGAACAGAGCGAGATCGAAGTAGCGGAATCAGCTGAAACGCGCAAGGCCAAGGCGGGTTCACATGAATCGAGGCGCAAGCACGGGTCAGGCGCTCCAGAGACGGATGAAGGGGTACAGCGGGAACTCGAGTCGGGTTCAGCGGAGGAGGTTCGTGGAAAAGTTGATGGCCGCACGCTGCACTTCACCAACCTCAATAAAATTTATTTCCCTGCCGACGGAATCACGAAACGCAATCTGCTCGCGTATTACTTCCGAATGGCGCCGCTGATTTTGCCATTTCTCGAAGAGCGGCCGATGGTGCTGCGGAGATATCCGAACGGAATCGAGGGGCAGTCGTTTTTCCAAAAAGATGCGGACAAGAACACGCCGGAGTGGATCAAAACCACACCCATCGATTCGGAGAGCACCGGCAAGCCGACGCATTACTTCGTTGCGAATGACCGTGCGACGCTGCTCTATCTGACGAACCTCGGATGCATTGATCACAATCCGTGGTCGAGCCGCATCGGAAGCCTCGAAAATCCGGATTATATTTTTTTTGATTTGGATCCGACGGAGGGTACGCCGTTTGCGACGGTCATCAAATTAGCGAAAATCCTGCTGGAAATACTTGAGAAGGCAGAGCTCAAGGCGTTTCCGAAGACTTCGGGCGCGACAGGGTTCCACATTTTTGTGCCGGTTGAGCCGCGTTACACGTATGCGCAGGCGCGCGCGTTCGTTGAAGCCATCGCCTCCCTTGTGGACGCGAAGCATCCTGAACTGCTTACGGCGGAACGCAGCGTGCGCAAGCGTCCCAAGGGCCGCATCTATCTTGATGCGCACCAAAATTCTTCCGGACAGTCGCTCGCGTCGGTCTACAGCGTGCGCGCGTTTCCGCATGCGCCGGTGTCCGCGCCGGTGCGCGAGGCCGAACTTGCCCCTTCGTTGCAGCAAGCGAAATGGAACTTGAACTCGATGGCGCGAAGAATCGAGAAAACGGGCGACCTGTGGCGCGATTTCTGGAACGAGCGGCAGGAATTAGAGCCGGCCGTCGAACGTCTCGAGCGGCTGCGCTAACTTCTTGCGTGCGTTTCTTCGCGAAAGGGCGAATGTCCTATGTTGTCGTATGGGTGTCGAAAGGCTTTGAATTGTTGAATGCCGGGCTGGCGGCGGAAGCGGACTTCGACCGGGACTGGCGGCGCGAGCCGGAAATCGCGGGCCGTTTTTCTTGTGCTTGGGCTACGGGCGCCGGCTGGACGCGCGTGAGATTTTGACTTCGCAATTCCCTCTCGGCGGTCAGCCAGTCTTCCAAGTCGCGTCCATGCACGCCCCCGCGTTGCTCGTAGAGTTCATATGCGCGGTGCGCGATCTCTTCGCGCGTAGGAACATCTTGTTTCGGAGTGCTGCGATACAAATCTGACATTTTTTCCATTCCCCCAAAGATTAGGTTTTATCCACTGTAAGCAGTACTAGAGCCGCCAACAATACGGTTAATTTTGTAAGGGCGGTATTTCGGGACATTATTTGTGCAGAAAAATGGATGCAGACTGCAAAAAACGCACGGCGGACGGCGTTCGAGCTAGCGCACAATGGTGATTCCCGCTGCCGTTGACGCGGCAACCAATGGATGCGATAATTCTGGGCTTCGCGGTGGGCGAAACAGCGGTCTGTGGGCGGTGAGAAGTAACCTGAGGCGGCGGCGAACCGCCAAGCTTCGAGAAAATCCACGGAGGAAATGCGGCAGTCGCAATAGTGTGCGATGCAGATTCTGCAACAGCTCGGCTGGCTCTTCCTTAAGTCTGTTCCGACCATCATTCTTTTCCTTTTGTTCTATTGGTTTTTGCGCGCCAATTTTTTCAAACCGCTCGAGCGCACCATGGCGGAACGCAACGCGCGAATCATCAAAGCGCGCGAAGAAGCCGCAGCCGTGCAGGCCTCCGCAAAAGGACAGGTCCAATCTTACGAGGATGCTCTGAAAAAGGCGCGCGCGGGAGTTTTTGCAGAGCAGGAAAAAGTGCGCCAAGCCGTGCTGAGCGAGCGCGCAAAGGTGCTGGAGGACGCGCGCAGCGCGGCACAGAGCGAAGTTCGCGCGCAGAAAGAACGCATTCACAGCGAATTTGAAGCGGCGCGCGCGCAACTTGAAGGTCAGAGCGCGGCACTCGCCGGGCGGATTGCGGACGTGATCTTAGAGCATCCTGCAGCTCCGGCAGGAGGCGCGCGGTGATTGGCGTTCGCTCGATCCGCGCGTTTGCGACGCGCATTTCGGCGCTCGTGTTTGCCCTAGGAGTGCTGGCCGCACCCGTGCTGGCGCAGGCCAATCCGCAAGAAGAAGCGTCTACAACCACTGGATGGATCTATCGCTGGATCAATTTTTCGATTTTTGTGGCTGTGCTGGTCTGGTTTTTTGCGAAGAAAACGCCGCCGTTTTTCCGGAGCCGTCAGGACGAAATCGCCGGTGCGATTGCGGAGAGCGCTCGCGCCCGGCAAGAAGCGGAGCGCCAGCAGGCTGAAGCGCAGCGCAAAATGGCTTCGCTCGATTCCGAAGTTGCCGCCATGCGCGAGCGTGCAAAGCGAGAAAGCGCCGCAGAAGGCGAACGCATTCGCGCGCTGGCGCAGGAGGAATCGAAACGCATCCGCGACTCCGCGCAAGGAGAAATTCGCGCCGCGGAGCGTGCCGCGCAAACAGAATTGCGAGTGATTGCCACGCGACTGGCGATGGAGCGGGCCAGCGCGATGTTGCGCGAGCGAATCAACACGGTCAAGGAATCGGAATTGTTCAACGGCTTCGTCGCCGAGCTGGAAGAGGCCGCCAAGTGAGCGCGCTCGCACAGAGATATGGCTCGGCTCTGGCCGATGTGGCCTTCGAGCACAAAGACGCGAACAAAATCCGCAAGGATTTGGCCGATTTCGCGCAGGTTTTCGCCGAGTCCGGTGATTTGCGCAATTTGCTTTCGAATCCGTCAGTGAGCGCGGAGGCGAAAAAATCCGTTCTTGGCGAAATCGCCGGGAAAATGGGCCTGCACCAGGAAGTGCGGAATTTTCTATTCATTCTGATCGATCATAGCCGCACAGCGATTCTTGCCGAGATTCAGCAGGCTTTTGATGCGGAAATGAACCGCCGGATGGGAATCGTGGACGCCATCGTCACATCGGCGCACGAACTCTCCGCGGCGGAAAAATCGCGGCTGGCGCAGTCACTGGAAC
>DAIRCW010000193.1:2254-5535 GCA_036796475.1 Candidatus Acidiferrales bacterium | reverse complement strand
CTCTCGACGACATTGCCTCCAACTCTGAATTGATCGACATGTCCCGCCAGCGCGCTCGCGCCATCGCCGAGCAAATCCGCCAAACCGAAACCAAAAACTAGTCTGCTGCCGTATCCCGCCGTCGCCGCGAGCGCCTCACCCAAGCCCGATCAGCGATAGCAGAAGGCGGAGGAATCTTCAGCGGATGGAACTCCGAACGGGAAACGCCGCGAATTGGAAGCGAATGTCCGGTTAGCCGACTTACCGGGAGTTCGCTTCTTTTTTCACATAATTCAGCGAAGTCTTTCGCGGTTTCAGGTGTAAGAAAGTTCACGTTGCATCGACTACCTAGATGTGAGCGCAATTAAGGCCATCCCGATGGCAGCCACACGAGACGAGCTTTACCAGGAAGTTGCTCAGACCTATGGCGCGGCGCTCGAACGACTCGCGCGGGCTTACGAGGCTGACGCGGAACTGCGGCGCGATCTGCTGCAGGAAGTTCACGTCGCGTTGTGGCGCAGCTTCGATGTCTTTGACGGCCGGTGTTCGTTGCGAACCTGGATCTATCGCGTGACACACAACGTGGGCGCGTCGCATGTGCTGCGCCAGCGGCGCACGCGCGGCCACGAGTTAGTCGGGCTGGAGGAGTTGGAAAATATGCCTGACTCAAGAACGGAAGAGGCGGTCAACCGCAATCATGCGCTGGATCGCCTCCTCAGCCTGATCCAGCGTCTCCAGCCGCTCGACAGGAATGTCATCCTCTCCTACCTGGAGGGCCTGGATGCCGCTTCGATTGCGGAGCTTACGGGTTTGTCGCCCGGCAACGTTGCGACCAAGACTCACCGAATCAAGAATATTCTGGCACGCCAGTTTTCGGCAGAAAGCGAACCACTATGACTCAACCAGAAAACCCCGCGCAAGAGATATGGCAGGACCAGCCCGTGGAGGGAATCAAAATGTCCACCGAAATTCTCCACAAGCGGGCGGCCAAGCTTGAACGGCGGATCCTGTGGAGAAACGTTCGAGAGTACGTCGCTTCACTGATTGCAGTGGGGCTGCTCGCGTATTTTTTTGCGAGCGCGCATAGCCGGCTGGACCGGGTCACGTTCGCGCTGTTCATCGCTGCACTTGGATGGATTGTGGTACAGCTGCATCGCAGAGGTGCGACCAAGATCATGCCGGCGGGCGTGGACACGGGTACCGCCCTCGGCTTCTATCGCTCGGAACTGGAGCGACAGCGCGACGCGGTGAAGACGGTTTGGTCGTGGTATCTGGCTCCCATGGTTCCCGGAATCGTCTTGGCCATCGTCGCCTACGCTATGAAACACCATGGGTCGCTTAGACGGGCGATGCTGGCTCTGATAACCGCGTTCATCGCGGTCCTGTTCTTTGTGATCTGGAAGATGAATATGCGGGCAGCGCGCAGCTTGCAGCACATGATTGATGAACTGAATGCGGCGAGTGGGGTTAGCTCTGGAGGGCGCAACACGTAGGGACTCCACACGTTTCCTCTTGGCGCGAATCAATTCCGTTTATCCGAGTACTCGCTGAATGGCTGGCGACGGTTTTTGAGGAGAGCTTATGAAAGCCCCAGGCAAAGAACAAGCGCGCGCCCGGCGCATCATCTCTGGCGGCCGGATTTGGGTACTGCTGTTGAGTGTGTTCCTTTTGATGGAGAGCGGACACGCGCAGGGCCAGCGCAGCCCGAACAGGGCACACTGGCCGAGGTCAACTGGCCCGAGCGCCGCGGTAGAGAATACGCCGAGGGGCGGAGGCAGTATGTCGATCACCGTATGCGTTGTCGACGAAGTGGGGTTCGCGCTGGATCGACAGGCCACGGTGAAGCTCCACGATGAAGTCAGCCAAAGGGTAGTCTGGGCCAGCACAAACGGCGGCGCTGAGGCGCAATTCGATAATTTGACGGCGGGGGAATACGAGATCGAGGCAGGCGCTCCCGGGTTTCAGGTCGTACGACAAGAATTCAGGGCTGAAGGCAACCACCCCTATCGAGTATTGATAGCACTACCCAGGGATGTGTCGGGGGCAGTCAGCGAGGTGAGGCCGGGCCAAATCCTGGCTCCGAGGCCACGCAAGGAAGTGGAAAAAGGAATCGTGGCCATGAGAGAGGGCAAGTTGATGGATGCGAAAACCCATCTTGCAGCGGCGTACAAGCTGGCACCAACGAATGCGGAAGTGAACTACGTGTTGGGCGTCGTGCTCGAGCTGCAAAAGAATTTCGCGGATGCGGAGGAGCACCTAGACCGAGCGGTGTCCCTTGATCCGCAGAATGTACACGCCCAACGGGAACTTTGGCGAGTGCGGGTCGAGCGGGCGATGCGGAACGGCGCGGCGCAAACGCCGCAGCGCCACGGCAAGGGCGCAAACTGATTCCCGAACCCGCCGCGCTTCTTCCCGCCCTCGACGACATTGCCTCCAACACCGAACTCATCGACATGTCCCGCCAGCGCGCCCGCGCCATCGCGAGCAAATCCGCCAAACCGAAACCAAAAACTAATTTCTGCCGCATCCAGTCGTTGTCGCGAGCGGCTCACTTGGTCGTGACCAGCGACATCAGAAGGCGGAGGAATCTTCAGCGGACGGAGCTCCGAATGGGAACCGCCGCGAATTGGAAGCGAATGTCCGGTTAGCCGACTTACCAGGCACAACCCACGGCGGATTCCCTGGTCGTTAGCGCAGAAAGTGCCTACTCGCGAAAAAACAGCTCCACCTTTTCGCCCGCCTTCCGCGGGCAGGAAACAACACGAAAGGATGGGCCAACGCAGCCTTACGCTCCGCCGCTCTGCTTCCCAGCCGCCCACCAATTTGCTAGTATTGGCCTCCATTGGACCCTCGGCTGGCTGGGGAGATTCAACAACACTGGTTAACTTTCGTTCGATGGGGTGCGATATGGCAAATCCCCATTTTGACGTGGTAACCGTCGGTGGCGGCCTGGCGGCCTCTGCCCTCGCCATTGCAATGTCACGCAGCGGCGCCCGAGTCCTCGTTCTCGAACGCGAAACCAAGTTCCGCGACCGCGTGCGTGGTGAAGCTCTCGTCTCGTGGGGCGTGGGCGAAGCGCGCCAGCTTGGCATCGCTGATCTTTTGCTGAATACCTGCGCCTTGCAAGTTCCCTGGATGGAGATGGGTTTCGGTCCGCGCAATCTGGTCGAGACAACGCCACAAAAAGAACCTTTCTTTACGTACTGCCATCCCGAGATGCAGGAAGCCCTCCTCGCCAAAGCCGAAAGCTGCGGCGCTGACGTCCGTCGCGGAGTCACCGTGGAAGGCGTGGAGGCGTGTAC
>DAIRCW010000193.1:1547-2244 GCA_036796475.1 Candidatus Acidiferrales bacterium | reverse complement strand
GAGGCGGAGGAGGAGACCGCGCGGCTCGTCCGTCACGCGGCGGTCACGGCGCGCAACCGCACAACGGAAAAAATCACCGCGCGGCTGGTTGTAGGAGTGGACGGTCGCGGCTCGGCCGTCCGCCGCTGGGGCGGATTCGCGGTCGAGAAACTTCATCTGCCCTTTCAGTTTGCTGGGGTACAGCTCACTGGCGTGGCCTCGCGTCAGGACATGTCCACCTTCATCTTCAATCCCGAGCTGGGCATGATCGCGATCATGATTCCGCAGTCGAAACATCGTTGGCGCTGTTATCTCGGGTACCCCACCCGCAGCGGGTTGGCCTTCCAAGGGACCGACAAACTCGATAGTTTCGTACGCGAGTCGGCGCGCGCCGTGCCCTTGATGGAAGCCGCGTATGCCAAGGTGGAGTGCACTGGGCCGCTAGCCGCGTTTGACGTAAGCGAATCCTGGGTGCGCCATCCCTATCGCGATGGCGTCGCGCTCCTGGGCGATGCGGCGGCCACCAGTGATCCCACCTATGGGCAAGGAATGTCGTCGGCGCTGCGAAGCGTGCGCGTGCTGCGTGACGCTCTGCTGCGTCATTCCGACTGGGCCCAAGCCGGCGACGAGTATGCGCGCGAACACGACCGCTGTTTCCAGATCACTCACACAGTATCCGGGTGGTTTCGTACGCTGTTTCAAGACACCACCGCCGAGG
>DAIRCW010000193.1:0-1537 GCA_036796475.1 Candidatus Acidiferrales bacterium | reverse complement strand
GCAAGCCGCGCGGCAAAAGGCTATGCCCAAGATTGCTGAAGACCTAATGCGAGTCCCCGACCATCTGTTCAGTGGGCCGGACTTGCCGTTGGACGAAACCGTTCGCGCCTGCCTCTTCGCCGACGACTGAAAACGCCTATGCCCGTTAGGAGCCCGGTCCTCTCGCACCGTTCAGGCCCTGATTAACGGGGATACCGGACATTTCCTATTCCTTATTTGGAGACTGTTCCGTCGAGAATGCCTTGAAACTCTTCCTAGGATCTTCCTTGGTATTTACGACAGGAGATGAAATGACGGTCTTCCAGGGCCGGGGAACGGATCTGTTGTCAATTCGCAGGACACCAAAGGGTATTGCTCTGGAGGCGACAATTCTTTTGTTTGCATAGCTTTGTACGCAGAGAGCGCGGCGGGATTCTAACAGAAACACGAGTTGGAAATTAATACGCCAAGCCAATAGTAAAAGGAATGAATGAGTCCCAACACACCCCCGCCGCTTAGAGGGTAGGTATCGTGGAGGTTTCGGCGGGAATGAGTGGGGGAAGGAAGCCGGCCCAGCCCTCAATCCCCTTAAAGGGATTCTCGGCTTGTCTTCCCCCTACGCACGAAAGGATGGCACGCGGAAAGCCACTCTCAAGCGGCTTATTTTCATATAGTTAATTTCTGTAACTGCGGTAAAAATGACATGGGGACAGTAAATTCTCCCCGAATGGGGCGAAAATAGCCTTCAAACATACGGTAGCGTACGTTAACGGTGAGAGTTCGGCAGAAGGCGATTACTCGCGGCAAGAATCGTCAGGTCTCGAGATTGGCGTTTGATGAAGGACTACTTTTGTCGCGCATGAGCAGCAGAGAGCGCTGTGCGAAGGGCAAGTAAAGGAGGGCGGCGGTGACGGCAAGGGCGAGTCCAAAGCCGAGCTGTTCGGCGGCGAGAAATGGGGCCAAGGCCCAGAGTTCGTCCAGCGGCAGGAGAAACGGGAAGAGCTTGCGGAAATTGCTGCCCAAGCCGCGGTAATTGAAGGCTGTCGCTGTGAGCAGATAAAGGCGAATCGGGATGCCTGCGGCTGCGGTTACGATCAGCGCCACGAAAATCAGGCGCGCATATTTTGGGGTTTCCTCTAAGACGGCACGCACTTCCGGCAAGCGCGCTAAAGAAAGTACGTAAAACGTGAGATAAATCAGCTGAATGAGGAAAAAGAGCGTGAGCGTGGTGCGACTGGAGACGTGCGGCAGGTCGTGGGCATTGGCGAGCAGAGTGGAGGGTGCTTCGGGAGCAGGCGTGACGGGCTCGCTTACAGCTGCGGGCGCGGGATCAAGGTCGAGAGACTTTGTCACGGAGATTCCGGATGCGGCGGGCGATGAAATTTCCACGGGTGCAATGAATCGGTAGCCTTTGCGGGGAAGCGTCTGAATGAACCGCGGATTCGCAGAATCGTCTCCAAGAGCAGCGCGCAACTGATTGATTGCGGTGTTCAATCCGTGATCGAAATCCACGAAAGTGTCGGCGGACCAGAGGCGTTCGCGAAGCTCTTCGCGGCGG
>DAIRCW010000192.1:0-5574 GCA_036796475.1 Candidatus Acidiferrales bacterium | reverse complement strand
TTCCCGCGCGCCAGCAGCATCCGGCTGACGCGGTTCCCCTGTTCAGCTGGCTCCAGATAGAACTCCTTCACCCTGCCGACAAAGTTCCCATTCGCGTCGTACGCTTCCGACCCCAGCAATTCCGTTGCGTGCAGCATGACCCATCCTCCTGCGTCCACTACTTTCGTCGCGCTCACTTGGCACAAAAAAAGCCCGTGACCGGACTCTATGCCGGCCACGGGCGCTGCCCACTCCCGCAAAATCACTCCTGGCCGGCTACAGCCCCCTTAGCCTCCAAACTGGCCAACACAAGGCTGCTCACGCCACTCAGTACCGCAATCCCTGCCTGAGCCTTCATTCCTCGCTCAGACAGGCATCGCCCCCCTGGCTCCGAGTTCGATGAACGTCCTAAATCCGTGCGTTCCATTTCAGTGTCCTTGTTAAAAGCACTCGCAATTTTTGTCAAGCGAAGAGTTCACTATTTACCGATTTTTTTCTTGCGGAACAGCATGTTTCCCAGCTTTGACCTGCTTCGAGGACGTTTCGCTGCGTAAAGTTCGAGGTAAGAAGCGGTGATGTAATCGGCTCGCGAGTATCCCAGCGCCTCTGCGGCCCTCCGAATCTGCCGTTTCGGCCCTTCCAGTTCCAAAAAGAAACCAATCGGCGTCTCGTCCAGTTCGAATTTCAGACCGGGATACCGGCGTGACGCGTACGTCGTCCGGTACTTCTCATAGCGGAACCACGGCCGCATCCCGATACGCCGCAGCACACCAGCAAAGCGGGTCACATCGTTGACGTGAAACTCAATCTCCTCGCGCTCTTTGTAGCGGCCCGCTGCCGGACGCACTCCTCCCACCAATCCTTTAAATGTCAAAATGCCCTCGGTTGCCTCACCCGCCTCGTGAGTATGCATACCGCGCACCGCCCGCCCAGCCGCAGGCGTACACGTGCGCAGCCTCAAAATGGCCTCCCGCTTCTGAAACCAACCGTCCTCGGTATCGAACAGCGTATCCTGCTCATGCACTCGCGCAGTCTGCTTGGCCGCCAGGGTCTTCAGCGCCCGACTGAGCCCCGCTACATCGTCAACCCTCAGCTTTACCTCAATCTCGCGATGCTTTCCCATAGTCATCTCAAGAGTCCCAGAACGATAGCAGATGCCCAGAATTTATTCCTCGCTGTTGCCAAAGCGCCTCCCACCCGCGATAATCGTCTCCGTTTCCGCAAAAAATCACGTGCCATGACCGAACCCACGACACCCTTGATGCAGCAGTACCACTCCATCAAGCGCCAGCATCCCCAGGCGCTGCTGCTCTTCCGCCTCGGCGACTTCTACGAGCTTTTCTACGAAGACGCGGTGGTCGCCTCGCGCCAGCTGCAAATCACCCTCACCTCGCGCAATCGCGAAAAGGGCCAGGCCGTGCCCATGTGCGGCGTCCCCTATCACGCCGCGGAACACTACATCGCGCGTCTCATCCGCGCCGGGCATAAAGTCGCCATTTGCGAACAAATGGAAGATCCCTCGCGCACCAAAAAGCTCGTCCGCCGCGAAGTGATCCGCGTGCTCACTCCCGGCACCGCCGATTCGCCCATTCTCGAGATGCGCGAAAACAATTTCCTCGCCTCCATTGCCCGCAACGGCGGCAGCAAGCCCATCGGCCTCGCCTTCGTGGATTTTTCCACCGGCGAATTCCGCGCCACCGAATTCTCAGGCCCTTCCGCCGAAGCGCGTCTCCTCGATGAGCTCGCCATCCTCCGCCCGCGCGAAATCCTGCTCCCCCAACCGCAATCCTCGCTTTTTCCTCAATCGAGCGCGCCTCTAAACATCTCCGGCGCCACCGAAACCCGTCTCGACGAATGGATCTTCGAAGCAGCCCACTCCGAACGTCTCTTGACGCAGCATTTTCGCGTCGCCACGCTGGACGGATTCGGCCTCGCCGGCCACTCCCAAGCCATCTCCGCCGCCGGAGGCCTCCTGCACTATTTGCGCGAAACGGCGGCCATCGGCGCGTCCGATTCCGGCAACGGCACCGCAGCCATGCGCGTCCGTCCGCCGGGACGTGGCCTCGAGCACCTCGACCGCATCGCCTATTACGAGCAGCAGGACGCCCTAGTCCTCGACAACGTCACCGTCCGCAATCTCGAGCTCCTCCAGCCCGCCATTGGCGACGAATCCTCTTCTACTCTGCTCTCTTCCCTCGACCGCACCGCCACCGGCATGGGCGCGCGCCTGCTGCGCTCGTGGATTCTGCGTCCTTCCATTGACCGCAGCGAAATCGAAGCCCGTCTCGATGCCGTCGCCGAACTGAAATCCGCCACCGTCGCGCGCGACGAAATCCGCTCCGCACTCGATCAAATCTTCGACCTCGAACGCCTCACTAGTCGCGTAACTCTCGGCAACGCCACTCCGCGCGACCTCCTCGCCTTGCGCCGCTCGCTCGCCGCGATCCCAGCGCTTCGCGGACTTCTTGCGAAATTCCAAGCGGCACGCCTCACCGCTCTCTATTCCCAGCTCGACGAACTCGCCGACATTCGCGAGCTCATCTCCCGCTCCATCGCCGATGATCCTCCCGCGCTCCCCACCGACCCCGGCATGATCCGCCCCGGCTACAATGCCGAACTCGATGAACTGCGCGGCCTCAGCAAATCCTCCAAGCAAACCATCGCCGCCATGGAGGAGCGCGAACGCAAGCGCACCGGCATCGCCTCTCTCAAAATTCGCTTCAACACCGTCTTCGGCTACTACATCGAAATTTCCAAAGCCAACCAGCATCTCGCGCCTCCGGATTACGATCGCAAGCAAACTTTGGTCAACGCCGAGCGCTACACTTCGCCGGAACTCAAAGACTACGAACGCAAAGTCCTCGAAGCTGACCAGCGCATCCTCGAAATCGAGCGCCGCCTCTTCCGCGAAATTCGCGAATCCATCGCCGCCGAAGCCTCGCGCCTCCGCCAAACGTCCGTGGCGATCGCCCAGCTTGACGTACTCGCGAATTTCGCCGCCCTCGCCGCCGAGCGCAACTATTCCCGCCCATCATTCACCGAATTCGAACCCGGCCACGCATCCAACGCCGCCGGACGCGGCGAACTTTTTATCGCCGCCGGCCGCCATCCTGTAATCCAAAACCTTCTCGAACAACAGGGCGAGCGCTTCGTACCCAACGACCTTTTCCTCGACGACGCCAATCAATCCATTCTCCTCATCACCGGCCCCAACATGGGCGGCAAATCCACCTATCTCCGTCAGGCCGCGCTCACCATCATCATGGCGCAAATGGGCAGCTTTGTTCCGGCCACCGAAGCGCGCCTCCCGCTCTTTGATCGCATCTTCACGCGCATCGGCGCCTCCGACAATCTCGCTCGCGGCCGCTCCACTTTCCTCGTCGAAATGAGCGAAGTCGCCGCCATCCTCAACACCGCCACTTCCGCGAGCCTCGTTCTTCTCGATGAAGTCGGCCGCGGCACATCCACATTCGACGGTCTCTCCATTGCCTGGGCGGTCATCGAACATCTTCACGCTAACGCCCGCCCGCGCACCCTGTTCGCCACCCATTATCACGAACTCACCGAACTCGAGCGCCTGCTTCCCGGCGTGAAGAACGTTCACGTCTCTGTTCGCGAAGCCGGCAGCGAAATCGTTTTCCTCCGCCACATCGAATCCGGCCCCGCCGACAAGAGCTACGGCATCGAAGTCGCTCGCCTCGCCGGACTTCCCGCTCCGGTCATCGCCCGCGCCCGCGAAATCCTCGCCGAGCACGAAAAAAGTGAGCACCAGCTCAGCGAAGAACTCTCTCCCGGCGCAGCCGCGCCCGCTCAGCCTGTGATGTTCACGCCGGTGAATCAGGAAGTCCTCGACGCCCTCCGCGCCGCCGATCTCGACAATCTCAAGCCTCTCGAAGCGCTCAATCTCCTCGCCGCGCTCAAGAAGCAGCTCTCGTGACCCGCTCTTCTCGCGGCACCCTCGTACTCGGCCTCATGTCCGGCACTTCCGCCGACGGCATTGACGTCGCACTGGTCCGCATCGCCGAGCCGCAACGCAGCGGCGGAAAAACTTTCCCGCGCGCCCGCCTCCTCAATTTCGCCGCTTTTCCCTACCCTTCCACCGTTCGCGAATCCGTCCTCCGCCTCGCCAATGGCGCCTCCACATCCACGCGCGAAATCAGCCAGCTCAATTTTCGCCTCGGCGAACTCTTCGCCGATGCCGTCCTGCGCGCCTGCAAGAAATTCCGCGTTCCGCCGCGCCGCATCGCCCTCGTCGGCTCGCATGGACAAACCATCTATCATCAAGGCGCGCCCACGCCGTTTCTCGGCGCGCGAACTTCCTCCACGCTGCAAATCGCCGAACCCTCCATCATCGCTGAACGCACCGGCATCACCACCATTGCCGATTTTCGTCCCGCGGACATGGCCGCAGACGGCCAGGGCGCCCCGCTAGTCCCTTTTGTTGACTACTTGCTCTATCGCGATTCCCGCATCGGCCGCATCGCCCTCAACATCGGCGGCATCGCTAATCTCACCGTAATTCCCGCGCGCGCCCGCCCCCGCGACGTCATCGCCTTCGACACCGGCCCCGGCAACATGATCATCGACGCGCTCGCCGCGCATTTCACTCGCGGGCGCATGCGCTTCGATCGCGATTCCCAGCTCGCCCGCTGCGGCCATCTCCAGCCCGAATTTCTCAACGAGCTCCTCATCCATCCTTTTTTCCGCAAATCTCCGCCCAAAACCGCCGGCCGCGAAGAATTCGGCGCCCAATACACTACTCGCCTCATCGCTCTCGCCAAACGCCGCCGCATTTCTTCCGAGGATCTGATTCATACTGTCACCGCGTTTACCGCCGCGTCGATCGCCCGCGCCATTCAGGATTTTGTTTTCCCGCGCACTCGCGTCGCTGAACTCATCATTGCGGGCGGCGGCGCGCGCAATCCTCTCCTCGTCGCCTATCTCGCCGCGCTCCTTCCTTCGCTGAAAATTATTCCCGCCGACGCTTTCGGCATTCCCGCCGACGCCAAAGAAGCCTTCGCCTTCGCCGTCCTCGCTTACGAAGCATTTCATCAGCGCGCTAACAATCTTCCCAGCGCCACCGGCGCGCGCCATCCCGCCATCCTCGGCAAAATCTGCTATGCGCATCCGCTCTAGAGCTACTCGTAGGGGCGCTGCTTGCTGCGCCCGCGCGACTCGCCGAGTCGCGACGACCGCGAGTGAGGAACATCGCTTGCCCACCGGGCTGATCCAACCCTCCGTTCCTGCACCATCGAGTATTTCTAGCCCAAACAACGCATCATGTCATTCCGAACCCGCTCGCCCGCCCTTGGCGAGCGGTGTGAGGCTTGCCCGCCGCCTGCTCGCCGTGGCGAGTGGCGGGAATCTGCTGTTCGCTTTTCTTTTTTGCATTTTCATAACCGGCTGCTCGCATCGCGCCGCCAGCAATTCCTCCACCGTCAACTTCCTCCTCGAATCCATGCCCACCAATCTCGATCCGCGCATCGGCACCGACGCCTTCTCCGCGCATATCGACTTCCTCCTCTTCGACGGTCTCCTCCAGCGCGACGACCATCTCAGCCTCGCGCCTGATCTCGCCGAAAAATGGGAAATGCC
>DAIRCW010000191.1:0-5614 GCA_036796475.1 Candidatus Acidiferrales bacterium | reverse complement strand
GACCCTGTATCGTTGAACTGATTCGTTCCGGCCGCCGGGTCCATGATGTAACGCTGCGCGGTGTTCACCACAATTTGCCCGGATGGATCGAGCGTCACGTTGCAGCGATCCATCGGACGCGGCGCAGGGCCGGCGAAATTGATGCCTTCGCTGTCGTACTCGCTGCCGTGGCACGGGCAGTGAAAAATGTTTTGCGCCTGCTCCCAATCGGGCGTGCAGCCGAGGTGCGTGCACTGCGCGAAAATCACGAACAGGCGGCCCGGCTCGCGCACCACCCAGCAGCGATTCGCTTGCAAGTAGCGCTGGTCGACGCCCAGGCCGTAATCGGACGGGAAGCCCGCGGTGAAAACCGTCGGGGGCTCAAAAAGCGCGCGTGGGAAAAAGTAGCGCAGGAACATCAGGAAATTGACGCCGAGATAGCCCCACAGAAAAGTCCAAACGAAGCGGCGGCGCCCGCGATTGATTGGCGCGGAAGGATCGGATTGGGAAACGGCAGCCGGCGCTGTGGGAGCGCCCGGAGCGGCTACAGTCTTCGGTTCAGTTTTCTCGGCCATTCAATGAGTGCGTGCACGCGCAGTATGACATGCTGAATCTATGAAGCGCGGTGCAACGGATTTTTATATGACGCGCGGGAAAAGTTGTCAAGAGTTTCTCCGCATTTTTCTGCGCGCGAATTTCCTACGACGCGGCGGCGCGGACGAGATCGGCGAGCGCGGCGATGAATTTCGGCGAATCGTTGAGCGCCGGCATCATGCGAAATTCGCGGACGCCCAGCGATTCGGCGTGCGCGCGCGCCTCAATATTGATTTCGTGCAGCGTTTCGATGTGTTCGGTCACGAAAGAAACGGGAATTACCAGCATGCGCTGGACGCCCGCGCGCGCCAGATTCTCAATCGTTGATGTCAGCGAAGGCTCCAGCCATTTCTGTTTTCCAACGCGGCTCTGGTAGCACAGCGTAAACGAATTCGGCCAGTTCCCTTCCTTGCGAACGAGCGCGACAGTCTCCTCGATTTGCTTCGCGTACGGATCGCCTTTTTCGATGAGGCTCAGCGGAAGGCCGTGCGCGCTGAAAGCCAGATGGACTTCGCCGGGATTCGCCAGCGGGCGCAGCGCTTCGTTAATGCGTTCGACGAGCGCGGCAATGTACAGAGGATGCTCGTGGAAATCATTGACCACGCGCATCGGCAGCCCGTTGCCGCGGTAGAGGCGCTGCCATTCCTTCAAGCTGCTGCCCGTGGTCGCGAACGAATAATGCGGATAGAGCGGTAGGAGAATCAGTTTGTCGAACTGCCCGCGCTGCAGTTCGGTGATGGCCTCTTCGGTGAGCGGATGCCAGTAGCGCATGGCCACGACGATTTTCGCTTCGAGGTCCGGACGCAAAGCTTCGCCCAGCGCGCGCGCTTGTTGATTGGTCAGTTCAACAATCGGCGAAGCGCCGCCGATCGCGGCGTAATGCTCGCGCACAACTTGCGAGCGGCGCGAGGCGATGAATTTCGCCAGCGGTTTCCGCGCGAGGCTCGCGCCCATGAAATTGATAATTTCCGGATCGCAGAAAAGATTGTAGAGGAAGGGTTCGACGGCTTCCGGACGGTCAGGCCCGCCAAGCTGGAAAAGCACGACTCCGATTTTTTGCGGCGCAGGCATTTCAGAATTGTAGCAGGCAAAAAGCTATGAACATTTCGAAATCACAAACCGCGCTGGGCCGAAGCTCTAGACCGATCTCATGCGGAGCGATGCGGCCAGCATCGTGCAAGGAACCTGTCTTCCCGTGCCTTTATTGCACAATCGCTCTTACCGAGATAGCTCTGAACCCCCAACCGACCACTGTCATTCCGAGCAAAGCGAGGAATCTGCATTTGCTTTTTATTTTTAAGGGCACGGCTTCAGTCGTGCCGTAAAGCCTGCAAAGTGGGGCGGCTTTAGCCGCTGAGGTATGTCTCTTTCGCGTCCGCGCACAAAGTCTTCTTCAGCCTACGGCTCGCGGAGTTGCTGCTTGATTTGCGCCAAGTCTTTTTCCGCGCGCGCAAGGCGGCGCGTCACGCTGAAATCGAAAAGGAAGAAGATCGCCCAGAAAGCGAAGTAGGCAGCGAACAGGCTCCAGAAATTTTGCATTACCCCTCCCCCTTATGTGACTTCAAATGCAGATTCCTCGCTACGCTCGGAGTGACAGTGTTGTTACTTTTTCAGCGCTACGCTATGAGACTGCGCACTACCGCGAGCACTCGAGCGCAATTCCTCCTGCTCGTCCGCGGCGAGCTTCAATTCTTCCGTGCGATAACGAACTGATTCCACGCGATAGCGCTGCGCGACCAGAAAAACCATGAACACACTCATCAGAAAGCCGCAAAACAGGAAAACTTTGAGCATCGTGGGTTCGAGCCCGGAATTCTGCCCGCCGAAAATCACCGGCTGCGGATGCTGGGTGCGCCAGATGCGAATCGAAAGATAATCGAGCGGCACGCCAAGAAAAATAAAAATGCCGAAGATGGCGGAAGCGGCGGCGCGTCGCTCAAAATCGGCGATCAGCGTGCGCAAAATCAGATACGCGACGTAGAGCACCCAGAGAATCAGCGTCAGCGTGAGCCGCCAGTCCCACGCCCACCAAATTCCCCATACGGGATGCGCCCAGATCGGCCCGGTGACCAGCATCACGCTCCAAAACGCGAGGCTCACTTCCGCAGCGGAGACAGCCAGCCAGTCCCATTTTGGCTCGCGCTTAACCAGATAAAGAATATTCGCGATGAATACGATGCCGGAAGCTTCAATCGCCGCCCATCCCGATGAGGCGTGGAAATAAAAAATGCGCTGGATGGCGTGCATGGTCGCTTCGTCGGGCGCGATGAAAAATACGGCGTAGCCGGCGAAGAGAAAAAGCGCGGCGAGAATCGCAAGACCTATGGCGCGAGTCTTCATGCATCCCTCAGTATTGATGGCATAAACATAATTCAGCTGAAGCTATTCCTCCAATAAATAATCCGAGAGCAGCCACGCGGCGGCGAAAAAAATCACGTCGAAGGCGACCAGCACAGCGAGCCAGGTACGGTCGAGCGTTGGAGATTCGGCGAAGAGCGCGGCTGTTGCTTCGACGGATGCGATCAGCAAAGGAACGGTTACCGGCAGCAGCAGCAATGGCAAAAGCACTTCGCGCATCCGCGCCTGCGTGGCCACGGCGGAAAAAACTGTGCCCGTGACGGCGAGTCCAAACGTGCCCAGCAACAAAACCAGTGCGAGCCTCCCGATGACCGGCCACAGCGCCACGTTGTAAAGCACCGCGAAAACCGGCAGCAGAACAGCTTCAGTGATGAGGAGAAACGAAAAGTTCGCGAACATCTTGCCCAAGTAAATCGCGAACGGGCTCACCGGCGCCATGCGCAGCGCGTAAATTGTGTCGTTCGACTGCTCTTTGGCAAACGACGGATTGAGCATCAGCGAACTGGCGAAGAGCAGCGCGATCCACAGCAGTCCCGGGCCGTAAATACGCGGCTCAACAGCAGCGGGTTGAAAGGCAAAACTGAAAAGAATCACCACAATCACCACGAAAGTGACCGTGGTCTGCAGCAATTCCTTGGTGCGCATCTCGGCGCGAATTTCCTTGCGCCAGACGATGGCGGCAGCGCGCGCGGCGGTCATGACGCGCCTACTTTCATTTCTTCGAGCAGCGGCTGCGGATCGCCCGCGGCTCCGGTGTCGCGCTGCACGCGTCCCGCGGCGATGACAATCGCGCGCGTAAAAATATCCGTGACTTCGTTGCGCGCGTGCGTGCTCATCACGATGGTGCAGCCGGAGGCGCGCAGATTGCGCAAAGTTTCCGCCAGCCAGATGAGGCCCTGCTGATCGAGTCCGGCGGCGGGCTCGTCAAGCAACAGAAGTGAAGGCGAAGCCAAAAGCGCGCGCGCGATGGCCAGTCGCTGGCGCATCCCGCGGGAAAAAGTCCGCACCAGATAGTCGGCGCGCGTCGTGAGGCCCACGGATTCGAGGCTATCAGCAGCACACTGGCGCGGATTTCCGAGATCGTTGAGACTCGCGAAGAATTCCAGATTCTCGCGGGCGGTCAATTCGTCGTACGCGAGGATGTTGTGCCCGACCATGGCAATCTGTCGGCGAACGTCGCTCAAACTCGGCGGCGCGTCGCTCGCCGCGGTAAAGCTGACACCTCCCGAGGTGGGACGCACCAGCAGCGCGGCCATTTTCAGCAGCGTGGTTTTGCCCGAGCCGTTGTGGCCGAGCAGCGCAACGCATTCGCCGGGCGCGATGGCCAGCGAAACTTTGCGCAGAGCGACAAACGTGCCGTAGCGTTTTTCGACTTGATTGAAGGTGACACCGAGCGAAATGTTCGATGGCGGCGCGGGCATTTTCGTTGGCGCGCCGATGCGCTCAGCCCTTCAAAAGATCGCGCAGAATTTTCTGCGTGTTCTCGCGCTCGCGCGCGTAATCCTGCTCGCTGATGGTCCCGGCCTGGTGGCGCAATTCGAGGCGGAAGAGTTTTTCTTTCAATTCATCGAGGCTCTGCGTGGCTTCGCGCGCGGCTTGCGCGGCCACGCGGTCGGCGCCGGCTGCAGCGCGCGGAGAAGAAGTCTGCGCAGGCGGCTCCATAGTGGCCATCGAAGCCGCTGCTCCCGCGACTTGCGTTGCGGGCCTGCGCCACAGAAAAATCACGCCGAGAATAAACAGCGCGGCGAATCCAGCGACAAGAATGTATTCCACGTTGCTGTTGATCCGCGGCGGAAGCGTGGTCACGTTCGCGGCGGCATCCGAGCCATCGGCAGCGCGAGAATTCACGGAAGGATCCTGCGCCGCGCCACCGCCAGAATCAGCGGAAGGAGCCGGCGCGGACGCGGCGCCGGAAACAGAAATCGTGATCGGTGCGTTGGCAGCAACTGCGTCGCGCGTGTAAATGTCGAAGCCCTGTTCGCGTCCCGCGGAAGTAAAACCTGGGCTGAGCACTGTAATTCCCGGCGGAACAGCAAGCAGCACGCGCTGAATGGCGTAAGGCGCCGGCGTGTTGATGGTGGCCTGGTTATTGTTGTATGGCATCTGATACGAAATGCGCACGCCGTTGTCGCCCGGACGAAACGGCCAGTCTACGGCTTCAAGTCCCTTGCCTTTGTCAATTGTGCCCTGAATCACGGGCATTCCCGTCGCGCCCCACGCGGAAACTTGATTCAGTTGCGCGCCCTGCGGCACGTGGAAATCGAAAGTTCCCTCCTTCAAATAGTAGGCCACCGGCGGATTGCTCTGATTGGTGATGGTGTATTCCTCGCCGATGGTCAGAGCCGAACCTTGCGGCTGCAGAATGATGGCGCGCGTGGTCACGGCAAAAGAATGCGGGTCGCGCGTGGGCTCGTAGACTTCGACGTCCGCGGTCGGAGTGTTCGGCGGAACGGGCTGATGATAGAGCACGCCCTTGTACGGCACGCGGAGAAGCATCGGCGCGGCGCCGAGCGCGTCGCTGGTGATGTTGAAATGGCCGGAGGCGTCGGTTTTCGTGTTGGCGACGGGCTGCATGCCGCCCTGGAGCTGCAGCAAAATGACGTCCGCGCCGGCCACCGGCTTGTTCGTGGTGCCATTTTTTACCGTTCCGGAGACCGTTCCCGCAAAAGTAGAAAGCGCGCCA
>DAIRCW010000190.1:0-5614 GCA_036796475.1 Candidatus Acidiferrales bacterium | reverse complement strand
TTACATCGAAGAAACCAAATACACTCCCGCGACGCAGAAATTCAAAGTCACCTTCGTCAAAGAGGGCAAGACCGTCGAGGTGGACCCTTCGAAATTTCCTTACGGGCACGACGGCTTGCCCGGCAGCATTTTGGACATCGCCACTGGCTTCCACATGGGCCTCGACCACGCATGCGGCGGCGTCTGCGCCTGCTCCACGTGCCACGTCATCGTCCACGAAGGGCTCGAATCCTGCAACGAAGCAACGGACGCAGAACTGGATCAGCTCGACGAGGCCCCCGGCGTCACGCCCAAATCGCGGCTTGGCTGCCAGTGCGTCCCCGACGGCACAAAAGACATAGTCGTAGAAATTCCCAGCTGGAATAAAAACTACGCCAAAGAAGCGGAACACTGATTTCGCAGCGTCACTCCATCCTCGCTAAGGAGCAAACATGCCTTCGACTTTTGACTGGGACAACGCCGAAGAAATCGGCATTCGCCTCGCGGAAAAATTTCCAGGCGTCGATCCGCTGACGGTACGCTTCACGGATTTGCATAAATGGGTTACAGAACTCGACGGCTTCACCGGCGATCCGTCCGGGTCCAACGAAGGGAACCTCGAAGCCATCCAGATGGCCTGGCACGAGGAATATCAGGAAGAGCAAGGCTGACGCGCTTTTCGCGCGCGACTACAAAAAACACCGGTCCCGTAGGCTGCATTCCTAGGGTCATTCAGGGATTGCCCGCAGCGCTCCCATTTTATAGCTTGGAATCAAGCCCGCCCTGCCATCACTTTTTCAGCACATCCTAAGGGAGGGATCACTATGTTTACGCGAAAGCTAAACGCATTTGCTGTTGCGAGCGCCGCGCTGCTGTTCTGCGCCGCGCCCGCTCTCGCGCAGCAAACCGGCACGGAGCAAACCGCGCCCCACCACCGCAGTTCGATGCAATCGAGTATGAACAACAAAATGTCCGACGAAATGTTCGCCAAAGAAGCGGCCCGTGGAGGAATCGCCGAAGTGAAACTCGGCCAGCTCGCGGAGGACAAAGGACAGAGCGATGCGGTGAAAGATTTCGGCAAGCGCATGGTCGCGGACCACAGCAAAGCCAATGACCAGCTGCAGAGTGCCGCGTCTCAGATCAACCTGCAACTGCCGACTGAGCCAAGCCGCATGGACCAGGAGCAGTACACGAAGCTTTCGAAGCTTTCCGGAAAAGCTTTTGATCGCGCTTATGCACGCGACATGCTCAAGGACCACGAAAAAGACGTAGCGGCTTTTCGGCACGAGGCAAAATACGGAAAGAATCAGGACATCAAAAATTTTGCTTCGCTCACGCTGCCGACTCTCGAGGATCACTTGAAGCAAGCCCGGCAGATGTATCATAGTGTCGAAGGCGGCGGAACAAAGACGACCGGCGGAAGCTCACAGCGGTAAGCAGCAGTAATTTTTCAAGGTGCACAGCTCCGCGTCTCATTTGCCGTCCATTTCGAGGAGGCGAAAAGCATGAGTGACGCGGAGTTGCGTTACCCGATCGGCAAATTTCAGTCCAGCACGCCGACGGAAGAAAATCGCAAGCAGTTCCTCTCGCAGATTGAAGAAACTCCCAAGAAATTGCGCGAAGCCGTCAGCGGTCTGTCGCGCGAGCAACTGAATACCCCTTATCGCGACGGCGGCTGGACCGTGCAGCAAGTGGTGCATCACATCGCCGACAGCCACATGAACGCGTACACGCGTTTCAAGCTCGCGCTCACCGAAGACGAGCCCACTATCAAGCCATACAATGAAACGCGCTGGGCCGAACTGAGCGATTCGCGCACCACGCCAGTCGAGAACTCACTGGCGCTCGTGGACGCGCTGCACGAGCGGTGGATGAATCTGCTTCGCGGCATGTCTTCTGCGGATTTCCAGCGCAGGCTCAAGCATCCGGAGCGCGGCCCGATGTCGCTCGATGACACACTAGCGCTGTATGCGTGGCACGGCCGCCATCACGTGGCGCATATTACCAATTTGCGCGCGCGCAAATCGTGGAAGTAAGCAGCGGAATTCAGCCGCCTCACAGCGCGGCAATTCGTAGCGCCTCCGCCTGAATTTTTGCTTCGCATCCAAAGCCGCCGAGCCAATGCACCTTGGTTTCGCGGCGAAACCAGGTGATTTGCCGTTTCGCGTAGCGCCGCGTGGCTTGCTGAATTTCGGGAATGGCCGGCTCGAGCGGCGTGCCATGCAGAATGTGTTCACGGATCTGCGCGTAACCAATAAACGTGAACGCTTTCGCCGACGGTGAAATGCCGGCGCGCAGTATTCTTCGCACTTCATCAACCCAGCCAGTAGCCAACATCTCCTCAACGCGCGAATCAATGCGCGTATAAAGCTTCGCGCGCGGCGGGAGCAGGCCAATCTTGATAATTGTGAATCCTCGGAGAGGATCGCGTCCGCGCCCGAGAAGCTGGCTCGCCGGTTTGCCGGCGAGAATCGAGACTTCGATGGCGCGAATGATTTTTTGTGCGTCGTTGGCCGCGATGCGTGACGCGCCCGCCGGGTCGCAGCGCATCAAAATGCGGTGCAGATACGCAGGGCCTTTTTGTTCCGCGCGTCCGCGCAGTCGCTCGCGAATGGCTTCAGACCGCGCGGGCAAATCGTCAAGCCCTTCCAGCAGCGCGCGCAAGTAAAGTCCTGTCCCTACCGTGAGGATAGAAATTTTGCCGCGCGCGCCGATGTCCTCGAGAGTGTGCCGCGCCGCGCGGCTATAATCTCCGGCCGTGAACACCTGATCCGGTTCGACCACATCCATCAAATGGTGGCGAATCCCGTTTTTCTCCGCCGCAGTGGTTTTTCCCGTGCCGATATCAAAGTGCCGGTAGACCTGTGTGGAATCGCAGCAAACAATTTCGCCATTCAGCTTTTCCGCAAGCGCAACGGCCAGGGAAGATTTTCCCGAGGCGGTCGGACCCAGAATAGCCACGAGCTTGCGCGGCGGATTCATGCAGTCTTCACCGGAAGCGCACGAGCAGAAAAATCAGCGCGGCCAGCGCCAGCAGCAGCGCGCCCAGAATTTGCGTGCGATTCAGTTTCACTGGTTGATGTTGTAATCCAGCGGCAAATTGTAAAGGAAGATGATGCGCAATTCGATGTACGGGCCGGTGAAAGCCGAGGGCAGCGGCTCGAAGGGATTCGATTCTCTGAGAGCTGCGCCCGCAGCGCTGTCCAGCGGTTCTTTTCCCGACGTGCGTTGGAGCGCCGGCTGGCCGCTGGGCATATCGCCATTGCGCATAATCTGGAAGCGCATCATCACTACGCCTTTTTCGCCCATGCGCGCGGAGATGGGCATCACCGATTCCCAATTCTGCTTGACGCGGGCCAGCATGCGCGTCAGGTAATTCGAGAAATCCACGCCGTTCGTTGGCGTGAGGATCTGCACGCCGCTGCCGAGCAGGCCCTGGCCGCCTTGACCGCTTGGAGGAGGACCGCCGGGCGCCTGGGGCATTGGCGCGGCGAAAGCTGCGGAGGTTGAGCTGCTGTTGTCCCGCAGCGCCTGGCGCGCAGATTCTTCGAGCGCTTTGCCCGGAGAGAGCGGCGGCAGATCAAGATTTAATTTGTGCTTCGGAGGCGGCGGCTGCACCATCTGCGAGAGAGGTTTAAATGCGTTCTCTGCTTTTTGCGCAGGTGTGGGCTGCGGTGGAGGCGCTGGCTGTGCCGCGGCGGGCTTGGTCTCTTCGGGCTGAGGAGGCGCAGCCGTCTTTGGCCCGGCCATGGGAGCAGGCGTGGGCGGCTGGACGGGTTCGAGTTTCTTAAGAATTCGCGGGTCCAGACGAATGCGATTGCTCGGTTCCTCGATGGGCGGCCGCACTTTTGGAACTCGCCGCACTTCGGGCGGCAGGAAAACGCTGGAAAGCCGCTGGCGCGCGAGCGCGACTTCCTGCGCCGGCTGGTTCGCCACGAAAAATTTTGGCAGAAAAAGTATCAGGAAAAGCACGCCGACGTGAACGATCAGAGAGAATGAGCGCGCGACCCATTGCCAGTCGCGCTGTTTGACGTCCTCAGGACTCGCCAGCAAGTTGACTTCGCCCGTGGTGAAAAGATCGCGCTCGAGCACATCGTCGACGAAACGCGACACCCGCGGCTCTGCGGATGGCTGGAAAGATTCTTCGAGTCTCGCTTCGGGAGGGACAACTACGCGCGTTTCCAGCACCGCGAGAGGCACGTGCGTTGGAATCTGCGAGGCGGAAGGCTCCATCGGCTTCACCGGCATGTCGCGCGGGATCAACATGCGCGAAGCGAGCACGTCGAGTGGCAGATGCGCCGGAATGGACGTGCGCGGGTCGAGCGGGGCGGGCGGAAGTTCGGCAGGCACGACGGTGCGCGAGTCGAGCTTCGAAGCGCGGCGGTGGCCGTTCTGGCTTGGCGCCTGTTTTTCGACAGGCGAAAGCTTTACCGGGACAAGTGTCCGAGGAATCATTTTTAAGGCCTGACGCTGGCAAGCTCCGGCTTAACGCGATTGGCATGTTCGGTGATGCCGGCCATCACGCGTGCGGCGAGATCCAGCGCGCGACGCCCAGCGTTTCCGTCGACGAGCGGCGCAGTGCGGTCGCGCACGGCGGCAAGAAAAGCGCGCAGCTCCGCTTTCAGAGGTTCTTCGGGGCGCGTGGGTAGCCTTTCAAAATCAATTGCCGGCTGCGAGCCTTCGCCGACCACGCGAATGCGCGTGACGTCCTGCCGCGTATAGTCGATGGAGATATATTCGCGCGCCTGGAAAAAACGCAGTTTGCGGACGCGCTCGGTGGAAACGCGGCTGGCGGTGACATTCGCCACGGCGCCGGATTCGAATTCGATGCGCGCGTGAGCAATGTCCACTTTGTCTGTCAGCACGGGAATGCCGACGGCTTGAATATCGCGCACAGGAGAGTTGACGAGCGAAAGCAGCACGTCGAGATCGTGAATCATGACGTCGAAAACGACGTCCACATCGAGGCTGCGCGGCGAAAAGACGCCGAGACGGTGGACTTCAAAAAAGAGCGGGCGTTTCACAATTTGCTGAACCGCTGCGATCGCAGGATTAAAGCGTTCAAGATGGCCGACCTGCAAAATGCGTCCGTTTTTCTTCGCGAGCGCAATCAAATCGTCGGCTGCTTCGAGCGAGTTAGCGATGGGCTTTTCGACGAGCACGTCGACGCCGCTCTCGAGGAATTGCGAAGAGATTTCACCGTGCAAAAAAGTGGGAACGGCGACGGTCGCCGCGTCAATCTGCTCGGCCAATTGGCGCACGTCAGAAAAAGCTCGCGTACCGAACTCAGCGGCGATTTGCCGGGCGCGTTCCGGATCAGCATCGTGAATTCCGATAATTTCAGCTTCCGCTAAATCGTGAAACACGCGCACGTGATTGCGCCCAAAATCCCCCACGCCCACCACGCCTACGCGAACTTTTTTGTCGCTCAAAATTAGCCCTTCCCCAGGTCGGATTTTTCGGACACGCCCGGCTTACTCTTCTCTGATGCGCGTTCCGCGTTTTTTTCTGCATCGGCGGAAAACGCCTCGATGGCGATGCCGGCCTGATCCGCAGCGCCAATCAGCTTTTCGCGGTCGAGGAGCAGAGTGCGTCCGGCGTCAATGGCGAGCGCGGTGGCGTGAGAGCGCTGCAT
>DAIRCW010000189.1:0-5623 GCA_036796475.1 Candidatus Acidiferrales bacterium | reverse complement strand
TCCAGGAACGCAAGCCGGCCGCCGTCGCGCGAAACCACGTCAAGGCCACCTTCCAATCCTACGAAGAATTTCCACGGCTTGTTTTCGCGCTGGGCGCGGCCCGCCAGCGCATCCGCGCGATTTTTCGCACCGGTCATAATTTCGGAGCGTGCCAGCGGAGTGTGCGAAACTCCGCTCGCTGCTTCCTCACCAATCACCTCGAACTGCTCGTTCGGCTCCAGTACCGGCCCGAGAATCGTGAGCGCCTCCCAAACCGCGTTCAACTTAGGCCGCCGGGTGCTTCCTACCGCAACAATGAATTTCGGCATATGAAAAACTGTCCCACCTCGATTGTACTATCTCTCTCTCCACAGCTGCGTTTGCCTCTCGCGACCGAAGCGGCTGCTTAGAAAAGTTTTCAAGTCCTCCACCGACGGAAACACCTGATCCGCGCACGCCAGCATCCATCCGCTGATCTCCGCAAGAGGCAGAGGCGTGACCATATAAATGGGAATCCCTTTGCGGTATGCCATGGTAAGTTCCGCGGAAGTTCCACCGCTCTGCGTATTCGCGTCGGCCCAAAAGCAAACCAGGTAATCGGCTTTGTTTTCGATCAGGTCCAGATCGAACTGGATGATTTTGCGCACCACGCGCCGGAAGCGTTCCACGTCCGCTGTTTTCCATTCGCGGAAATGCGTAGCTTCCTCATCTGTGAGATTTTTCTTTTCGTCGTCCGCAGGATCGTAAACGCGGTGGCCAAGCTGCTCGCGCAAAAACGAGGCAAGCTTCTGCCGCCACATTTTTCCGCCACCATTCGCGAATTCTATGGGACCGCAAAGATAGGCCAGCATGTAGGTTCGGGCGCAGAGACTCTAGCACAGCGAACGCGTGCCAGAAAAGGATGAGGAACTCAGAAAACCCCGGCGAGAACTGGAGCGGCCGAGGGGACTCGAACCCCCGCCTACAGCTTGGCAAGCTGTCGTACTACCCCTATACTACGGCCGCAAATTCGCAAAAATGGAGCAGCAACGTTTATAACATGCGCGTCGCCCGCGCGACAAGCGCCGCGCAGGCACACGTTCCCCTCGCCGCGAATGCTGCACCACCTGCTGTTCCGTCTGAATGCCGTCTAATTGACTTCGAGGATTCGAGTCGCCTTGACGATTGGAGATCGTTTCTGTCGATTGGCGAAGCTCACCGCTCGTTCCCTGTCAATGTAAACGCGCGCAAATTTTTCCCCGTCGTGGTAATACACGGTCACTTGCCAATGACGGTGTTTGCGCCGCTTATCCGTCCGGAATCGCGAGGTCTTCTTTCTTGATTTTCCCGTGGATTTTTTCTTCACTTGGCTTCCCTTTTTTTGTCGCGGGAGTATCGCAACTTCGCGGCATTTGCGCAAGTCACAATTTGATAACGGGCCTGTTCCGAGGGCCAGTCGGCCGCCTTTCCCGAACCCGATAATCCTTACGAAACCTTCGCGACGTTTTTCCGATGCTTACGTCTAACCCTTTGACAAAATAGTGCGGAACTTTTGATACCTGAGAAGCGTATTACACAGTGAGCAGGGGAAAATGGAGACCGGCCATGGTTATGAAACTGGAGAATGAACTGCTAATCGAAGATCCGCGGCATCACTCGAATGAGTGCGTTGAGACCCTCCGGCGGTTGCTGGCAGGCGGAGCCCGCGTCGAAGCGGATCCCAAGCGCTCGGATTTCTACGAAGTAGAGAGCGGTTCCGACGTCTACTACATTCACATCTCGCCCGTCAGCGGCAAAATCCTTCTGCTCGCTACGTGGGCGAAAGAACCTGTGCACGGCGAAGAAGTCGGCGCATTTCAGGCCGCTTAACAGCAATCACATTTCAGGTGAGCAAGTCAGAAGGCTTGAAGCCGAGGTCTGTCAGGATCTGTTTGTTCAGCTTATAGACTTGCGGCGCCTCGCTGGTTTTCACGTAGACAGAATCCTTGTCCGCCGCGGAAATTTCGACGGTCGTTTTCTTGCCCGATTTGTCCGTGAACGTCACCGTGATTGCCGGTTTCTTCAGGTGCGCCAGAATCGCCGGCGTCGGCGTGTCGTAAATCTCCGTGGCGCGCGCGTTCTCAATCGGATCCGTAAGCTTCCAGCCCTGCACGGACTTTCCTTTGCTCGCGGCGGGCTGCACCATGCTCCACTCATCGCTCTTTCCCTGCGAGCACTCAATCAGTCCGTTCGCGTTCTGAACGGTGACGCTGGCGACATTCGTAGGATCAACGTGCAGAATTTCCTTGTCCCGCAAATCGAAAAATTTCTTGTCGAACGAATTGTAAATCGTGGAATCCACGCTGAAAATGATCGGCCCGGAGAGATCGCGCCCGTAATAATCCGTTCCCTTCTTGCTGAACGCCAAATGAAACTGCTTGCCATCTTTGCCTGTCGCGTCGAGCGTCACATCCGGATGCGCTAACCCATATTTCGCTAGGTCGGCAGGCGTTTCGCTGGCCACTTTTGTGAACTTGTCAGTGGAAAGCGAACTAACCATGCTATCCACCGCTTCCGAATCCGCCAGCGTCGGATGCGGCTCGGTGATCTCCCAGCCCGCCTGCGCCTTTTTCAACTGAATTGACCCGCTGGAATCGCGTAGCGTCAGCGCGGCCACCTGCGTATTGCTCATATCGACGATGGACCGGTCGCGCAGGTCGTTCACCGGTTTTTCTGCGTCATCGAGCAGCGAAGCGGGAATCAGCGCAATGCTCTGCGGCGTCGAACTGTCAATCATCGCGTACACGGAATTGCCTGAAAAATCCTTGTCGCCAAGCGCGATGGTGTGCTGCGCGCCTTTGGCGTCCCGGAATTCGATTTTCGCAGCCGGAGTCGCGAGGCCGTACTTCGACAGATCATTCCCCGCCGCAAACGAACGCTGAATTTCCAGATTCTGCAAATCCGCAGTGATGCCATCCACGGCTGCTGAGTCCGCTTTCGCTTCAACGGGCTTGCTCAATTCCCAGCTCGACCCTTTCTTTTGCAGCACAACTGTATCGCTCTTGCGCTCCAAAGTTATGTTCGCAAAATCCGCCGGCTTCGCGGAAAACGCCGGCTTGAACGTCTCCTCAGCGCTCGTTTTCGGCGTGTGCCTGCTATCGTAAAAATAGACAAATGCGCCAAGCGCGATCGCGACAACCACAACAATGAGCGTGCTCTTTTTCATCCCAGGAACCCTGCTAGCGGCGTTTCAGCCAAATCACAACTCCAGCGGCGATTACAAATAGCGGCAGAAAACCCTCGCTGGTCCATGCCAGCCCGCGCTGCTGCGCCTGCGTCAGCGTCACGCGCCGGTTCGCAGCCTGCTTGGGCCGGATGGAAATCAGATTTCCTTCTTGCGACAGCCAGTTCACCGCATTGAAAAACAAATCTCCATTGCGCTGCTGGCCGATCCATTGATTGCTGGCGAATTCCGAATTGCCGATGACCACCAGCCGCGCATCATCCTTTCCTGAACCATTTTCCGCCGCAACGCCCAGTGATAACGGTCCGCGCTGATCCTTCTTCGGATCGTATTTCACCGTACCGTTGCCCAGACCCGCCACCGTAAAGCTCGCCGGCGAAGTTTTCAGCAGCTCGGTAGCCTCGGGTTGTGCTTTTGACTTGTCCGCAATGGCCACCGTGCGCGCCAGCGGGAAAAAGGTCATCGAGTCTTCAAAATCGCGAACAATCGGACTCTGGCCGTAATTGACAACCAGCGGAATCGCCGGGCCCATTCGGAGCAGGCGCCCGACCCCGCTGACGTCAATCACGTAATCATTGCCTACGTTAACGTTCCATGCCTGCATGACGGCGTCCAGCTTCGGCTCCATTCCCGGATCCAGCAGGAACATCGCCTTCCCACCGCCTTGCAAATACTTCTCAATCATCTCCGCTTCCTGCGGAAAGAACGGCTTCTGAGGCCCCGCATCCACCAGCACGCTGCAATCCGAAGGCACGCTGCCCGCGCTCACCAAATTGAGGGCCTTGACCTGATAGTTCTCTTTCTCCAGCTCAGCATTCGCTTCGCTGAACCCTTTCCCATCCGTGCTGCTGGTGGACTTCTCTCCGTGCCCTTCCACGAAGCACACCGTTTTGACCGTAGTCGAGACCGCTTTCAAAATCGCCGAAGTGATGTCCTGTTCCGTCGTCTCTTCCGGCCGCTCGATTTTCAGCCCATTGACCACAATCACTTGGCCCATGCGTGCCACATCGTATTTCTTCGCCAGCTCGGGATGTTCCTGCGGATCCACCAGCGTGAACTGAATATGCGGATTTTCTCCCATGTACTCCGCCATCCGGTCTTTCATTTCCTGCACTTGCTGCGCGTCACCGCCCGAATTCCGGTCGAACATGAACACCTGCACGTTCTCGCGAATCGGATCGATGATTTTCTTCGTCTGGTCGGAAAGCGTATACAGCTTTTCGCTGGTCAGGTCGTACGTCTTGTGATGGCGATAGCCCAGATAATTGAGAAATACCAAAATTGCCAGCACGGCGATAATCAGCACGCCCGTATTCGTGCCCATTTTCGAGGAACGCTTCGAGAAAAATGCGATGATTCCGCGGAATCCTAGAACAATCCACGCCAGCACCAGCACGCCGCCGGCAATCAGCACAATCTTGCTGGCCAAGTCGAGCTCTTCAACAACGGTATAACGAACGTATCCCGCAACCAGCAGCAGCAATCCGACTGCGCCGGCGTAGGGAACAATTTCTTTGCGCGTCAATTTCATCGTGCTCCGTGCCTCTCCTTCCACGCTAATTTCATGCCCGCCTCCAGCGCATGGATTCGATCGAGCGCATCGTCAGAAAAATTCCAAAAAATATCCACGTGCCGAAAAACACTAGGCCAGTCGTGTCCACAACCCCGCGCGTGAAAGGATCGAAGTGCCCGGAAAGCGAGGCATACTGCAATGACTTCGTCAGCGCGCTACTCCCTTCCGCGAGTCCATCAATAATCCAGAGAACCAACGAGATACCCAAAATCAAAACGCCTGCGATAATTTGATTCTCAGTGAGCGATGACAAGAACGATCCGAAGGACAAAAGCATTCCCCCTAGCAGCAAAAGTCCGAGGTACGCTGCCGCAATCATTCGCCACGGGGCCGCTGGGTCGCTGTGGCCGAACACGTAGATCACATAGAAGACAGTCGGCATAATCATGATGACCAGCAGCGTGAAAGACGCAAAAAACTTGCCCAGCACAATATCCATGTCTGAGATTGGCGAGGTCATGAGCAATTCCATCGTGCCGCGCTTCCGCTCTTCGGAATAGACGCCCATCGCAAGAAGTGGCGCCAAAAACAACACCAGCGTGCCGATTCCGCCAAGGAAGTAGCGCAAAACCATCGTCGGCACATCCACGTTCATCTGGGCGCCCTGCATGCTCTGCATTGCCGCTTCGTATGAATACGCAATAATGCGAGCCGTTAAGGAATTAAAAATCAGAGCGCTCCAAACCAGAAAAATGCACACCACCACATACGCCACCGGCGAAACAAAATAATGGCTCATCTCTTTGCGATAAACCGCGTACAAGCCGCGCATCAGTGCGCCTCCTCTGCTTTGTCCGTTTGCTTGTGCGCGGGATCTTCCGTCGTAAGCTGCAAGAAAATTTCCTCGAGGCTCACGCTTTCGCCGCGAA
>DAIRCW010000188.1:0-5659 GCA_036796475.1 Candidatus Acidiferrales bacterium | reverse complement strand
GCGGCGGCATTCAAAATGCTCCTTAGAAGGCCATCTTGGAATTCCAGCAGACCATAAATCGGCCCGTTGAAGTCAGCGGCATCGGCCTCCACACTGCCGTGCCCTCGCACCTCCGTCTGCTTCCTGCCCCTGCCGGCGCCGGCATTGTTTTCCGCCGCACCGATCTCGACAATTTCGAAATCGAAGCCCACGGCAGCAACGTTGCCCGCGTCAGCTATGCCACCAGCCTTATGAAAAACGGCGTGCTTCTCTCCACTACAGAACACCTGCTCGCGGCCCTCTACTCCTGCGGAATCGATAACGTCTACGTCGAAATTGACGCCTTGGAACTTCCCATCCTCGACGGCTCGGCCCAGCCCTTCGTGCGCATGCTCGAACAGGCTGGCATTCGCCGCCTGCGCAAGCGCCGCAAATATTTGAAAATTATCAAGCCTCTCGAAATCTCCGAAGCTGGCCGCAGCATCGGCATTTATCCTGCCGACGAATTTCGCGTCCGCTGCTTTATCGATTTTTCCCATCAACTCATCGGCAAGCAGGAAACCGAAATCACCGTCGGCCGTGAATCCTTTTGCCGCGAACTCGCCCCTGCGAGAACTTTTACTTTCACGCATGAAATCGAAAAACTTCGCGCCATGGGACTGATTCGCGGCGGCTCGCTCGAAAACGCCATCGTCCTCACGCCCGACGGATTGATGCAAGGTGAATTGCGCTTCGCCGACGAATTCAGCCGCCACAAAGCGCTCGATCTCATCGGCGATTTGGCCCTGCTGGGCCGCCCGCTCAAAGCTCTGGTCGTCGCGCACAAAGCGGGACACGCCCTCCACACGCGCCTCGTCACCCGCGTCCTCGCCGAGCCTTCTCATTGGACGGAAGTATCCGACGACCACGAATTAAATCCCGCAACGCTGGCACTCGAGAACGCCGCTGTCGCCGATTAGCCCACTTTCAAATCTCGAAATTAAATTGAATTTCACCTCGGAAAACTCCTTGCCTACTCCTGATTGCCAAACCGCAACAGGAAAGCGAAAATAATCATTCATGCCTGAACTAGGACTCACATGCGTCATTCTCGCGGCCGGCAAGGGCACACGCCTGAAGTCTGAAACGGCAAAGGTTCTGCACTGCGCCGGCGGCCAGCCGCTAGTTGAACAAGTTGTTCGCGCTTGCCAGCCACTTGGTGACGACATTCTTGTTGTCATCGGACATCAGGCTGAGAACGTGGCCGCTGCTGTGAAGACCTTGGGTGCTGCAACTGTTCTACAGCGCCCCCAGAATGGCACGGGACACGCCTTGCTGATCGCACGCAATGCGTTGGCACCAAGCGCGCAACTTGCCATCGTATTGCCCGGTGACGCTCCGCTGATCCGTACGGAAACTCTGAAACGCCTCCTCGACACGCATATTCGCGAGGATGCCGCGGCGACAATCCTGAGTGCTGAGTTGGACGACCCCACTGGATACGGCCGCATCGTTCGCACTCGCAAAGGAACGGTGGAAGCGATTGTCGAAGAGAAGTCCGCAAGCGAAGCGCAGCGGAAGATCCGGGAAGTGAACTCCAGCATGTACTGCTTCACGCTCGAAAAATTGTGGCCCTGCCTCGCGGAAGTGCGCCCTGAAAATGTGCACCGCGAAATTTATCTGACCGATGCGATTGCGCAACTGAATCAACGTAAGGAGCGCGTCGTAGCCGTTGTAGCCGAAAACGCAAGAGAGATTTTGGGCTGCAACACCCGTGGCGAATTGGCCGATGCTGATCGCATTCTGCGCGCGCGAAAAACAGCCGAATTAATGGACTCTGGCGTGACCATCTATTTGCCGGAAACAGTAGTCGTTGACACGCAGGTGCAAGTCGGGCTGGACACAGTGATTGAACGCGGCGTTCAACTGCTCGGCAACACCGCCATCGGACCGCATTGCCGCATTCAGGCGGGCAGCATTCTTAGCGACGCTGCTCTCGAACACCACGTTTTGGTGCGACCCTACTCCGTAATCACTGGAAGCCGCCTGAGTGCCGGCACCATCGTGGGACCTTTCGCGCATCTTCGCGAAGGTGCTGAGCTCAAAGCTGGCGCGCGCGTGGGTAATTTCGTCGAAGTGAAAAAAAGCACTCTCGGCGAAGGCGTGAAAGCGATGCACCTGACGTACCTCGGCGACGCAACAATCGGACGCGAGTCCAATATCGGCGCAGGCACAATCACGTGCAATTACGATGGCGTGAAAAAAAATCCCACCACGATCGGCGAACGCGTTTTCGTTGGCAGTGACTCGGCCCTGGTCGCCCCTGTTTCCATCGGAGACGGGGCGTACATCGCCGCGGGCTCCACGATTACTGATGATATTCCCGCCGGCGCGCTGGCCATCGCACGGGGACGCCAGGTGAATAAACCCGGCTGGGTTGCCGAACGCCGAAAGAAAATGGCCGAATCGTCGCAGGTTGGCGCAAACAGCGGACCTGCCCGTAAAAAATCCAACTCGGCGCCAGCCGCGAAGCGCAGCGCGCGCCAATCCGCTTCCAAATCGCGTTCACGAAACAGCCGCAAGGCTCGCAAACGTTGATTTTTTGATCTGCGCGCAAACTGAAATTCCGCGATGTGAATGTGCTAAGATTGTCTTGGAGAGATTTCCCGCTATGAAATTTGGCGTGGTCGTGTTCCCGGGCTCGAATTGCGACGACGATGCTTTTCACGCCGTGGGCGCGATTCTTGGCGAATCCGTCGAATTTATCTGGCATCGCTCGCAAGAGATTTCCGGATTCGACGCCATCCTCCTCCCCGGAGGTTTTGCGTTTGGCGATTACCTGCGTACGGGAGCCATCGCGCGGTTTTCGCCAGTGATGACCGCGCTTGAAAAGTTCGCGCGCAGCGGCGGATTGGTTCTTGGTATTTGCAATGGTTTTCAGGTACTGCTCGAAGCCGGCCTCCTTCCTGGCGCGATGCTGCGCAATCGCGATCTTCGCTTCCTTTGCCGCGACGTTCACGTGCGCGTAGACGCCACAGACACTCCTTTCACATGCGCCGCGCGCCACGGGCAAGTTCTGAAAATTCCCATCGCTCACATGGAAGGAAATTATTTCGTCGACGACAAAACGCTCGCGGTACTCGAGCGCAACAACCAGGTCGTTCTCCGCTACACGACGCCGCAAGGCGAACTCGGCGATTCCGCGAATCCCAACGGCTCGCTCGCCGCAATTGCCGGCATCTGCAATCGCGAGCGCAACGTCATGGGAATGATGCCGCATCCCGAGCGCGCTGTGGAGGCGCCGCTCGGCTCATCTGACGGCCTGGTGATTTTCCGATCCATCGTAAATAGTCTGACGCGCAAAGCCCCAGCCAAACCCGAGAAAGCCACGGCACTGGCATAACGCAGCGCGTCGATAGGGAGGATTTTGGTGCCACGCCCGTTTCTTCTCTGCACGCTCGCTGTTTTGCTCGCCGCATTTTCCGTTGCGCCTTCTGCTCAGGCTCAGTCCGCATCTGCGGCATCTCCGGACTGGAATGCGCTTGATGCCGAAGCTGTTCAGGATCTCTCCGCCTACATTCAGGTGAACACCACAAATCCTCCGGGAAATGAAGCCCGCGGCGCGCAATGGTTCGGAAAAATTTTCGAGAGCGAAGGAATCCCTTTTGAAATCGCCGAATCCGCGCCCGGCCGCGGAAACATCGTTGCGCGTTTGAAAGGGACCGGTTCGGCGCCGGCGCTGATTTTGCTGAACCACATGGACGTGGTTCCGGTGAGCCGTTCGTATTGGAGCGTGGATCCGTTCTCAGGTTTGGTTCGCGACGGCTACATCTGGGGCCGCGGCGCGCTGGATATGAAATCGCTTGGAATTCTGCAGCTGCTCACATTCTTCGAACTCCATCGTCTGCACGTGCCGCTCAATCGCGATGTTATTTTTATCGGCACCGCAGACGAAGAGGCCGGCGGAAACATGGGCGCGGGCTGGGTGGTGAAAGAGCGCCCGCAATGGATCTCCAGCGCGGGATTCATGCTCACCGAAGGCGCTGGCTCGCTCGCCGACGATTCCGGCAAGCCTGTTTATTTTGGCGTCGGCCCAACGGAAAAAACGCCCGGGTGGCTCAGGCTCACCGCTACGGGCCGAGCAGGACACGCTTCCGTTCCTATTGCAAATTCTGCCCCGAATCACTTGATCGCCGCGCTCGACAAATTGCGCCAGTATCGCCCGCCTCTCGAACTTACTCCTCCCGTCGAAGCCATGTTCCGCACGCATGCGCCTTACGAACCGGAGCCGTGGCGCAGCCGTTTGGCCGACCCGCAGAAATTCCTGGCTCAGCCGGACGCATATGACTTGCTGGAGACCCGCCCCGATATTCTTGCGCGCCTGACGAACACCATTTCCATTACCGTGCTGCAGGGCTCGAATAAGACAAACATTATTCCGTCCGAAGCTACTGCTGATCTGGATTGCCGCCTGCTCCCGGGATGGACAATTGAGCGCTGGATCGCACAGATTCGCCAAGTCATCAATGATCCCGCGATTCGCATTGACGTGATTTTGAATTTTCCACCCGCGTCATCTTCCACGAACACGCCGCTGTACGCGTCAATCGCGAAAGCGGTTCATCAGTTCGACCCCGACGCGGGCCTGGTCCAAACGGTTGATGCCGGATTCACCGATTCGCATTTTCTCCGCGACAAAGGGATCGTCAGTTACGGTTTCGAGCCTTTCGTCGTCACTCACGAAGATGACGCTCGCGTTCACGGGGACAACGAACGCATCCCGGTGAAAAACTATACCGATGGCCTGCACCTTCTCTGGAATGTCGTTTATGATTTCGTGAGCGCAAAATAATTTTTTCAATGAACGGAACGGCAACAAAAATCACTTCGGAAGTCGCCGCGGAACACGGCCTCACCGCCGACGAATTCGCGCGCGTGCAGCAAATTCTCGGCCGCGACCCTTCGCTCACGGAACTGGGAATTTTCAGCGTGATGTGGAGCGAGCACTGCTCCTATAAATCGAGCAAAGTGCATTTGAAGCGCCTGCCGACCTCCGGCGCGCGCGTTGTGCAAGGTCCTGGCGAAAATGCGGGAGTGGTGGACATTGGCGATGGATTTTGCGCCGTCTTCAAAATCGAATCGCACAACCATCCGAGTTTCGTCGAGCCATTTCAAGGCGCGGCAACCGGCGTTGGTGGAATTCTGCGCGATATTTTCACCATGGGAGCGCGGCCCATTGCTGTGCTCGATTCGCTGCGCTTCGGCCCGCTCGCTGAAACTGCGGACGTGAGCGCGGCAGAAGCGGCGCGTAACCGCCGCATCCTTGATGGAGTCATCAGCGGGATCGCTTTTTACGGCAACTGTTTCGGCGTGCCCACGGTCGGCGGAGAAATCCAATTCGAGTCCTGCTATTCGCATAATCCGCTGGTGAATGTGTTGGCCTTGGGCATCGCGCGCCGCGAGGAACTTTTTTTTGCGCGCGCGAAAGGCTCCGGCAATCCTGTAATTTACGTTGGCGCGAAAACCGGACGCGACGGGATTCATGGTGCCTCGCTTCTCGCTTCCGCGGAATTCGACGAAAAATCGCAGCAAAAGCGGCCCAACGTGCAGGTCGGCGATCCCTTCATGGAAAAACTGCTGCTCGAAGCCTGTCTCGAAGCGATGCGCACTGGCGCGGTAGTCGCGATTCAGGATATGGGCG
>DAIRCW010000187.1:0-5726 GCA_036796475.1 Candidatus Acidiferrales bacterium | reverse complement strand
TCTTCGGAAGTCAGCAGCTGATCCAGGTTGTATCCTGAAATTCGGCGGGGAATATGCGGAAAACGTTTCCGAATTTGCGATTCGTACTTTGCGCGCAACTGCCGCAGCCGCGCCATAATTTCACCGCGCCGTCCGCTCTGGCGTGACGCATTTTCGAATTCCTCTTCCGTCATCCAGCCTACGGTCATGCGAGTCCCGTCATAGAGCAGCACATCCAGCGACTCCACATTATTTGAAACCGCGCCGTTCATTTGCGCGTGAGCGCCGCAGGAATTGTTCCCGATCATGCCGCCGAGCGTGCAGTGGTCATGCGTGGCCGGGTCGGGCCCGAAGGTTAGGCCGTGCTCCTTGGCTTTATTCCGCAGATCGTCCAAAACGCAGCCGGGTTGTACACGCGCGAGGCGCCGCACGGGATCTATTTCGAGCACGCGGTGTAAGTACTTGGTGAAGTCCATCACGACCGCCGTATTGCAGCATTGGCCTGCAAGGCTGGTGCCTCCGCCGCGCGAGAGCATCGGCGCACCAAATTCGCGAGATATGCGGACTGTGTTGATTACATCCTCCACGCTTTTGGGAATCACTACGCCGATCGGCACCTGGCGGTAGTTCGAGCCATCGGTTGCATAAACTGCGCGACTTCCGGCGTCGAAGCGCACTTCGCCTTCGATGCTGCGCTTCAATTCTGATTCCAGGGCTCGGACATCCAGCGCCTTGCGAGGAATACTTCGAGGCTTTTCCTTCGGTTTGAACTGCAGCACAGGCAGACTACTCATTGCACTCTCCTCATTCTCACACCTGATACAGGTGCGCTTGGAGCTTTTCAGTTGCCGCGTCTAAACAATTTCGCGGGCGCGGTCGAGCAGGGCTTCCTTCATAATCTTTCTTGCTTTCGGTTCGCCGCGGACGAGCGACTCGACGAAATGGAACGCTTGCTTGGGCTTAACCTCAGGCGGCAGCGGAGCCGTAAGCGGATCAACTACAGCTTCGAGAACAGCAGGCTGCGGCAAGTTCAGAAAGTGATCCAGCGCATGCGGCACTTCACTCGCCTTTTCCACGCTCATGCCGTACGCGCCGCACGCTTCCGCGAACTTTACGAAATCCATCGGCTGCAACTTCACTCCGTATTCCGGATTCCCGAGCATCACCATCTGCTCCCATTTGATTTGCCCGAGGTAGTTGTTTTTCAGCACAACCACTTTGACAGGCAGCTTGTATTTCACCGCGGTGAGCATTTCAAAGCCCAGCATGGTGAAAGCCCCGTCGCCGACGAACGCGATTACCTGCCGGTTGGGATAGGCGTACTGTGCCGCCAGCGCATACGGCAGGCCCACGGCCATGGTCGCCAGATTTCCGGACAGCGAATACATTTGCCCGCGACGGGCAGGCATTTGCCGCGCAAACCATGTTGCCGCAGTGCCGCTGTCGCAACTGACAATCGCGTCCTGACGCAGCCGCTTGCCCAACTCCCACGCCAACACTTGTGGTTTCATTGGCGCTGAGTCCACGGTTCCGAGGCGTTCCATGTACTCCCACCAATCCTTCATTCCTTCCTGCGCTTTTTTCAGGAAGCTGCGGTCTTTTTTGTGCTTCAGCCGAGGGATCAGCAGCTTCAGCGTTTCCTTACTGTCTCCCACGAGTCCCACATCCGCGGGGTAGCGCAACGAAATGCGCGCGGGATTCAGTTCGATTTGCACGGATTTAGCTTCGCCAGGGCTCGGCAGAAATTCCATGTAGGGAAAGGCTGTTCCAATCATAAAGAGCAGGTCGCAATTGCGAATGGCCTCTTCCGATGGCTTCGTGCCGAGCAGGCCAATACTTCCGGTCGTGTAAGGACTATCGTCTGGGACTGCCGCTTTGCCGAGCAGCGCTTTTACAATCGGCGCGCCAAGAAGCTCGGCCGCTTTCTCCAGTTCATTTGTTGCGTGTAGCGCGCCGCGTCCAGCGAGAATGCAAATTTTCTTCGCGGAGTTAAGTAGTTCCGCGGCCTGGTAGAGCTGCGATTCGGGAGGTACAGACATTGAGTGCGAGTGGACCATAGAGACGTGATTCGGCTGATTGCGCCTGGATTTTTGCTGCGAAGGATCATAGGGCATCTCCTGAAGGTCTTTGGGGAAGGAGATATGCGCGACGCCACGATACGTTTCGGCAGTGCGGCAGGCAATTTCTGTAATCGTCTGCACATGGGTCGGACCCATTACCCGCTCGTTGTAGACGGCCACATCCATGTATAGCTTGTCCATCTCCACGTCTTGCTGTCCGCTGGTGCCAATCAGATCGTGGAAAGCCATTCCGGTTATCGCCAATACGGGCTGGCCATCCAGCTTCGCGTCGTAAAGACCATTGAGCAGGTGAATCCCGCCGGGACCTGAAGTGGCAAGGCACACCCCCAGCTTCCCCGTGAACTTGGCGTATCCCGTGGCCATGAATGCGGCAGATTCCTCATGGCGCACCTGAACAAACTTGATTTTGTCCGCATGCGTGCGGAGTGATTCAAAAATTCCGTTGATGCCGTCGCCCGGCAGGCCAAAAATTACTTCGACTCCCCAATCAATAAGGGTTTCGATCATCACGTCGGCTGCGGTCATGTGGCGCTCTCCTGAAGAAATTCTGACGGGCTTCATCCCCGTTTGAGATGAATCCAGATGTTGGCGCTGGGGCTTAGGACGAATCCGGAGGGGCTGTTCGGAATTCTGAAGTTTCAACTACACCTCAGTATCGGAGGGCAGGAACCTAAGCGCCATACAAAATAAACTGTATCTGTGACTTCTTGCTGCCGACAATCGTCCCAGGGGAAGCCTTCTTTTCGCCGGTTCCCGTGAGACTTCTTTAACGCTGTGAAAATTCATTCATCGAGCTTCCCGCAGCTTGCTGCGCGCGTGGCCTTTGGATATGCTCTGAAACCAACGTGAGCGCCCTACCGCGAATCCTGATCATCGAAGATGACAAGGACATCGTTGAATTGGTGCGCTATAACCTCGAAAGTGAGGGATACCTGACCAGCGCCTGCGCAGATGGAGTGGCGGGGCTCGCCCAAATCCGCAAGTCCGCCCCGGATTTGCTGATTCTCGATTTAATGCTGCCCAAGCTCTCCGGCCTCGAGATTTGCAAGGAGATTCGGCGCGATGAGCGGCTCAACCGGTTGCCTATTCTGATGCTCACAGCCCGCAGCGACGAAGCGGATCGTGTGGTCGGGCTGGAACTGGGCGCGGACGACTACGTCACGAAGCCATTCAGTCCCCGTGAGCTGATTGCCCGGGTCAAAGCATTGTTGCGGCGCGTGCAGCCGCCGGGCAAAGAGATGAAGGTGCTGGAAATCGGCACCCTTAGTGTCGATCCGGTGTCTTATCGCGCGCAGCGGCAAGGCAAAACACTCGCACTCAGCACCCTCGAATTTCGGTTATTGTATTTTCTTGCCTCGCGTCCTAATCGCGTATTTACCCGGGATCAGTTGCTTGATGCTGTCTGGGGCAGCGATCGTTTTGTTACACCGCGGAGCGTGGACGTGTATGTTCGTCGTCTGCGCGAAAAGGTAGAAGCCAACCCCGAGCGGCCCGAATATCTGAAAACGATTCGTGGCGCTGGCTATTTGTTTGAAACGCGCGCGAGTTGACTCTGTGCCTGCTATTCTGTCCGTGAATTTGTCGTCGCTGGACACTGCTTTGCACATCGCCACTGCCATCCTGCTTGCCGCGCTGTTTTTCGCGCTCGTCCTTTTGTGGCGATCCGCTGCGCGCCTGAGACGAATAAAGCGCGCGCTAAATCGCATTGCTATCAACGAAAAAAGCACCGAAGCCGCGCCCGCTGCTCGAACAGCGTCTAGCGCAGAAATGTCCGTCCGCGTCGTTGAGCAAAAGATGGCCCGCTTGGAGGCGGCGATTGTATCGCTTGAGGACGAGCACAACTGCTCGGCGGCCATCATGCACACCATGGTTGAGGGCATCGCCGTCGTCGATAGCGACGAGCGCATTGTATTTTGTAATGAAGCGTTCGCAAAAGCCTGGAACACGTCTCCCGCCGCTGCTCAGGGCAGATCTGTGCTCGAGGTGATTCGCCTGACTGATGAGATCGAATTGATACGCGCGGCGCTCAAAGGCGACGAGGCGTTGCACGGCGAAATTTCGGCCGGGGAACTCACCCGCCCGCGAACTTTTTCGGTGTCGGTTGTGCCCTTTCGCATGCAGCACGAGAAGCCCATTTCCACAGCGGCGCAGCGCAACAGCCGTTTCGGCGCGCTTGTGGTGATGCACGAAATCACCGATTTGCGCCGTCTCGAACAGGTGCGCAAGGACTTCGTCGCTAATGTTTCCCACGAACTGCGCACTCCGCTCACGGCGATAAAAGGCTTTGCAGAGACATTGCTTGCAGGCGCCCTTCAGGACGAGAAAAACAGCCGTCGCTTCGTGGAAATCATTCGCGATCACTCAACGCGGCTCTCGCGCCTCACCGATGATTTGATGAAGCTCTCGCGCATCGAGGCCGGCAAGCTGCCACTGGACCTCGGGCCCGTGGATCTCAGTGAAATAATCAGCTTGGAAGAAGGCTCCGCGCAAGCTGCGGCCGCGAGAAAAGGCATTCGGTTTGCCGTCGAACCTTCTTCTGCAGACGCCGCGCGGGTTCGCGGCGATGCCGGTCTTCTCCGTGAAGTCCTGCGTAACTTGCTGGACAACGCCATTCAATACACGCCCTCAGGCGGGAAAATCTCCGTCAACGTGAAGTCGAATGGGAATTTCGCCGTTGTCACCGTTTCCGACTCTGGCATCGGCATTCCTCAGGCGGAGCAGTCTCGGATTTTCGAGCGTTTTTATCGCGTGGACGACGCGCGCTCGCGTGAAGCGGGCGGAACTGGGCTGGGCCTTGCCATTGCCAAACACGTGGTCGAAAGCCACGGAGGCCGTATATGGGTCGAGAGCGCTGTCGGTGAAGGCTCAAAATTCCATTTCTCAGTTCCGCTTGCTGCCTGAAGGCAACTGTAAATATTGCAACCCGCTTGTAGTCTGCAGTTTACGCAACCGCTCCGACCATTTGTAACAGAATATTCATAAGCCTCTCATATTCCTTTCAAACTCTTCTGCAAAAGTGCGCTCGACCCATGAAGCAGATCTTGAGCCGCACCTCAACGCATCACCCCGCGCGAAGGTCTGCTGCATCACGCCGAAACGCGGCTGGGTCTCTCCGGCGCCAGCCACAAATTTCGACAAGCCGTGAGGCACACAGTTTCCAAGGCGGAGCAAGCTAATTCGGCAAGTCGCGAATTCATGTGCCGAGTGCGAAAGGAAATTACAAGGAGGAAGTGAATGCGAAGATTTAGTGCGGCTTTGCTAGCAACGCTGCTTTTCCTGGCGATTCCTGTGATGGCCAGAGCAGATGGCGATAAAGGCGCAGTTCCAGCGGATAAAGCGAAAGATTCACCGGCGGCTAAGTCCGCAGACAAGTCCGCGAATGCACAGCCGAACAATACTGCTAAACCCCCGGCGAAAACGGAATTGCAGCAGTTACAGGAATTGATACAGCAACAAGCGGATGAACTTGCCGCGCAGCGTAAAGCCCTCAACGAGCAGCAGAAGGAGATCGACACGCTCAAGGTTGGTTCGGCGGTCAAGCCGTCAAATGCGCCAGCCGCGGCGGAGCCAGCGCCAGCGGCCGCTCCGGTCACGCCGCTCCCTTCCCTCGACACCGCAGCCGGATTCGCCGCCGGCGACGACGCCTAGGACAGCGGGGCGGCGTCG
>DAIRCW010000186.1:0-5760 GCA_036796475.1 Candidatus Acidiferrales bacterium | reverse complement strand
GTCCGTTTGGGATTCAATGCGCAAATGGCAATGGCCGCTATTTTCCGCTCTTGCCGCCATCGTCGCGATTGCGTGGTATCTGCGTGCCCGCGATCCGCACTACTCCAGCCCCTACATGGACGAATCCATTTACATCTTGTACGGCAGGATGTTCCTCTCGCACCACTTTCAGCCACCGATTGATCATCCGCTGGACTACAGCTTCGGCTGGTATCTCTGGCCGATGCTCGCGGCGTGGGCGGACCGCATTCACGGACTGGTCGGTGTCCGCGAACTCGCCGCTGCTATGGGCGCAGGCATTGTCTGGGCGCTCTATGGATTTGCGCGGCGGATTTTTTCTCCAGCGGTAGGACTTGCCTCCGCCCTCGTCTTTGCGTTTCTCGGCCCTGCAATTCTGGTCTCGCGAATCGCCACGCGTGACATTGGCTCCCTCTTCTTCTTCGTGCTCGGCCTGTGGCTCTTCGTTCGTGCCTGGCAAAAAGATACTTGGCCCGCCTGGCTTTGCGCCGCGCTCTCGCTCTTTGCCGCTTTTCTCTGCAAATACCTCATCGCCCTCTACTTCCCATTTCTCGCAGTCTTGATCTTTCGCAAGAGCCGCCGCGCCATTCTCGGATTTTTCCTGCCCCTCGCCGCGCTCTGCGCCTTTTACGCCGGCTACTACTACCATTCGCTCCTCGCGCTCGTGCGCTACGGGCGCGCGTACGGCTCGCTCAAAGCCCCTGCGTCGGATGCTCTGCATATTTACTTCAGCGGCCGCCTCGATTTTTGGATTCTTTTCGGCCTTGCGCTCCTGGCGTTTTTCTCATTCCGCAAAGCGGGGCTGTGTACTCTCGCTCTCTTGTGGTGCGGCGCGCTGATCATGCCCCTTTTCCAACTCTTCTCCCGCGCCGACTACGATTACTGGAAGCATGTCAACTATGCCTTCGTGTTTCTCGTACCGCTTGCGATGCAAGGCTTGCTCTTCATCCTTCAGCGCCTCGGCTCGCGACCGTACAAATTCACTGCGCCCGCGGCCGTTTGCTGCCTTGCCGTCGGGCTCGGCTTCCTGGGCAACTTCTGGCACATTGACCGCTTCATCTTTTGGCCCAACACCGAACCCATCGCTTCCTACTTTCAGGGTCAGCTCGTCAATTCCGACCGCGTGCTCATCGACGACACCGTCCTCCGCTACATTTTTTCGCCGCCGCTGCCTCAATGGCAAATCACCGACCCGTTCTATTTCCGCTACGATTCCAAGACCGGCGCGCCCGCCTATGCCGAAGCGGCCGCGAACGGCCTCTTCGATTACATTGTCCTTGATGGCGGCATCGGTGACGACGCGCGCCGCATGGCCGCCGCAATTGACCCTTCGCTCTCACCGCACTACGCCCTAAAACTGGCCATGCCCGAGCCCAACCTCGGCCAGCAGATTCGAATTTATGCGCGGCAAAATCCTCCAGCCTCCGTGCCCTCCTCTAGCAGTCCACAAATTCACATCAACGCTCCTCTATCAAACGCTCTCGTGCAAACCGATAGAACTGCAACCGCACTCCAGGCGAATGTGACCGGCATCTCGCCCGGAGACTACGTCATCGCCGACGTCTTCACCAATCGCTGGTACACGCAGACTGGCAAAATGCGTCCCGGTGCGCCCGAAGGCAGCCTTACCGCCACCATTTACCTCGCCGGAGAAGGCCGTGAGCAATGCCATCACATCGTGCGCATCCGCCTATTCGACCCCTCCGGCCACCTGCTTGGCTCTGCGCTCAGCTTCAATGTCGTTCGCGCCGACGCAAACGGCACTGCTCCCGCTTGCCGTTAAATCCTCCTGCTCCCACTTCACTGCTCGTTTATCGCCATTCAATGCACGCCAAATGCCCGTCGCTTGACCCCGTGCTATTCTTTTATCAGTAAGCACGGCCTTATTTCATTCGCAGGAGTCACGCTGGTTTGCATACTGCTTCCCATCGCGCCGCTGAACTGAAAGCGCTTCTCGATTCCCGCATCGTCATTCTCGATGGCGCTATGGGGACGATGATTCAGGCGCGCAATCTCGCCGAATCCGGCTACCGCGGCACCGAATTTGCCCGCCATCCCCGCGACTTGCGCCTTTGCAATGACGTTTTGAATCTCACCCAACCGGAAATCGTCGCCTCTATACACCGAGAGTATCTCGAAGCCGGCGCTGACATCATCGAGACCAACACCTTCAACGCCAGCGCCACTTCCATGGCCGAGTATGGTCTCCAGGATCGCATCTACGACCTGAACAAAACCGCGGCGCACATTGCTCGCCGCGCCATCGAAGAATTTCTTCACGAAAATCCGAATGCCGGCCCTCGCTTCGTCGCGGGTGCCATCGGCCCGACCAGCCGCACCGCTTCCATGTCGCAGGACGTCAGCAGCCCCGCCGCTCGGGGCGTCACCTTTGATCAGTTACGCGCCGCTTATTCCGAGCAAATTCGCGGTCTGATGGACGGCGGCGTGGACACCCTGCTCGTCGAAACGATTTTCGACACTCTCAACGCCAAAGCCGCTCTCTTCGCTATCGAAGAATGCTTCGATAAGTTAGGAAAGCGCCTGCCTATCATGGTTTCCGTCACCATCACCGACCGCAGCGGACGCACTCTCTCCGGCCAGACCGTCTCGGCATTCTGGACCTCCATTTCACACATAGACCTTCTGAGCGTCGGCATCAACTGCGCTCTCGGCGCCAAGCAGATGCGCCCCTACATCGAAGAGCTTTCAAAAATTGCCCCCGTTTACATCAGTTGCTATCCGAACGCGGGTTTGCCCAACGCGTTTGGTGGATTCGACGAAACGCCCGAAAAAATGTCCGCCGATCTGCGCGAATTCGCCTCGAGCGGCTGGCTCAATATCGTCGGCGGCTGCTGCGGCTCAACGCCCGCGCACATTCGCGCCATTGCCGCTGCGGTCAAAGGACTCAAGCCTCACGTCCTTTCCAGGCCCGATCCCTACACCCGCTTCAGCGGCCTCGAACCCCTGGTGATTCGTCCCGACACGAATTTCGTCAACATCGGCGAGCGCACCAACGTCACTGGCTCGCCGAAATTCTCCAAATTGATTCTCGACGGCAAATTCGAAAATGCCGTGGCCATCGCCCGCCAGCAGGTCGAAGGCGGCGCGCAAATGATCGACATCAACATGGACGAAGCCATGCTCGATTCCGAGCAGGCCATGACCACTTTTCTGCATCATATCGCCTCCGAGCCCGATGTCGCGCGCGTGCCCATCATGCTCGACAGCTCGAAGTGGAGCGTCATCGAAGCCGGCCTGAAATGCATTCAAGGCAAAGGCATCGTCAATTCCATCAGCCTCAAAGAAGGCCAAGCAATCTTCAAAGATCGCGCCCGCCTCATTCGCCGCTACGGCGCTGGGATCGTCGTGATGGCCTTCGACGAAAAAGGCCAGGCTGACACCGTTGAGCGCAAAGTCGAAATCTGCTCCCGCTCCTACAAAATCCTCACCGAGGAAGTTGGCGTCCCTGCCGAGGACATCATTTTCGATCCCAACATCCTCACCGTCGCCACCGGCATGGAGGAGCACAACAACTACGCCGTAAATTTCATCGAAGCCACGCGCCAGATCAAAACCAAATTCCCGCGCGTGAAAATCTCCGGAGGCGTCAGCAACATTTCCTTTTCTTTCCGCGGCAACAACGTTGTCCGCGAAGCCATGCACTCCGCGTTCCTCTATCATGCCATTCGCGCCGGCATGGACATGGGTATCGTCAACGCCGGCCAGCTCGCCATTTACGAAGAAATTCCCAAGGATCTGCTCGAGCTCGTCGAAGACGTTCTCTTGAATCGCCGCGCCGACGCTACCGAGCGCCTTCTCGCTTTCGCCGATTCGGTAAAACGAAAAGGCAGAGCCCCCGCCGAAGAAAGCGCCTGGCGCCGCGCCACTGTCGAAGAGCGTCTCAAACACGCGTTACTGCAAGGCATTGTGGACTACATCGAGGCCGACACCGAAGAAGCCCGCAAAAAATATCGCAAACCCATCGCCGTCATCGAAGGTCCGCTCATGGATGCCATGAATGTCGTCGGCGATCTCTTTGGCTCAGGACGCATGTTTCTGCCGCAAGTGGTCAAAAGCGCGCGCGTCATGAAAAAAGCAGTCGCCTATCTTCAGCCTTTCATGGAAGACGAAAAACGCGCCAATGGCGGGGGACAGACCAAGGGCCGAATTCTCTTGGCCACGGTAAAAGGCGATGTCCACGACATTGGCAAAAATATCGTCGGCGTCGTCCTCGGCTGCAACAATTATGAAGTGATCGATCTTGGCGTGATGGTTCCCACTGACAAAATTCTTTCCACAGCCCGCGAACGCCACGCTGACATGATCGGCTTGAGCGGCCTGATCACTCCGTCGCTCGAAGAAATGGCCCACGTCGCCAAGGAAATGCAGCGCGAAAATTTTGAAGTCCCGCTGCTCATCGGCGGCGCCACCACCAGCCGCGTCCACACCGCCGTGAAGATCGCGCCGATGTATCGCCAGCCCGTCATTCATGTGCAGGACGCCTCACGCGCCGTTGGCGTAGTCGGCAGCTTGCTCAGCGATGGCCTGAAAGCGCGCTTCGTTGACGAAAATCGCGCCGAGCAGGAGCGCACGCGCGAAAAACATCGCGGCCCGCAAACGCAGTCGCTCCTCTCTTTCGCCGAAGCTCGCGCCCGCAAACCCATCTTTGACTGGAAATCCTATTCCCCTCCGAAGCCTTCCTTCCTCGGCGTGCGTGCCTGCGCCGTTCCTCTTGCGGAAATTGTCCCGTACATTGACTGGACTCCGTTCTTCCACGCTTGGGAGCTGCGCGGCATCTATCCGCGTATTCTCGATGAGCCCAATGTCGGCCCGAAAGCCAAAGAACTTTTCCACGATGCGCAGCAGTTGCTCTCCCGCATCGTAAACGAAAAACTCCTCGTCGCTCGCGCCGCGTTTGGCTTCTTCCCCGCCAACAGTGTTCTCGAGGACATCGAAATTTATTCCGACGAATCTCGCTCCGGCATCGCCACCGTTTTCCATACTCTGCGCCAGCAAATCTCCAAGCCCGCCGGCGAGTCCGATTACGCGCTCGCCGATTTCATCGCGCCAAAAGACACTGGCGTTCCCGACTATCTTGGCGCCTTCGCCGTAACCGCTGGCCTGCAAATCGAATCTCTCGTCGCGAACTTCGAAAAAGCTCACGACGATTACAGCGCCCTCATGTCCAAAGCCCTTGCCGACCGCCTCGCCGAAGCCCTCGCCGAACTTGCTCACAAGCGCGCCCGCGATGCCTGGGGCTTCGGCCGCGACGAAAATCTCGCTCACGACGACCTCATTCGCGAAAAGTATCGCGGCATCCGCCCCGCACCCGGCTACCCTGCGTCCCCGGACCACACCGAAAAGCGCCAGCTCTTCGATTTGCTCGATGCCGAAAAGAACGCCTGCATCCGCCTCACCGAGAATTTCGCCATGTATCCGGCCGCTTCTGTTTGCGGCCTCTATTTCTCGCATCCGCAGTCGCGCTATTTCGCCGTTGGCAAAATCAGCCGCGATCAGGTTGACGACTATCACCGCCGCAAAGGAATGGACCTTCGCGAAGTCGAGCGCTGGCTCGCTCCCAACCTCAATTACGATCCTGACCTGTGATTCGTTGCCGTTCCGTGAAAGATGCAACCAACATCTGCCAGGAATGCATTTTGTCCGGCTCTTCGATGGGTTTTAAGTGCAAGCCACGCTAAAATGATTGCTACGTCCGATGGCCACTTTCTTCATCCGCAATTT
>DAIRCW010000185.1:0-5796 GCA_036796475.1 Candidatus Acidiferrales bacterium | reverse complement strand
ATGTGCGTCGTTGCGTTTACCTCTGCGCGGCGACTCGAGGCTGTTTCAATCGTGATTTCACCGCGTCGGCGGTTTCAAACGACGTGTCGTTGCTGGCATCCCTATACAGCCGAAGAACCTCCCCGGCGCGCTTAAACAGATCCGATGGAACTTCGCCAGGTTTGTAGTCAATCCATCCCACGGAATAGCTGACACCCATTTCCTCGCCGGCGGACTTGATATTCACCGCCCCCACTCGATCGGAAACCCTCTTGGCCCCGGCGAGACTGCATTCGGGCAGCACGATCAAAAAATCATCCTTGCCCAGGCGCACGCAAAAATCGGAACCGCGGCTGGCTTTGCGCAGGCGATTTGCAAACTCCACGACGAGCCTTTCGCCGGAATCTTTGCCAAAACGCTCGTGGACTTGCGCAACATCATCGAGATGCAGCGCAACGAGGCTCAAGGGAAGATTCCAGCGCCGCGCGCGGGCCACTTCCTTTCCCAGGCGCTGCTCGGCGGACGCGCGCGTGTACAGTCCCGTTAGCCCATCCATTTCAGCGGGATTTTTATTAGTCTCCGCGGACGTTTCTGCCTCTGCGCTTGGTGCATCCGCTTCTTTTTGCACGCGCCGAAAAAGCCACTGCCGATAAAGCAGCCAGCCATTAAAGAGTAGCAATAGGCTCAGGATTCCCCAGCGCGCTTGGTCCGACGAAATCTCGTAGAAATGCTCTTTGTGCAGGAAAAGGGAATGAAAAAACGAAAGGAAAAGCCCGGCGGTCGAAAGCACCGTGGCCACGAGCGCCCAAAACCAAAGCCACCACTCGTTTCGCCCGACTCGCTCGAGTTGCGATCCCATCCGGTGCGCACCTTGCGAAGCAAAATTCGACGCGCGGCTGCAATCCGCCTAGTGTATCCATTCGCAAAAGCGCAAAACTACTGGCAAGAAGGACAGCTACGCCCAATCCTCCCTGTACGCAGGTCCGGCGTGGACGAATTTCGTCGCGATTCTTTCGCAACGAGCTCGTCTCAAACCACAGCAGTTTTCGAGCGAGCGGCTTCGCGGCCACCAGGCAGGTTTGAGAGCTGGGGAAGCTTCGGCGGACGCGGGCCATGGCGCATCGAATTTGCCACCGGGACATACGTCAGCGGCGTGCCATTTCTCACTGCCCGTAGCATCAAGCCGCCACGGCTCATGTCCCCTCGCCCGGCAAATTCCGAGGGAAACATCAGCTTCGCGCCAAAAATTCCGAGCAGCGGCTCAACGTACTTTTGCGTGGCAACGCTGCCGAGCAGAACTACTTCGCTGCGCCCGATTTTCGCGGCGAGCCTCCTTGCATCCCGCTCCAGGGGCTCGCGGTAGCTCGCTTCGCCCTCATCAATTGAACTGGCCGCCATGGCCTGCAGTTCTTCCATGCCGACGTTTGTGTCCGGCGCCATCAAGCCCCGCGATGACGTAATGACCATGACCCCGCTCACATTTCTTGGTGGAAGCGCAAACGCGTGTGCATAGGCCAGCTTGCCGCGAAAATACAGTCCGCTGACAAAACTGAATACTTCCCCAAGCGGCGCTCCTCCATCGCGCAATTTCAGCGCCAGTTCGCAACACGAAATCCCGCCCCACATTAATTTCCCGCGTTTGCCGGACAAATTCGCCGGCGAAAGCAGGAAAACCCGCGATTTGCCATTGCGATGATCGATTCCAGTCACCGTGCGACCTCTGCTACACCTCGATATCGCGATTCATATTAGAACGAACCGAGCTGCGCGCCAAATCGGCGCCGCACACGCGCTGCATACATATTTTCCCGCGTGCGTATTTCTTTGCTGAGCGTCACCGCCGCTGGTGTTCCGCTGTCTAAAAAGAGAGCGGCGGATGGCAGTGCGATCCAAATCCGGGCGCACGCGTGCGCGTTTGCAGCGCCTGCGCGCAGGAAGTCGGCAAACGACGTGGGTGGGATTCGAAATCCCGCTCGGCGCGACTGAAACGGACCTTCGCGTCCCGGGCGGCGTGGTCCACCTCACAAATCTGCAAAAAGTTTTCTGGCCGGAACTGCATCTGACCAAGCGAGACTTGCTGCAATACTATCTCGACGTCTCTCCTTGGCTTCTGCCGCATCTGCACGACCGCGCCATGGTCATGAAGCGTTATCCCAACGGCATCTCAGGCGACTTTTTCTTCATGAAGCGCGTTCCTTCGCCCCATCCGGCTTACATTCCTCTGTGCTCCATCGAACACCGCTCCGGAAACATCATCGATTTCCCCGTGATCGAACATCTCGCAGCTCTTCTTTGGGTGGTGAACCTCGGCTGTATTGATTTGAATCCGTGGTACGCTCGCTGCGACGACGTCCATCGCCCCGATTTTCTCCACTTCGATCTCGATCCTGTTCCCGGCGCGAATTTCGAGCGCGTGCTCCAAACGGCCTTGCTCGTGCGCGATGCTCTCGCCGCTCTGAAAATCAAAAGTTACGCTAAGACTACCGGCTCCCGCGGTATCCACGTTTACATCCCCATTGTGCGCGGCCCTCTGCAGAAGCAGGTGTGGTCCTTTGCCAAAGCGTTCTCCATAGAACTGGCGAGCCGCCATCCCAAACTCATCACCTCCGAATACCGTGTAGCAAAGCGCCCCGCCGGTCACGTTCTCGTCGACTACAACCAAAACGCCTGGGGCAGAACGCTCGCATCCGTCTACTCCGTTCGGCCAAAGCCCGCTGCCACTGTGTCCGCGCCAGTCACATGGCAAGAAGTCGAACGCGGCGTGCGCATGGAAGACTTCACCATGAAAACCGTTCCGCAGCGCCTCAAAAAAATTGGCGATCTCTCGAAGCCTCTCCTTCGGCAAACGGGCCGCACGCGCCTGGAAAATTTCCTATGACTCTCCCACTCCCGCGCGACTACGCTCCCATGGAAGCGCTGCCTGCTCCAAAGCTTCCCGAAGGCCACGAATGGCATTACGAACCCAAATGGGACGGCTTCCGTTGCATCGCTTTCCGCGACGGCAAGAATGTGTACCTCGAATCCAAATCCGGCAAGCCCCTCACGCGCTATTTTCCGGAGCTGGTCGCCGGGCTTGCCTCATTAAAAGCAAATCAGTTTGTCCTCGATGGCGAAATCGTGATTCCCGTGAACGGGACCCTCTCCTTCGACGCTCTGCTGATGCGCATTCATCCCGCCGAAAGCCGTATCCGAAAATTGAGCCTGGCGACTCCGGCCACGTTCATCGTGTTCGATCTGCTCGTGGACGACCGCGGCAAGAAGCTGGTCAGTCTTTCTCTGCGCGAACGGCGCAACGCCCTTGAAGAATTCGCCGGGAAATTCATTCGTGAAGACTCTTCCATTCAGCTCTCGCCAATGACGCGCGAAATTTCTCTCGCACGCAAATGGTTCCACATGGGCACGGGTCTCGACGGAATTGTGGCGAAACGCGACGATCTTCCTTACCAATCCGGCGAGCGCACCGGAATGCAAAAAATCAAGACGCAGCGCACCGCCGATTGCGTCGTCGGTGGATTTCGCTACCTCGAAAAAAAGCCGCTCGTCGGTTCACTACTTTTGGGTCTTTATAATAATGAAGGACTACTCGACCATGTCGGCTTCACTTCGTCTATTCATTCGGAAGAACGCTCTGCCCTGACCAAGAAACTCGAAAAGCTCATCAAGCCCCCTGGATTCACCGGAAAAGCTCCCGGTGGGCCGAGCCGCTGGAGCACAAAGCATTCTCTTGAATGGCAGCCGCTTGCTCCCAAACTGGTTTGCGAAGTCCAATTCGATCACTTCACCGGCGGACGCTTCCGCCACGGAACAAAATTTCTGCGCTGGCGCACCGAAAAATCGCCAAAGGACTGCACCATGCGACAGGTGCGTCGCGAAAATCGCTCAACCCTCGATTTGCTGTGAAAGGAGAAACGGAATGGCACGATACGGAAAAGGAGCACAAAAAAGCGTCAAGCGAGCCATGCACAAGCGAAAACATGGCACGCTAAAATCCGGCAAACGCGGCAGAGGCGGAAAAGTAAAAAGCCGCAAGCAAGCTATCGCGATTGGGCTTTCCGAAGCGCGGGAAAAAGGCGCGAAAGTCCCGCACAAGAAAAAATCCTGATCTCTCGCGGTAACTGCCGTACTTCGCTCGTCTGCACAGCCCACTCAACAGGGGGCATTTCTAATGTTAAATCTGTAGGGTAAGTACTCTACACGACCCGAGTGCTTACCCGTATTCCCTTGTTTTTCCCTATTTGTCACAATCTCAACTTCTTACAGCTGTCAGAGGTTCGCCCGAACGGCATTTGCAGATCGCCTCTGGCCAGAAGCGGAGGGAACACCCGATGGAACACGAACTTCGCGAAGCCCGCACGACTTTCGGCACTGTGCATCAAATGTCTCAACCGACGGCCGAGCTGCTCCGCCAACTGGTCGCTCACTTGCGCCAAAGCCGCACCCAACTTCGCGAAGAATGGGCGCGCCGCATCACCGAGGCAAAATTGCTCACCGCCATGACCAAGGAAGAAATCTTCGCGGAAGCGACTTCGGTGTACGACAACTACGTCGAGGCGCTTGAGACCGGAACGTTCGAAGCGCTGCAAGCTTACGCTCGCAATCTTTCTGAACGCATCATTCCGCGAGGCGTTGAAACTCACGAAGTCGTGGGAATCGTGCTGCTGCTTCGCGACGTGCTGGCGCGTTCTCTTTTCGCCAAATACCAAAATGACTTCGCTCTTCTGAACCGCATCCTCGACGCCTACGAGCCCGCCGCCAACCGCATTGCCAACACCGTGGCCGTCGGATTCGTTCAGGAACGCGAACGCGTCATCCGCGAGCAGCAGGAAGCCATTCGCGTGCTGTCCACTCCGGTACTGCAAGTCCGCGAACGCCTGCTGATTCTGCCCATCATCGGCGTGATTGATCCCCAGCGCGCCCGCCAGCTTACGGAACAGCTGCTGCGCGGCATCCGCACCAATCGCGCCAAAGTTGTCGTCATTGACATCACCGGCGTGCCCGTAATGGACGCCAATGTTGCCAACAACCTGGTGCAGACCGTAGAAGCAACGCGTCTGCTCGGAGCCACTGTCATTATCACCGGCCTTTCCCCCGAAATCGCCCAGACCCTCGTCACCATCGGAGTCGACCTCGGCAAAATGAACACCGTAGGCGACCTCCAAGGCGGAATCGAAGAAGCGGAACGTCTGCTCGGCTACAAAGTAGTTCCGCAAACGGAAACGACGGAGCTGAGGACGTAATTCGTGGAAGTTCCCATTCTCAAGCAGGGTCCCTATCTCATTGCTTCCATTCAATCTGCGCTCTCGGACGCCGATCTGGTGCAGTTGCGGGATAAGCTGGTCGAGCAGGTCGGCCACCTGCGTTCGCGCGGCGTCATCGTAGACGTCACCGCGCTCGATGTCATGGACTCGTTCGCCACGCGCACTCTTCGCGATATCACTTTCATGATTCGCCTGCGCGGCGCCGAAACGGTCATTGTTGGTATCCAGCCCGATGTCGCTTTCACTATGGTGCAGTTGGGTTTGAAACTCGAGGGCGTGCCCACCGCGCTCGACCTCGAGGAAGGGATCGCTTTTCTGAGCAAGAAGGACAACGGTGCAAACAAGGAAGCTGCTCCTCGCGGACGGTGAATGCAATCCCGTGGACGCTCACGCACAACCCGACCGATTGACAGCCAATGGGCGGGATCGTGTGCTCGAGGAGATCGCGGTGCAGATTCATTGCGACACGGATATCGTCGCCGCGCGCCAAAAAGGGCGCGTTCTCGCCGCCAGTCTCGGTTTTTCTTCCAGCGAACTGACGCTCATCGCCACGGCCATT
>DAIRCW010000184.1:0-5802 GCA_036796475.1 Candidatus Acidiferrales bacterium | reverse complement strand
CCCGTCTTCAGCGTATGCGCGATGCGCTCCTGCGTTTTGCGTTCGCCGCAGAGCGACACGAACGCCTCGCGCTCCAAGTCGAGGACGTACTGCTCGGAAACCGTCTGCGACGCGGACAGCGCGCCGCCCGCCAGCACGTTCGCCAGCTTGCGCCCCACCAGCGCGTCATAATCCGAAATGTACCCGCCACGCAGCATCTGATGAATCGCCAGCTTGGCCGCGGCCAGCATCTCTTCTCCCAGCACGCGAATCTGCGCCGGCGCGGGCGGATGGTATCCCGCGCGAAACATCGCCAGCGCCGTCTCCTTCGCATCCGCCACCAGCCTGTCGCGATTCATTGAAACCAAATCCGACGGACGCAAATAGCCCAGCGCGCGGCACTCTTCCGCGCTCGTTCCTACTTTCGCCATGGCGATATTTTCGAACACCGGCTTCATCGCGTGGAACAAATCCAAATCCTCGCCGCCCGCCGCATGCTCGTTCGCGCGAATCATCATTTCTTTCGAGCCGCCGCCTGCGGGAATCAGCCCCACGCCCGTTTCCACGAGGCCAATGTACGCTTCCGCCGCCGCGTGAATCCGCGCCGCATGCAAACTGATTTCGCATCCGCCGCCCAGCGCCATTCCCTGCGGCGCAGCCACCGCTGGGCGCGGAGCGTACTTCACCTCCAAATTCACATTCTGAAATTGCCGCACCGCGTCGTGAATTTCTTCCCACTCCTGTTCCTGCGCGCTCACCAGCAGCAGCATCAGATTCGCGCCCACGGAAAAATTCTGCGCCTGATTGGCAATCACCATCGCGTCGAAATCCGTGCGCAGCCGCTTCACTCCCGCGTGCAGCATGGCCACAATGTCCGCGCCGATCGCGTTCATCTTCGCGTGAAATTCGCAGCAAACCACGCCATCGCCCAAATCAACAAGACTCGCGCCGGAATTCGACTGCACGATTTTCGCTTGCTCGCGCAGCGATTTCAGAACGATGATTCCCGCCGGCTGCTCCAGCGGCTTGTGCCCCTGCGACGCCACATCGAAATAGCTCGTCTGCCCCCGCGCCGTTTCGTAGAAGCTCTTCTTCCCCGACGCCAGCAGCGCGTTCACCACCGGCGGTACCGTTTTGCCCAGCAACTTCAATTTCTGCGCCATCCGCTCTGCGCCAATCGTGTCCCAAATCTCGAACGGCCCAAGCTCCCACGCAAATCCCCAGCGCATCGCGCGGTCCACTTCCACAATCCGGTCGGCAATCTCTGGCACGCGCCGCGCCGCGTACAGACACGTCTCCGAAAGCGCGCCCCAGATAAAGCGCGCCGCTTTGTCCACTACTTTTCCGTCGAGAATCGGATTCACAAACGCGCGCAGCCGCTCGCGCGTGTCCTCAATCATTTTTCCCGCTTCGATCGACGCGAATTTCGCCTTCTGCCGTGCGCGGTACTCCATCGTTTTCACATCCAGCGTCAGAATTTCCGATTCCCCGGCCGCGTTCTTCACTCGCTTGTAAAATCCGCTGCCCGTTTTCTCGCCGAGCCAGCCCCGCTGCATCATGTCTTCAATCAGCGGAGGCAATTTGTAAATCTCGCGCGACTCATCTTCGCGCACGCCGTCGTAAATGTTGTAAACCACATGCGCGAGCACGTCGAGGCCAACCAGATCCGCGGTCCGAAACGTCGCCGACTTCGGCTGCCCAATCGCCGGCCCCGTGCACGCATCCACTTCTTCAACCGTCATCTCCAGTTCGCTCATTAAATGCAGCGCGTTCAGCATCGAAAAAGTTCCAACGCGGTTGGCAATGAAGTTCGGCGTATCCTTCGCCGCGACCACGCCTTTGCCCAGCCGCCGGTCGCAAAATTCATCCAGCGCCGCCAGAACTTCGCGTTTCGTTTTTGGCCCGGCAATCAATTCCACCAACTTCATGTAACGCGGCGGATTGAAAAAGTGCGTCCCGGCCCAGTGCGCCTGAAAATCCTCCGAGCGTCCTTCCGCCACCAGATGAATCGGCAATCCCGAAGTATTCGTGCTGACAATCGTCCCCGGCCTCCGCTGCTTCTCCACGCGTTCCAGCAAACTGCGCTTGATCTCCAGTTCCTCGACCACCGCCTCAATAATCCAGTCCGCGTCCTTGCACCAATCCAGATTGTCTTCGAAGTTCCCCGGGCGGATCAGCCGCGCAAAATCATTCACAAAAAACGCCGCCGGGCGCGATTTTTTCGCGGCTTCGACTCCCGCAATCGCCAGCCGGTTGCGAAATTCCGGAGATTCGCGCGTCAGGCCCTTGCGGGCTTCCTCCGGCGTGAGCTCGCGCGGAACCATATCCAGCAACGAGCAGGGCACGCCAGCGTTCGCCAGATGCGCGGCGATGCGCGCGCCCATTGTTCCGGCGCCAAGAATCAATGTTTTTTCAATTCGAATGGACATGCGTGTTAGGGGCGACTCGGAGGTTACAGAAAGGGACATACCCCGGTCAACCGGAATCGGCGCGCAACTTTGTACGCGCTAAAATGTTCTATATAAGAAAGAGGTTACGCGTGCCTAACGTCCTGCGATGGCTCGGCTCGGCAGTCAAAGGGATACGCTCGTTCGGCTATCGCGTGCCCGCGGGACGCCCCATCGTCGGCGTCGCTCTTGGAGGCGGCTTCGCGCGCGGCATCGCTCACCTCGGCGTTTTGCGCGTCCTTCAGGAGAACGAAATTCCCATCGACCTGCTCGCCGGCACCAGCATCGGCGCGCTCGTGGGAGCCGCTTACGCCGCCGGCACCACTCTCGATGAACTCGAGCGCCAGGCCATCGTCACTCATTTCCGCGATTTTGGCCGCTGGACCATTTCCCGCATGGGCATGGCCACCAACGAACGCCTCGAAGGATTCCTGCGCCGTTTCACCGCGGTGACCACATTCGAAGAAATGAAAATTCCCTTCGGCATCGTCGCCACAGACATTGTCACCGGACACACCGTCTGCTTCACCAAAGGTCCCGTCGGGCCGCCGCTGCGAGCCTCCTGCGCCTATCCCGGACTTTTCATTCCCGTGGAACATCAAGGCCACATGCTCGTTGACGGCTTCCTCACCGAACACGTCCCCACCGAATCTCTGCGCCACATGGGCGCCGACGTGATTATCGCCGTGCATCTCGACCCCGGCCAGCCCGCCCAAAGACCGAAGAACACCATTGAAGTGATCGGCCGCGCCTTCTCCATCGTTCAGGAGCAAACGCCGCCGCGCTGGCTGCGCTTCTCCGACATTATTTTGGAGCCCGTGGTGAAAGACATTCACTGGGACGATTTTCAGAAAACGCCGGAACTCGTCGCCGCCGGCGTTGCCGCCGCCAAAGCGGCCCTGCCGGAAATTCGCGAACTGCTGAAGCGCCCCGTCCCCGGCATCCGCAGCGAACGCGAGCAAACTATCCAGCTCCCCGCAGCTGCAACCGCCACCGCAGCTCCAGCTGCCACCGCAGCCCCAGCCCTCGCGGCCGAAGACATCGCCGCCGCTCCAAAAGCTCCCCTCACCCCCGAGTAGAATTCTCTCGTCTGTCAGTTATCCGTCAGTTATTTTGATCAGGATGAGCCGAATTTGTTTTTGGTAGCGCAGAACTTCGCCGCCTTCGCGAAGATCTGCGGCTTTTGCATTTGCTTTTATGGAGTGCGGCGTCTCGACGCCGCTTTGCCACCATGTAATCTTTGTTCGCGCAGTCGGCTCGTTCGTCGCGCCAATGTAGCTCATGTCTTTCAGCCGTCTGCAAGGGACGAAGGAGAACGGCTCGTCGACCCTGGACTTCAATCCGCGGCGCAGCACCGCTGACTTACGTCTGTCAAGTTTGTAGATTCTGTCGCTCTATTTACCGCGATGCTGGGTTCTTCTTCGTCGCGCCCGATCCCACCCGCTGCACTTCCACTCTAAACACCTGCTCCCCCGTCACCTTTCCCCGCTTTTTCAGCCATTCACCAAACGCCGCCGCAAATCTCTCCGGCACAACCTTCAAACTTGCCTCGATTTCTCCCTCCGCCACCGGCAGCGTGTCGTCAAATTCCGCCGAGCCCGTAAAATTCCGCATGCAGAACGCATCGAGCCATTCCAGCGGCGCCGCCTGCCTCTTCTCGCCCGCCACCACCTCCACGCGAAATTTCTGCGCGTACATGAGCGGAGTATAGCACCCACTCCCTCGCGACCCGTGTTGCTTCCGATGCCTGGTGAGTCAGTTTGAATTTCCTGATCGTGACACAAGAAGTCAAAATTCAAACTGACCCGTTGCTCCTCAGAAAAACTCTTGTCGCCCAGCTTTGCCCGGAATATGCTGCGTTCCGCAAATTACGCTACGTCCGCGCCATCGCCGGGCAGCGTGTCCATTCATCGCCGAGGAGGAAAGTAATGCGTGCCACGATTCGAAATGCCCCGCTGATTTTCGCCGCTCTCGCAATTTTCACCTGCCCGGCTGTCGCGCAGCCGACCGCGCAAAACTCGCCCTCCGATCGCATCTCCGCCATGGACATTTTCCATTTCCAGTACGCCCTCGACCCGCAAATCTCTCCCGACGGCTCGAAAATCGTTTACGTCCGCCGCTTCGCTGACATCATGTCCGACAAGCGCGACTCGAACCTCTGGATCGTCAACGCCGACGGAACCGAGAACCGCCCGCTGACCACCGGAGCTCATTCCGACGATTCGCCAAAATGGTCGCCCGACGGCACGCGCATTGCCTACATCTCCGACCGCGACGGCAAATCGCAAATTTACGTCCGCTGGATGGACACTGGCCAGACCGCCAAAATCACCGATCTGGGATTTCCGCCGATGAATCCGGTTTGGTCGCCCGATGGCAAGCAAATCGCCTTCTCCTCGCTCGTGCTCGTCCCCAAATTCGAAATTGGCGCTCTGCCGCAGCCTCCGGAAGGCGCCAAATGGGCCGATCCGCCGCGTGTTTTCAACCGCCTGATTTACCGCTTCAATGGCCGCGGCTATCTACCCTCAGGATTCACTCAGCTTTTTGTCGTCGCCTCCGACGGCGGCGCGCCCCGCCAAATTTCCTCTGGCAATTTCCCGCATGACGGCCAAGTCGCTTGGACGCCCGACGGCCAATACCTCCTCGAATCCGGCCACATGGCCCCCGATTACGAATATTTCTTCAACGGCACGCAGGTCTACCAATTTTCGCTCGCCGACGGCAGCATGAAGCAGCTCACCCATCGCAAAGGCCCCAACAATTCCCCGGCCATTTCCCCCGACGGAAAAATGATCGCCTACACCGGCTACGACGATCATTTTCAGGGCTATCAGGTCACCCATCTTTACGTGATGGACCGCGACGGCGGCAATCCGCATGAATTGCTCTCCACTCTCGACCGCGACACCGAATCCCCTCAGTGGGCTCCCGATGGCAGCGGCATCTATTTCCTTTACGACGACCAGGGCAACACCAAACTCGGTTTCGTCACACCCGGCGGAAAAATGAAAACCGTCGCGAAAGACATCGCCAGCGGCGGTTCCACGTACACGGAAGGAGGCTCTTTCACTCTCGCGCGCAACGGCGCCATCGCCACTACCTACGGCACGGGCAGCGATCCCGGTGACATTGCCGTCGCCGGCGGCAGCGATTCATCCGAAAAAGTCATCACCGCGCTCAATCGCGAATTGCTGGCGCAGAAAAAGCCCGGCGCGGTCGAAGAGTTCTGGTTCAATTCCTCCGTCGACAAACGCAAAGTCGAGGGCTGGATCATCAAGCCGCCCGATTTCGACCCGTCGAAAAAGTATCCCCTCCTGCTCGAAATTCACGGCGGCCCGTTCGCCAATTACGGCAATCGCTTCGACATCGAAAAGCA
>DAIRCW010000183.1:3466-5877 GCA_036796475.1 Candidatus Acidiferrales bacterium | reverse complement strand
TGAGCCATGTGGTCATGTATCCGCCGTAGGACCAGCCGGAGACGCCGATGCGCGAAGCGTCAATGGACGCGTGTTTTTCGAGCGCGGCAATTCCGGCCATCACGTCGCGCCCGGGGCCATCGCCCGAATCGCCGAAGATGGCCTTTGCATACGCGTTTCCGAGATTGGTGCTGCCGCGATAGTTCGGCGAAAAAACGATGAAACCCTGCGCGGCGAGAAGCTGCGTGAAAAATGAGAAGCCGAGCGTCGAGGCGGACTGCGGGCCGCCATGGATGTCCAAGACCAGCGGATACTTGTTACCAGCGTCGTATCCGGCGGGATAGGTGACCACGCCGTCTTCTTTGAAATTATTTGGGCCGCTCCAGTCGAAATTCTCACTGCGGCCGAGAGAGAGCTGGCTCATCCAGGCGTTGACGTCGGTTAATTTGCGCGGCTGCGCGTCGGGGCTTGCGAGGTAATAAAGTTCAGCTGCGCGGTCGTCGGAATCCGCGACGAACGCGATTTCTCCGTGAGGGCCGACGGAAAATGCGCTGGGCTCCAAATCGCCGAGGGAAAGTTTTTTACCGGCGCCATCGAGAGGCTGAATCCACAAATCGCGACGGGTGCCTTGGTCAGCTTCCACGAGGAGCGATTTGCCATCGGGCGTCCAGCGCGTTTCGGCAATATCCAAATCGAGAGATGCGGTGACGTCGCGTCCATCGCCGCCAGAAGAAGGCGCAACGTACACGTCCGTGAAATTGCTCGGCTCGCCATCACGCCGAAATGCGTAAGAAACTTCGCTGCCATCCGGCGAAAACAGCGGATCGTTCTCGAATTTGTCGTGCTTGGTTAGTTTGCGGAGCTGGCCATTCTGGACGTCCACAGCCCAGATGGTGCTCTGGTCGGCATCGCCGATGCTCGGAGTGGCGCGCCGCGGAAAAACGATCCATCGGCCGTCGCGCGAGAACGAAAGCGGCGGAGGGCCTCCAACGTTTGGCGCGGATTCGGGAAGGCTCCAACTGCCGGACGTGAAGCGGCGATGGCCGGTGCCGTCGGCCTTCACGATCCAGATATGCTGAGGACGCGGGGCGGCAGAGGTGAAGAGTCCGTCGTCCCCGATTTCAAACGAATCCTCTTTCTTGTCGAGCGCCTTCTGATCCGGAGGGTCAGGCGAAGCGTAGGCGATGCTCGCGCCGTCGGGACTCCATGCGAATTGCTCGACGCCTTGTGGCGCGTCAGTGATTTTTCGCGCTTCGCCGCCGGACATGGAAATCACGAATACCTGCGCCTTCTTGGCTTTATCTTTTCCGGTTTCCGCTTCGGCGGTGAAAGCGATGCGGTCGTCATTCGGAGACCAGCGAGGATTTCCGACACTGAGGCGGTCGAAGGTCAGCGGGTGCTGCTCGCCCGACTTCACGTCGATCAGGACAAGCTGCGTGTCGTGACGGTCGTCCTTAAGATTCACGCGCGAAATCACCGCGGCGATGCGCGTGCCGTCAGGAGAGATGGCCGGCCCGGAGATGCTGACGATTTTCGCGAAATCGTCGAGGGTGATGGGCCGCTTCTGCTGAGCTCGCGCCGCCCCACAAAGCCCCAAGCTCGCCACCGCTGCCGCGAGTGCTAACGTTTTCAGGCCTTCGCTCATTTTGTTCGAGCCTTTCTCAATTTTCCGCGCGGATTATAGTTCGCCTTTCTCGTTTCCAGCAAGCGGACGGACACCGAACAACTCGCTGCAAAAGCGCTTTTTTGCCTTATCGATTTGCTGGCCGAAAAACAGACAAGACTCGGGGAGGAAGCACCCAACGTGTGCTTTCGAATGCGAAATGACAAGTAAGCATTGCGATCGTTCCAATCAACAGGGCAATAATATTGCCCTCCATTGTGAGAAAGAGGAAGATTCGGCTAGGAAAAAAGCTCGACACGATAAGGTAACCGATGAATCTGGGGTCACCCACGCCGGTAAATGCTTCTCTGAATCCGCTGCCGCGAATCGACTGCGCCAGAAGTGCAAACCAGATAGCCAGAACCCACATGCCGCAAACCGAAAAAATTGCAGTCGACGGCCCCGAACGATCGGCTTTCCTGAGCCGCAGCATGAGCGCATAAAACAGCCCCAGTGCAACTGGACACAAAACGGTCACCGCGTATCCCTGTTGATTCGGATCCAGATCATTAACGATGACGTCTGAAATCCAAAAAGCGGTTGCACCGCCCAAAAAGCTCACAGAAACCATTTCAAAGAGTACATAGTTGCCCTCTTAGATGAGCCTAATTCGTGCTGCCCTGCGAAATCAACAGTGACTCCGGAACTTTTTCGTAATCGTCAGCACGCCTGGCAGCGAGCTTGTCGTCTTAGTTGTCCCCCTGTAAAATGACCATTCCTTTCGGCGCCGCAACGCGTAGCAAACATGGCCAAATCCTACGACGCGATC
>DAIRCW010000183.1:0-3456 GCA_036796475.1 Candidatus Acidiferrales bacterium | reverse complement strand
GCCCCTTTTCATAATTTCGCGCGCGAATTATAGTTCTCGCCGTTCGCTATCGGCAAGCCGCTCCGGAATTAGTCAGCTCCCATGATACGGGACTTGTACTTGTCGCATTCTCCGAGCGTTTGTAGAATGAGCAGTCCTCGGGCGTAGCAAACATGGCCAAATCCTACGACGCGATCATTATTGGCGGAGGCCACAACGGCCTGACGAATGCGGCGTATCTCGCGCGCGCAGGTAAAAAAGTCCTCGTCCTCGAACGCCGCTACGTGCTGGGCGGCGCTGCGGTCACTGAAGAAATCATTCCGGGATTCAAATTTTCCGTCTGCTCGTACGTGGTCTCGCTGCTGCGTCCGGAAATCATTCGCGACCTGGACCTGCCGCGCCACGGACTCGAAATTCTGCCGCTCGACGGCACGTTTACGCCCATGCCAAACGGCGACCATCTCTGGCGCGTGAACGATCACGCGAAAACGCGCCGCGAACTCGTGCGCCACTCGCGCCGCGACGCCGAAGCGTACGACGAATTCGGCAAGGAAATGGTGCAGATGTGCCGCTTCGTCAAGCCGCTGCTGGGCATGACGCCGCCGGATCCCACTTCGCTGAATCTCTCCGGGCTGAACAAGCTGCGCTTTCTCGCGCGTCGCTTCCAGTCGCTGCCCGCCGAGGAAAAATACAATCTCGTGCAGCTGATGACCATGTCCGCGGCTGATTTTCTCGACCAGTGGTTCGAGACGGACGTGCTCAAGGCGACGATGTCGGCATCCGGAATCATCGGCACGTTTCTTGGCGTGCGCTCGCCGGGCACGGCGTATGTTCTCTTGCACCACTACATGGGCGAAATTGACGGCGCGTTTCGCGCGTGGGGATTCAGCCGCGGCGGCACGGGAGCGATTTCGAATGCCATCGGCGATGCCGCGCGCGAACTCGGCGCGGAAATTCGCATGGAAGCGCCGGTTGCGAAGATACTTACGCGCAATGGACGCGCCACTGGCGTGGTGCTTGAATCCGGAGAAGAAATTCACGCCAAGATTGTTTCCTCCAGCGTCGATCCCAATTTGACTTTTCTGAACTTTCTCGACGCTCGCGAGTTGCCCGCAGAATTTCTGGAGGAAGTGAAGCGCTACAAGTATCGCGGCTCGTCGGGTAAAGTGAATCTGGCGCTTGATGCGCTGCCGGAATTCACGTGCCATCCCACCGAGGCAAACGGTTCGAATCACCATCTGCGCGGAGCAATTTCCATTTCGCCGTCAGTCGATTACATGGAACGCGCGTATGACCAGGCGAAGTATGGGGAATTTTCGCATCGCCCTTACATTGATATGGTCATTCCCAGCCTTACCGATACTTCCGTCGCTCCGCCGGGCAAGCATGTGCTTTCCTGCTTCGTGCAGTACGCGCCATACAAACTGAAAAATGGCTCATGGGAAAATCGCCGCGAGGAATTCGGCAACGCGGTGATCGAGACAATCTCCCAATACGCGCCTAATCTAAAAAACATCATCATTGGCAAGCAAGTGCTCTCGCCGTGGGACATCGAACAGCAAATCGGCCTGACCGAAGGCAATATTTTTCAGGGGGAACTTTCGCTCGAGCAGCTTTTCTTCCTGCGCCCTGTCGCAGGATGGGCCCGCTATCGCACGCCCATCAAGAATCTGTACATGTGCGGGTCGGCCACGCATCCCGGCGGCGGAATCATGGGCGCTCCGGGACGGCTCGCGGCGCTGGAAATCCTCAAAGACCTCGGAGCCAATTAGTTTACGTCCTCGGTTGACAAGAATCAGTAATAGTACGGGCATGGAATGGACGTGCCACGTCAGAGTGGAAGAAGTCGCAATCAACTATCTCTACGCAGAAGACGCGGCGAAGGCGATCCATGCGGCGCACAAGCGGAAATAGGCCGGTCACAAACAACGATCATAGGAATCGGTCGATGCCAATGAAAAAGGCGACCGCGGATGCGCATCAGGACTCTATAAGCTGCCGGCGTTGCGGAGCATGCCGCCGTCGATGAAATGCGTGCTGCCGGTGACGTAAGCGGCTTCGTCGGAGGCGAGATAGACGGCGAGATTGGCAACTTCTTCCGGTTTGCCCCAGCGGCCGAGGGGAATTTCCGCTAGGATTTGCTTGTTGAGCTGCGCGTCGCTTTCCACGTCGCGGTCAATCGGAGTGTAGATGGCGCCGGGACCGATGTTATTCACCGTGATTTGATGGGGGGCGAGCTCCACAGCGATGGTGCGCATGAGCATGCGCAGCCCGCCTTTGCTGGCGCAGTAGGGCGCATTCGTCGGCATCGGCAGGTCTTCGTGAATGGAAGAGATGTTGATGATGCGCCCACCGCCGCCCTGGCGAATCATTTGTTTGGCCGCGGCCTGCGCGCAAAGAAATGGGCCGGTGAGATTCACGGCGATGATTTTCTGCCATTCATTGAGAGGGTAATCGGTGAAGGGGAATTTCTTTTCGATGCCCGCGTTGTTGACGAGAATATCCAACCTTCCAAAAGCTTCGACAGTCCTACTGACCAGATGGTTCACGTCTGCCGGAGAGGAAATGTCCGCCGCAACGGGAATCGCCTTACCGCCCGCTTCCTGAATCGCTTTCATCGTTTGCGACGTGGACGATTCGTTTCCGATATAATCCGCAACTACGGATGCTCCCTCTCGCGCGAATGCCACGGCGATTGCTTGTCCGATGCCTGTGGCCGCGCCGGTCACGATGGCGACTTTGCTTTTGAGCCTCATTATTGTTCCTCCAGATCGATATGAATTATTTTGATGAAAGATCGGTGCGTTCGGTGAGCGAACTGGTCTCACAGCTCAGCATCATCGATTTTGTTGATGTTATTCTGATGCGCGGACGTGTGCTTCGCAGTTCCGACGCTCCACGCGGAAAATATTTTCACTCGATAATGTGACTGTATAAATTTCGTCGAAGCCTTCTTCCCATCGCGGCGGCTGGAGTTTGTGAAAAGTAGCGGCGACGGCGGAAGCGGGGATTTTATGTTTGCCGAAGCGCCGGTTGTTCCTGCGCATGGCGTCGGCTAGCTTCGTTTCGAAGAGATACGCGATGACTCGGAATCCCACGGCGCGCGCGAGCGGGATGTAGCGCGCGCGGTCGCCTTCGAGCGCGTTGGTGTTGTCAACTACAAACGATTGCCTGGCTTGGATGCACGCGGCCAGGAGGATTTGCTCGCGGCGGCGCGTCCGCAGCATGTCCAGATTGATGCGCACATGAGTGTCAGCGAAGCGTTCGCGATAAAAGGAGGACTTGCCGGAGCCTTGCACGCCGATAAACAGGATCGCTTCCACTCTGGCATTATGAACCTGCGCGACGCCGCGACGCAGTTGCGATTTGGCATAATTCCTTGCGACACTCGAACTGCAGCGCAAAAGGCAGTAGAATTCTTCGATCACGCAAACGCGCCCGTAGCTCAGCTGGATAGAGCATCTGCCTTCGAAGCAG
>DAIRCW010000182.1:0-5932 GCA_036796475.1 Candidatus Acidiferrales bacterium | reverse complement strand
GAATGAGCGGAATTGCGACTGCCACTCACAAGCTCGTGGAATTAGCCCAGAAAGCTTCTCCGGCTGCGCATATCCTGGGGACGCGCAAAACGCCCTGGGGCCTGCTCGATAAGCGAGCGGTGCATTGTGGCGGCGGCGGAACGCACCGGCTGAATCTCGGCGACGCCATACTCGTTAAAACGAATCACCTGTTGCTCGCATCAAATGAAGGAGATTCAGATTACAAACAGCTGATCCGGCGGGCCTGGCGCAGCCGTAAAGGCGCGAAGTTTTTCGAGATCGAAGTAACTTCTCCGGAGCAGGCGCTGGAAGTAGCCGGCCTGATTTGCAGCGAGCAAATGCTGGATGCCGGATGTCCCTGCATTCTGATGCTCGATAATTTTCCGGCGGCGAAGGCCGCTTTCACCGTCAAGGAACTTCAAAAAGTGGGATACCGCGAGCAAATCCTTTTGGAAGCAAGCGGCAAGATAGATGAACAATCGCTCGCAGGTTACGCCGCCAGCGGCGTTGATGCGATTTCCGTTGGAGCGCTGACGCATTCCGCTGCGGCGCTCGATTTGAGCGCGAAATTAATTCCATAGGCCAGAGTGAGGTCTCGTGAGTGAACTAGCGCATTTCATCCCTTTCGAATCGCGGTACACCCTGCCACCCATCGAGCAAGTTTGCGATTCGCATGAGGACATTCGTCAGAAGCAGGAGCTCATCACGCGCTTGAAAGAAGAGCGCAACGCCGTAATTCTCGCCCACAATTATCAGCGAGATGAGGTGCAGGAGATCGCGGATTTTGTCGGCGATTCGCTAGGGCTTTCGCAGCAAGCAGGGTCCACGCCCGCTGAGGTAATCGTCTTCTGCGGCGTGCACTTCATGGCCGAAACGGCTTCCATTCTTTGTCCGGATAAGATCGTTCTGCTGCCTGACCTGCGCGCCGGATGTTCGCTCGCCGCGAGCGTCTCTGCCGCTGAATTGCGCGCGTGGAAGGCGCGCTATCCCGATGCCATCGTCGTTGCCTACGTAAACACTTCCGCCGAGGTCAAAGCGGAGAGCGATTATTGCTGCACTTCTGCGAATGCCGCAAAAGTGGTTCGCGCGATTCCCGCCGAGCGCCCGATTCTCTTTGTTCCTGATAAATTCCTCGCCGCCGCCGTCGCAAAAGAAACCGGCCGTCCAAATATCATCGCCTACCCCGGCTCCTGCCATGTGCACAAGACCATCCGGCCGGAGCAGGTTCTGCGCATGATGGGCGAATATCCGGAAATCGAGCTGCTCATCCATCCCGAATGCGGATGCGTGACCTCTTGTATGGCGCGCGTCGCCGATGGAACGCTGCCTCGCGAGCGCACATTCTTTCTTTCTACCGAAGGCATGATGCGCCACATCGCTGAGTCCCCGGCGGAGGAATTCGCCATCGGCACCGAGGTCGGCATGCTTCATCGCCTGCGCAAATCCGCGCCGCAAAAAACTTTTCGCCCCGTGAATCCGGCGGCGGTATGCGAATTCATGAAGACCATCACACTGGACCGCATCTTGCACTCGCTCCAAAACCTCGCGCCTCAAATTTGCGTACCCAAAGCAATCGCAGACCGCGCGCGTGTCGCCATTGACCGCATGCTCCAAATTGTTTAAAGAAGCGCTTCCACCTCGGTTGATACCGTACCAATTCATCCTTTCCCCCGCAGAATACTTCGCCTAAAATCACACAGCGCAAAAACCCAAAGGAGAGCGGCCGTGCCTCTTTTCAAAAAACTATTTGTGTTCGCGGCAGTCGCGGCATTTCTCACAGTATGGCCGGCATTCGCGCAAACGAACGCGGCGATTCCGAATGTCGTTAAATACGAAGCGACGATTCAGAACGTCAAATACAACTACTGCACCATGCCCGCCGTGGCTCATGTCCGCTCCGGCGACATCATCGAAGCCAACACGCTCGATTGCTTCGGTGACGCCATCCAGCATCCCGGCGACACGCTTTCCATGGTCAAGGGCGACAATCCTCTCACCGGCCCTTTTTATATTGACGGAGCAGAACCCGGCGACACCCTCGCGATTCGTTTTCTTTCGCTGAGCGTCAACGGAAAACAGGGCATCGGCGCGCTCGCTCCAGGTTTCGGCGCGCTCAATTCCACGGATCTCACCCCAATGATCAACACGCCGCTTCCCGAGCGCATCTGGTTTTATCCAATCGACCCGCAAACAAACACCGCTACATTTCAGGCGGACGATTCACATTTCACCACGAAGATTCCTATTCGCCCTTTTCTCGGCTGCATTGGCGTCGCGCCCGCCGAAGGCGAATCGCGCAGCTCCGTTGTGCCCGGCAATTTCGGCGGCAATATGGACGCGCCCGAAGCGAGCGTCGGCAACACGTTGTACCTGCCGGTGAACGTTCCGGGCGCCCTTCTTTATTTCGGCGATGGCCATGCAGCGATGGGAGATGGCGAAATTGCCGGCACGGCAATCGAAGTGCCTCTGCGCGTGCGATTGCAAGTTCAGGTGATTAAGCACCGCCAAATTGCCTGGCCACGCTTCGAGAATGATCATGAACTCATGGCCGCCGGAATTACGCGTCCGCTCGACGATTCCTTACGCATCGCCTTCGCGCAACTGGTGGACTGGATCCATCAGGCCTACGGATTGAGCAATCTCGACGCTTACGAACTGCTTTCCAAAGTCGCGCGCATTCGTCTGGCGGAAATGGTTGATCCCAATTACGTCATCATCGCCAAAATCGACAAGCGATTCCTGCCGGAACAAAAACGTCAGCCATAAACGAGGCCCGAGTGCAAATCACCATCCGAAAATCCGGAGCTACAACCATCCTCGATCTTCGCGGTGCGCTGATGATCGGCGACAGCGAACTGGAATTTCGTCAAAAAATCAAAGGGCTAATGGATTCCGGAGTTCGCAATCTGGCGATTAATCTATCAGGCGTGCCGGACATGGATAGCTGGGGTTTGGGTTCGCTCGTGCGCCATTGCACGAAAGTTCGAAAAAGCGGGGCCCGCTGCATTTTCTTTGGAACCGTGCCTCGCGTGCTGCGTCTTCTGAAGATCGCAAAACTCGATTCCGTCCTCGATCTGGCCGAAACGGAATCCGACGCACTCTCACGCTAACACTGCGTCCAGGCCACTGCAGCGCTACTTCGCAGTTTGTGAATTGAAAATCGCCTTCGGCAGCACCATGCTGACCACTTCATTCCCGTCCACCAGTTCGCTGATGTGAAGGTCGGCCGCGACGCTCGCCAGCATATAGGCGTCATCGCGCGAAAGATGTTTTTCCTGCTCGAGGAATTCAATCATTTCCTTCACCGCCATGGTCGTCGCTTTTTCCAGATCCGCATTGATGCCCATGCTGATGTACGACTCCGGCGTCTCCGCGCGAGGCCAAAGCAAATGCATATCCTTGCGGTCAATCAGTTGAAACGTTCCGATAAGCGAAGTTTCGAGCGCGGTGATATCCACTTCTCCGTCGCCTTGCCCCGCATGGCCATCTCCCGCCCAGAAAAGCGCGCCCGGAGCGTTCACCGGAATAAAAAGCGTGCTGCCCGCGACCAGAAGCCTGTTATCGAGATTCCCTGCGTGCATCCACGGAGGCGCGCTGCTGATTCGTCCCGCCTGTGGCGGCGGAGCGTCGCCTAAGCTGCCAAAGAACGGATGCAGTGGAATTTCGATGCCCTCAGCAAAATGCGCGACCATCCGCTCCTTATCGAGCGGAATGATTTTCATTTTGCCGTACGGATATTCGTCAGGAAGGAATCCGCGCCCGGGACCGAAACCGTTATACGCGTACGGAATCGCCAGTTGAATTTTCTTGATGCGCACTTCCAGCACGTCGCCGGGCTCCGCGCCTTCTACGTAAACGGGGCCGGTCAGAATGTGTCCGCCAGGGCCGCGATCTTTCACCTGGTCAAAAATATCGCGCAGCGATTGCTCGATTTGATCCGCTGGCACTCCCGCACCCGCGAGCGCCTTCGGGCTGGACGTCAGAAGCGTTTGAATTTTCACCGTATCGCCCGAATGAACACGGAGCACCGGCGAAGCGCTCGCCGCGTAGTATCCCCAGCTAATTGTTTTGGGAGTTGGCTTCAACTGGTACGTCGCGCCCGAATTGTTCGAAGACTGCGCAAAGGATGGCAGACAGATTCCCACGAACAGCAGAAAAACGAAGATAGTTCGCATGAACAGCTCCTAATCGGAGATGCGCGCGCACTGAAATCAGCGAGCCGCGCAGTGTAACACATCTGCCTTTTCCCAAATCAGCGCCCGCTCGGCGAATAGTACTTCTGCGTTTCGCTTTGAAACAGCGCTCGCCGACGGGACACATCCGCCCGCGGTGGCCCGATTTCATCATTCGCATCCGCTTCTACGGCTTGCATAATCAATTACATCCGTCCCTCAGACAACTCTTATTTGGCCACATTAATGCTCATAGCCGTGTACAGCTCGCCGCGCCTTATTACGAGCAGTGCATCACTGCTTTCGTTCGCAATGATTATTTATGACAGGCCGGCAAATGGCGGAAATTAAGTTGAACAGGTTAGAACATCACGGTTCCATTCGCACAAAGCTGATGCGCATCATCGCGCTCACCTGTTGCGCGGCTTTGCTCGCCGCCTTTGCGATTTTCGGTTCATACGATTTTCAAATTGCTCGTCGCTCGCAACTGGATACCATCAAGACTCTCACTCGTCTGATGGGCAGCAACTCTGCCGCTGCGCTGGCGTTCGGTGATAACGAAGCCGCAGAAAAAATTCTTAACACTCTTGAGGCAGATTCCCGCATCGTGCACGCTGCTCTCTACACGACCGACGGTAAAATCCTCGCCACATATAACGCGGATCCTGCGGTCAAATCTTATCTTCCGCCCCGGCCCCAAGCGGATAGCATTGCAATCGCCGGCAAGAGGATTCGCTCCTTCTCCTCCGTTTCACTCAGCGGCAATGTGATCGGAACTGTTTATCTGGAATCGACCACCGTCCATTTGGAGGAGCGAGAGAGAGGACTGGCGATTATCGGCGTGGTAGCCGTGCTGATTTCCCTTGCCGTTGCGCTCATTCTGGGTTCAAAGCTGCAGCGCAGCATCTCCCATCCAATACTCGAACTCGCTCGCACGGCTTTCACCGTTTCCATTGAAAAGAATTACTCCGTGCGCGCCTCCTTCGCCGGCAGCGATGAAATCGGTTTCCTGTATGAGCAGTTCAATCAAATGCTCGATGGGATCCAGGCGCGCGATAAGGAACTCCGCGAGGCTCGCGCTGATCTCGAAAAGCGGGTCAACGAGCGCACGGCCTATTTGAACGCGCTAATTGAGACTAGCCCTTTGGGAATTGTCACCTCGGACACTGCAGGCCGAGTGCGCATATGCAATAGCGCTTTCGAAAAACTATTTGGCTACGCAAAACAAGAAGTCATCGGTGGGGAACTCAACAATTTGATCATACCGCCGCAGTTCAAGCCCGAATCCGACGAGTTCGAGAAGCGCCGCAAGGCTGGCGGCATGGTTCAAGCCATCACTCAGCGGCGTCGCAAGGATGGAACTCTCGTGCCCGTCGAACTCTATTCCATTTCCCTGCGCTTAGGCGGCGAGATCGTCGGCGACCTGCTGCTCTACAACGACGTCACCGAACGCAAACGCGCAGAGGATTCCCTGAAGGCCGCCAAAGAGGCCGCCGAGGGCGCCAATCGCGCAAAAAGCGAATTCCTCGCCAACATGAGCCATGAAATTCGCACTCCGATGAACGGCATCATCGGCATGACCCAGCTGGCGCTTGAGTCCGACCTGAACCCTGAAGTCCGTGAGTATTTGGAACTGGTCAATTCCTCTGCGGACGCTCTCCTGTCCCTGCTAAACGAAATCCTCGACTTTTCCAAGATCGAAGCAGGAAAAATGGAGCTCGAATCCGAGCCGTTCGCGCTGAGGGAAAGCCTCAGCCAAA
>DAIRCW010000181.1:0-6008 GCA_036796475.1 Candidatus Acidiferrales bacterium | reverse complement strand
AGCCATCAAATATGCCGACGCGCCCGACAACGTCTCCAACCTCGTCATGGGCGCGCCAAAAGAAAAAATCATGCTGGCCATGGCCGTCTGGCTCATTCGCGGCGGCGGGCGCAACATTCTCTTCGACAGCGGCTATCATCGCGACACGTTCGAGAAGTATTTTCCTTCAACGAACTACATTCGCCCCGACGAAGCTGTGAAACTCGCCGGCGTCCAGCCCGATCAAATCACCGACATCGTTATCAGCCATGCGCACTGGGACCATCTCGGCGGTATTGACCTTTTCCCCAAAGCAACGATCTGGATTCAAAAAGAGGAGTACCGCTATTACACCGCTGAAGCCTGGCAGCCCGGCGGACATCACGGCGGCATTGACCCCGCCGACATTCAGGAACTCGTCAAGCTCAACACCGAGGGCCGCGTGCGCTTCGTGGACGGCGACAACGTCGAAATTTTCCCCGGCATTCGCGCCTACACCGGAGGTCATCACACCTACGCTTCGCAATATCTGCGCGTCGAAGGCAATCCGCCCTTCGTGCTCGCCTCCGACAATTGCTATCTCTACCGCAATCTCGCTGAGCACAAGGCCAGCGCCACATTCACAAAAGATTTCTGGCCCGGGAACATTGAAAATCAAACCCGCATGATCCAACTCGCCGGAAGCTCACCCGATCGCGTCATTCCCGGCCACGACGCCGAGCAGTTCCGCAAATATCCCACCTCCGCCAACGGCCGCCTCGCCAAAATCAAATAGCAACTTTGCCTGTACGGGCGCTTCTTGCCCTAAACCGAGACAAGGGATTGCTATTTGCCCGTTGAAGAAACCGCTCCCGATCGCGCCCCCTTCTCCGGCAAAATCTTCACCATCAGATAAACAATTTCTTTGCTCGAAATTTTGCTCACCCAATGCGGCACGCCCGCTGGAACGGTAATTACGTCCCCCGGCGCAACATGATGCTCCACGCCGCCGGAAATTCCGGGCCCGCGCAGCTCTCCCGCCGATTCCGTTTTTGGCTCTATCAGCGAGCCGCCCGTCACTATCGTCCCTTCGCCGCGGATGACGTACCATACGTCCGTCCAGCCCGCATGCTCCTCCGCGAACGTCGGGAAAGTCCGCCGCACCACGCCCGTAGAAAATAATTTATTGTTGTCGAAGGTCGAGTACCACACGCCATCACGAAGCTTCGCTTTCGCCGCGCGAGCAGCGGCGTCAATTTGCTGCGCGCTGATAAACGTCACCTGCGACTCCCGTGCAGCATTGGCCGCTTGAGCCCGCGCCTTCGCCCCCAGCAACATCGTCTCCGCTGCAAGCACCAATCCAAACGTAACGATAGTCACGCGCCTCATGTGCGCTCCTTATTTTGATTTTGTGCGGGAACTCAAAACCGAATAATAATCGCCTGTGAGATCTGAAAATTATGCTGGTGCAGCGGCGTGCCGACGGTTGAACCCGGATACGCCACAATCGTGTCGCCTACATCGAACCGCAGCGCCGCATGCCGCGTGGGACGCCACTCGATCGCCTCTCCGTAATTGAACGCAAAATATGTTGCGCTCGTGAATCCCATCACCGCCAGCGGGTTCGCATCCGCCGCAGCCTGATACCGCAGCGTGGCCGAAAATTGCGGCACTCCGCTCGTACCCACCGGATTTGCAGTCGCGCTGGGCAACTGCACGCCCGCAAACTTCGCCGCACCGCCGGGCGGCAAGATCGCGCTCCCTGCCGCGTTCGCATCCAACACGCGGCTGAAGTTCACAAATCCCGGACGCACGACGCTGTAAAATCCCCACCGCCGCGTCGTCGGTCCCAGCCGAAAACCAAAAAGCCCTTCGGTGACGTTTCCGCCCGTCGTCGGCGTCGGCGCGTCGCCATTGCTTCCAAAAAAATTCATCTCCGAATCGAATCCCATCCAGCTCGAAAAGTTGTAGCTCAGATTCGCGCCCAGCCCATTGTTGGTCGTGTCGCACGTCGTCGAGCTGCACTGGGAAGGCAAATGCAGCAGCGCGTAATGCCCGCCAATTTCCCATTTCGAATTATCAACGAAACCCTGCGCACGCGCCGAGGAAGGGAAGAGCGCCGCCGCGAAAATCACGGCCGCCATCGCGCACCCGAGCCGCAACCTGAGATGTGCTTTAGACAGCTCCCAATACTTCGTTGGAGCTTTTGAGGTGTGAGGGGCCCGAAGTGCGTCGCGCATGAGCAACCCCCGGAACTTTGCGGCCGCCGCTTCGGCGGGCTGGTGTATCTCTCAGCTGCTGCGCTTCTAATTTCCAGCCGTGCAGTTCACGGCAAAAGCGCCCGCCTGCCCACAGGAAACGCAGGCGTCGCCGCCATTATCGCCCTCGCCATTGTCCTGGGCAAGCCCATTTCCACGAATTACCCGCGCCGCAGCACCAACATGGTCCTATCGTCTTGCTGCATCGCCGCGAATCCCTTAATTTCATCCAGGCACGCCGCGGTAAGCGCATCTGGCGCGAGCGCATGTCGCCCGCGCAAAAACTCGCCCAACCGGCCGAATCCGTATTCACGGTTCGCCCGGTCCCGCGATTCGCTCAGCCCGTCCGTGTAGAACACCAGGCTCTCTCCCGCCTCCAGCCGCATCTTCTGCGTCGGATAATCTCCGTCGTAAAACATTCCCAGCGGCATGCTATTCGCCTCCAGCGATTGCACTTCGCCATTGCGCAAAAGGAAAACCGGCAGGTGGCCCGCGCTCGAAAGTTCAACCACGCCGCCAGCCGACGCGCGCGCGCAAACCAGCGTCGCGTATTGCCCCGCCGTCGTGCTCTCGCAGAACAACCGGTTCACCCGCTCCAGCAGTTCGCTCAGCGGCATTCCGCTGCTTGCCAGACTGCGAAACATCGCGTGCAACTGCGTCATCATCAGTGACGCCGCCACTCCCTTGCCCGAAACGTCCCCCAGCGCGAGAAATACTGCGCTTCCGCCCGCGTCATCTCCGCGCGGCGGAATCACATCGCAATAATCGCCGCTGACCACTCCGGCCGGCTCATAGCAATAGTGAATCTGCCAACCATCCGCGTGCACATCATGCGGCGGAAGCAGCGCCCGTTGCACACTCGACGCCAGTTCCAGATCGCGCTCGAGCGCCCGTCGCTGCGGTTCATTCAAATGATCAATACAGAGTCGCACCAGCGGATCGGCCAGCAGCCGCTCTTGCTCTACCGGATCGTGGCACTCCTCGCAAATTCCATACGAGCCATCGCGCATGCGTTCCAGCGCCGCATCTACTTCGCTCAGCAGCGCGGAGATCGCGCCATTCGCCGCGCCCGAAGACATCGCCGTCTCCAGTCGTCTGCGCCGCTCTTCCAGTTGCGTTTGCAGATAGGATTCCGTAATCGTTTGCATCTCCACCTCCGCTTCGCTCCAGTCTACGCCTCCGCGAACCGCTTTCTATCCGATTCGTGCGCTGAAATGGGGGCCGCTGCTCCGCTGTGTCGCGATTTCCTGCGGCCTTCCATGGGTATCCCCCATTGGATGCCCGCTCACGCGCCCAGATTCAGTGCGCCGCCCCTGAGAAAATACATTGCAGACTCTGCCCGTGCGTGCACGATTAGCAACGCCCGCCGCAAATCAGTTATACTTTCCGCATTCAAAAACATAGGCAGGCGCGTAGCAAAATCTTTTTAGTCTGTGGCAGCCCGGCAGTCTCCGTGGGTCGCGGCTTTAGTTACGATATGCTTCACTTCAGCTTTAGCGGTTGAAGTACAGTGTTTCTTTTCGCGCGGGGCTTTGAAGGAGCGACCGCAACGATGAAAATCGAATGGGGCGCAGGATATCCGCTGCCTTGGGCTTTCGCGGCCATTCAAATCGCGTGGGCAGTGACCGCAGTCTATTTCCTCGCCTCCATGCTGTTTACCAATCGCATTCGCAGGCGCGAGTCAGGCGGCGCGAGAGTGCTCGACAGGCTCTTGCTCCTCGGCGGCTACTTCATGCTTTTCTGGATTATTCCTGGCTCGACCAAACAGCATTTCATGCGTACAAACACCACGCTCGCAGCCCTTGGCGTCGCGCTTACCTACCTCGGATTATCTCTGACGCTCTGGTCGCGCATCCGCCTCGGCCGTTACTGGAGCGGCGTTGTCGCGCTCAAGCAGGATCATCGCTTGATTCAAGCCGGTCCGTACCGTTTTGTGCGCCACCCGCTCTATTCCGGCATTATTCTCGCGGCATTTGGATTGATTTTGGCCGCGACCACGTGGAATAGCCTGCTCGGCCTTGCGTTGCTCATTGCTTGTTTTGAACGACGCGCTCACATCGAAGACGCATTGCTGGCGGCCGAATTTGGCGCTGAATTTGAGGCTTATCGCCAACGCACCGGGCGTCTCGTCCCTCGCGTCGACCGACGCGCACGTCGTCAATGTCAGAATTCACAAATGCGCTTGTAATTCTCTTCGTACTAACAATGTAGTCCGAAGTTGCGGCTCACCTGTACCTTTTTTCTGCCCCACCTGTACCTTTTCGCCGTTGACACTTTCTTCTCACATGTTACTATCCCCGCGCCTCAGCTCTCACATGTGCATTTTTTAGACGCAGCTCACGTTCAGGGACAATTATTCCTACGGTGACGCTGCCTGCGCCGCAATTCACCGTTGCGGCCTGTCTGTTTTGGTCCGCATCGGGCAAGCAGGCTCAGGCAGCGAGGTACGTTGTCTCGACCTTTTCAACTTCTCCTGCTCCTGTAGTTTGACTCGGCGAATCTTCGCGCCTCTACGCGCGCGTTCGTCCGCACATGAAATCCAGGTAAGGGGGAATCCCACAGAATGAAGAGGAGCGCTCGCATCATTTTGTCCCATCGTGTCTTGGTAATCGCTGTATTGACTTTCAGCGCGCTGGCATTAGCGGTTGTGTTCAACGCCTCGCTTTCAGCGAAAAATTCAATGCCTCAACTGCCGCCTCAAGCCGCCCCTCAGGCGCAAGCCAACGCGGCGGTCCAGTTTGACGTTTCCCTGCCGCTGGCGGAAATGCCCCTCGAACCGTCTGCGGTAGGCGGCCAGCACTTGATGCATGAGGAGCACATCCCAAAAACCCACCGAGTCTCACCTCCGGGCCTCACATTCCAGGATCCCGCTCTGCAGACCAGTGAAGAGGCGTTAGTGCCTGCCACAAAAGTCATGGACTTCGAAAGTCTCAGCATCGGCGGCACGGCCCTCGCTTGCGAAGGCGTAGCTCCTCCTGATCCCAATTTGGCCGTTGGCGCCACGCAAATCGTGCAGTGGGTCAACAAGTGCTACGCCGTGTTTGATAAAGCCTCGGGCGCGGTGATCGCTGGTCCTTATGCCGGCAATCATTTCTGGAGCGGATTCGGAGGACCCTGCCAAAACGACAACAGCGGCGACCCCGTCATCCTGTACGACAAAATGGCCAATCGCTGGATCGCTACCCAGAACACTTTCACTTCTCCCTACATGACCTGCGTTGCTGTTTCGGTCACTTCCAACGCGACCGGCCGCTATTATCGCTACGCCTATCCGCAAAAGGTGGGCCTGCCCGATTACCCCAAATGGGGCGTCTGGCGCGACGGCTACTACCAGAGCAACAACATTTTCGGTGGCAAACTCGGTTTTGCCGCCGAAGCCTGCGCTTACGATCGCACCAAAATGCTTGTGGGCAATTCCACCGCTAAGCAGGTTTGCTTCCTTGCGCCCACCAGCTGGGACGACAGCTTGCTGCCGTCCGACATTGATTCGCAGACGGATCTTCCGCCCTCCGGCGAGCCCGAAGTATATTTCGGCAGCATCGACAACGGCTCAACCCTGGGCGCAACAGTCTACGAGTATCTCTTTCACGCCAATTTCACGACCCCGACTCTCTCAACCTTCAAGGGATTCAGCGGAGGCCTGCCCATTTCTGTGGCGCAGTTCAAGCTCTCGTGCAATGGCGCAGGGGACTCAGATTGCATTCCGCAGAAGGGAACCAGCTACAAGCTCGATTCTCTCGGCGACCGTCTCATGTACCGCCTTGCTTATCGCAATTTTGGCAGTCACCAGAC
>DAIRCW010000180.1:0-6056 GCA_036796475.1 Candidatus Acidiferrales bacterium | reverse complement strand
TCCCATCCGTTGCCGAGTAAATCGTACACGCCGAAGGCGCTCTGTCCCGCGGGATGCGCGTCTACCGGCGTAGGATCCCAATCCGCAAAATCAAAATTGCCGCGCTCCCGGCCGGGTTCGACGTCGCCCCACGGGTACGCACATTCGCTCTCCGTTGGCGTGCCATAAGCGGCGCGATGCCACTGCGCTTCCGTGGGCAGGGCTTCATTTTTCCAGCGTGCAAATGCCGCAGCCTCCGCCTGGCTCACATAGACGGGCGCATCGAGTGGCAGCGGAAACTCCTCGAACATTCCGCGGTAGCTCCAGTCCGCGCCATCGCTGTTCCAAAAAAAGGGATAAGTGAGATTGGCAGATTGTTTCCATGCCCAGTCCTCCGGACGCCATAGCTGTTCGGTCTGGTATCCGCCCGCGCGAAGAAATTCCAGGAATTCGCCGTTGGTCACGGGGAAAGCGCGGATCTGAAATTCGGGCACTTCAATGCGATTCTCTTCGTATTCATTGTCCCAGCCGAAACTGTGCGTTTCACGCCGCATTCCGAGCGTTGCTATGCCCGCCGGAACTCGTACCATCCGCTCCTTAATGTCGTGCGCCGCCTTTCCTGACGCGGATTGCGAAACGTAATCGTGGGGGCGAATCTTCTGCGTGTGCGGCAGTTGGTGCACCAAGTAGGCCAGCGTCTCCGCGTGCATCAGCCGATGCTCGATAGCAACGTTCACAAGCGTTCCATCGGCGACGAGCGGCGGCAAGTCCGTTGCAGGCGTGCTCAGCGCTTTGTCGATTCGCTCGCGCAGTCTCTCGTTGTACGCGCCCACTTCGTTCATTGTGGGCCAGTCGCTCGGCACGTCGTGCGGAAGTTTTCCATCAAGGGGATCGATGCCGAAGGCAAACAACTTCTCGTATTCCGGATGAAAACTGGGAAAATCCAGCGCACCGCGTGCGATCAAGTTCCAATCGAACGCTTCCAGATGCCCAAGATAAAAAATCAAACGATGCCGTTCAGGTATGGGGCGCTCGTAAATCGCTTCCGGGCTAATGAGCGAGAAGAGCTTGTCGGTTTCGGCGCGCGCGCAGACCAGACGCTGCAACAGCGGTTCAAGAGAGTCCGGCGCCAATTTTGCGGTAGCCATGGATTTCCTCCCAAGGGATACGGCCGTTCTACGACGCAGCGCGCGGGTATGACAGCAGGCTATTGGATGAGCCGGAAGTCAGTAAAGGTTCTACAGTTTTCGCTCTAGGCGTGGAAGGCTACGCCTTGCGCGGCCATCCTCAAAATGGATTTCGCAGCGCTTTCACACGAGCGCGGCGCACAATTTGCGGAACGCTTTGCCGCGATGGCTCACCGCATTTTTTTCAGTTGCCGAAAGCTCGGCAAATGTTTTGTGCGCCCGTGCCAAATGAAAGATCGGATCGTATCCGAATCCTCCCGCGCCCTGCGGCGCGTCTGTGATCGTTCCTTCGGCGCAATCCGAAACCACCGCGAGCATTCTGCCTTGCTTCGCTGCCGCAATCACACAGAGGAATTTCGCGTTACGCGCATCGCCTGTTTTGCCGCGCAGTTCGTAGAGCAGCTTCGCGTTCCGCTGCGCGTCGCTCGCATTTTCACCCGCGTAACGCGCCGAGCGCACTCCCGGAGCGCCTCCAAGCGCCGGCACTACTAATCCGGAATCATCCGCAACGATCAGGCCTTCGGAGAACCGGCTGTAATGCAGCACCTTTCCTGCCGCATTCTCCGCGAACGTGGGCGCGTCCTCCGCGAATCGCGGCAGTTCGTTAAATTTGGCCAGCAGGTCTAATTCAATTTCGTTCACGCATTCGAGGCTTGCGGCCATCGTGCGAAATTCCCTCAGCTTCCCGGCATTCGACGACGCCAGCAGCAGCTTAGCGCGCATGGGCGCGGTATTTCAGTTGCAAGAGTTCCTGTTGAATTTCGCTGACGTGCCGCGTGCCCACTCCAGCGAGCCGCAGCAATTGCTGCATTTCGTCAGAGGAAAACGGCCGGCCTTCCGCCGTCGCTTGCACTTCCACGAGATTACCCGACCCAGTCATCACCACATTCATATCCACTTGCGCGCGCGAATCCTCATCGTATGCAAGGTCCAGCAGCAGTTCATCTTTCACAATGCCCACGCTGATCGCCGCTACCGAATCCACCAGCGGGATCGTCGGCAAAATTCCCGCGGCCTTCATTCTCTGGAACGCCAGGGCCAGCGCCACGAACGCGCCGGAAATCGATGCGGTGCGCGTGCCGCCGTCCGCTTCGATGACGTCACAATCAATCCACACTGTGCGCTCGCCAATGGCTTCGAGATCCGTCACCGCGCGCAGCGCCCGTCCAATCAGCCGTTGAATTTCCTGCGTGCGCCCCGACTGCTTCCCGCGCGCGGCTTCGCGCGGAGTGCGCCGGTCAGTGGCTCGCGGTAGCATGCCGTATTCGCTGGTCACCCAGCCTTTGTCCTGCCCTTTCAAAAAGTGCGGTACGCCATCTTCAATCGTCGCCGTGGCCACCACCCGCGTGCGCCCCGCCTCAATCAGCACGCTGCCTTCCGCCGTCGACACAAAATCCGGCGTCAGCTTAATGGGCCGCAGTTGAGTTGGTGTCCGTCCGTCCGTTCGCAAGTTCCCTCGCTGCTGAGTCCGTTCTAAAAAGCTGCATCAGTGTGAACGCTCGCGCCGCGCCGTGTCAATCTCCAGAGCGGCCATTTCGCCCGCGCCAAATGCACAACCGAATAACTGTCAGGTTCTATTTACTCGCGGGAACCGCAGGCGCGGACGCCGCACGCACGTCAAAGAAATCGGTCATGTCCACATGTCCCGCAAGCGTGTCGAGTTCGCGCCCGTGCACCAGAATTTTCAATTGCGTGATTTGTGGAACGTTAGCAGCGAGGGTTTGCGCAATGGAGCTGACGGCGAGCCATTCACTCAAAATCCCGGACGGCATTTCCGTGGAAAGTTCATCCGAAAAATCCGCAACCGCCTGCCCGTTCGATAAAACATAAAAATTGAGAAGCGTGGCTCCGGCCGGAAGTGTCCGCTGCGCGGGAGTTGGCGGATTGTCGATCAGCGCGGTGATGAGCTGCTTCGCGCGATGTGCCGGATCCGCGGACAATGGCAGTTGCACTGTGACCGGCGCGAGCTGGTCCGTCTGCGCTGCCGATATCCAAAACAACTGCGCTGATGTTGTCACATCGGTCGGAGTCGAAATCGGCGGCGCAATCACCTCGCGGCGTTCTTCTTCTTCCGTAGTGCGCGTCGGCTGAAGCTGCGTGGCGCGGCGATGCAGCGCGCGCAGAGCAAAAAGCCCCGCGACCAGCGCGGCGACGATGCAGATGAATATGATTTTCATCTGACGCGTCATCACTTGCCTCCCGGCGGATAAACGCTCTTGTATGCCGTCACCGCGCGCGCAATACCGGCTGCCAAGTCCGGCGCCATGTTTTCCAATGCCTGCTGTCCCGCGGAAATGTTCGAGATTTCTACAGCCACCGCGGGCGCTGTTACTGATCGCAGCACCGCCGCGGGCACATTCGCCGAAATCTCCGGCGAGCCTTTGAATTTCTGTGCCAACTCAACCTGAATCAAATCGCCGAGCTTGCGGCTCTGCGAAACGTAGGACTCCTGCGCCTCGCGCCACGGCACGAAATTCGGCGGGGGAGCGGCGGGAACCGGTGAAGAGGCACCCGGAAACGAGGCCGGTGAGAGCGGGAGTATTGCAGTGGACGGAAAGAGACATGTGTACGTCCGCACGGTACCCGCTGGGCCCGCGGAACCCACATGCAGGCTGATGAAAATGGCGTCCCGCTGAGCATTCGCAACCGCAGCGCGTTCGTCGAGCGAAGGATCGACATCAGCTACCCGCGTCATTACCACATTGAATCCGGCCGCGCGCAGCGCAGCTCCGATTTCGCGTGCTAAGTCCAGCGCAATGTCTTTCTCCGCAAGCCCAGTTGAGCCGCGCGAGCCCGTGTCCGCGCCGCCATGGCCGGGATCAATCACCACCGTGCGCAGCGTCTCGATAGGAGCCTGCTGCTGCGGCACTGGAAGCTGTTGCGTGGCACCCGGCGCCTGTTGCGAGTTCGCGGCTCCGCTCTGCGGCGGCGAAGTCTGCGGATTTTGAACCGGCGGTTTTTGAGCGGGTGGATTCTGCTGGCTCTGCGAACTGGACTGCTGTTGGGCATCCACTCCAGCGCGCCCACAGAAAAATGCGCATAAAATCAAACTCGCAAGCAGCAGCCCTTTTTTCACGCGCAAGAGAATATCAGAAATGCAGCGAGTCTCCAGCGCCGGGGAACGGCGCATTTGCAGCATTGTGTACTCTTTGCCGACGATTGCGCCGCGTTCCATTGACCTCGCCGCGTTTGCACGATAAACAAGCATCATGAAAACACTTGCGCTCTTTCTATTCGCTGTAATTGCCGCGCCTGCCGCGCTCGCCGGAGGACATGCCTATCAGTACGGCCGAGTGCTGGCCTTTGATACGGGCCAGAATCTCTCCAAACGCGCGATTAAGGGCGAAGTTGTCTACCAAGTACAGGTCGGCGCGACCATTTACAAAGCCACGGATCATTCGAAGAAGCCGCGATTTTCCGCGGGCGAAGACGTGGATTGCCGTGTCGAAAAAGACCGTTTGTTCTTGCGGAAGCCGAAGGGCGGGGAAGTGAAGCTCGAGATTCTCGGCGAATCCGTCCAGGCGGCGCGATCTGACCGCCCATAAGCCGCGCGAGCTAGTGTTTATTTCGTTTCCGGCGCAGCTCGCGGTTTGAGTCCTGCATTTTCAGCCACGTCCAGCGCAATCGCTGACCAGTCGAGATTCGCGCGCCCTTTCGCCATGCTGGCCATCCAGCGGTCGTGCAGCAAGCTCGCCAGCGGCAACGGAGTGACGCTTGCAGCGGCCGCGCCCAAAATCAGATTGATGTCCTTCAGACCAAGCTCCAGCCGGAACCCTGCCGGCTCGAATCTCTCCTCGGCCATAATGCTGGCGTAGCCGTGATGAAGCGGCGAAAATTTTCCAATCATCTCCGCGATGGCTTTTTTGCTGACGCCGTTTTTCTCGCCGAGAACCAGCATCTCGGCAAGCGCTTCAACCGTCGCCGCAACCATGAAATTGCCGCACAGCTTCACCACGTTTGCGGCGCCGGAATCTTCGCCGAAGTCGAACGTTCCTTGCCCAATCGCCTTCAGCAAAGGCTCGATTCTTTTCTTTGCCGCTTCAGGGCCTCCAACGCACACGAATAGTTTCGCCGCCACAGCAGCTTCAGGCCGCCCAAAAACTGGAGCAGCAACGTAAGTAACGCCCAATTTGCCGTGCTCCTGCGCGAGCCGCCGAGCCGTCTCTGGGCTGATCGTGCTCATCGAAACGTGGACGCCGCCTTCGCCAAGCCGCTTCACAAATGACTTTGCGCCCGAGCAAACTTCTTCAAGAGCCGCATCGTCCGAGAGCATCGTACAAACGATTCCACCGGGAACTGCCACGTCCGCCGCGGACTTGGCGACTTGGGCGCCGTGTTCTGCCAGATGCTCCCCCTTCGACGCGGTGCGGTTGAACACCTTCAATGAGAAGCCCGCGCCCAAAAGGTTCATCGCGATCGGCGCCCCCATGTTGCCCAGCCCGATAAATCCAATCTGTGCGCTCATGACAGCCCCCCAAAACACACCATTGCAGCTTAATTCTGCGAACTGGTCAAAAGTTTATCTTAGTCAGTCCTGATTTGCGGGAATCAAAGTGGAGGGCGAAAAGCTAACATTGCCAGAAACTGGAGAGCAAATGAGTGGCGACTCCGTAAGCCACCAGAAAAAGCAACTGCAAAGGCTCCTCGCGATTTGCAAGTTGCCTTTGCAGTGTGAGCTTTAAAACTATGCGTGACGACGGACCACTGCGAGTCCAAGACCCAACAGTCCCGTGCCCAGCAGCAAGAGGGATCCGGGTTCGGGTGTGGCGCCGGGCTGCACACCAGCTAGGCTGTCAGGTGTGCCTTCCAGCGAGAACCACGTGGATGCTCCAGCCGCCAGTCCGCCCGTAAACGTGATTGTGACAGAGTCACAAGGGTCGTTACCAAGGC
>DAIRCW010000179.1:0-6077 GCA_036796475.1 Candidatus Acidiferrales bacterium | reverse complement strand
TACTGAGAGAGCAAAAGCGCAGCCTATCTGAGATAGGGAATCGGAGGACTTGTGACCCGAATCGCTGCATTCATCGTCGCCTGCGCGCTGGCCGTCATCCCCGCAAGTGCCGCGCCGCCACAAAACATCAAATCCGGCCAGGATTTGCTCGCCGCTATGCATGCCCGTTACGAAAAATCCTGGTATCGCACCGTCACGTTCCAGCAGGACTCCACCACGCACAATCCCGACGGCACCAGCAAGACGGAGATTTGGTACGAAGCCCTCTCGCTTCCCGGAAGATTACGCATCAATTTCGGCGCGCCAGACGCTGCCAGCGGCTATCTCTTCAGCGACAACGTGTTCACCACCTTCAAAGACGGCAAAGTCACCGCCACGCGTCCGTTCGTGCACATGCTGCTCGTGCTTGGCTTTGACGTTTACCGTCAGCCGCCGGAAAAAACCATTTCCGAAGCGAGCGGCCAGGGATTCGACCTGAGCAAAATTCACGAAGACACCTGGGAAGGCAAACCCGTCTACGTCGTCGGCGCCGATAAGGGCGACCTGAAATCCAAGCAGTTCTGGATTGAAAAAGACCGCCTGCTCTTTCTCCGCTTGATCCAGCCGGATTCGCGCGACGCCACAAAAACCGCTGACCAGCGCTTCGGCGATTACCGCCGCGTTCCCGGCGGATGGATTGCCGCGCGCGTGGACTTCTATTCCAACGGGCTAGATGCCTTCACCGAAACCTATTCCAACATCAAGACCAACGTGAAGCTCAGCGCGGATTTCTTTGATCCGAAGCATTTTACCTCGCACTGAAATGCCCATCCGGCAGCGGTTTCTTCTGCTCACGGCGCTGGGCTTTGCCGGCGGACTTGCGTTCGTTCCCAGCATCCTCGCCGGCGCAAATCCACGCCCGCGTACGCCTCAGCTAATCGGCTTCGTGATCGCTGTGACCATCGTTTGCGCATTCTGCGCCTGGTTTGGACTGCGCTTCGCTGATGCCACGAATTTGCCCATGCCCTATCTGCGCCGCTTGGACTTCCCTGCCGCGCCATCCGCGCGCGAGAACTTCCTGCCCTCAATCTTGTTCGGCGTGCTATTCGCCATCGCCGCCATCGCCGTTCTGCGCGCATTCCATCAACCCAATTTGCCCGGCCCGCTCTGGTCGCGCGTTGCCAGCGTGCTTTTCGCTGCCGGCAGCCTCGAAATCGTCGTGCATCTTTTCGTGATGAGCACTGTCGTACAAATCGCGCGCGGCCGCCGCTGGCCCGGAATTCTCGTCGCGGCCGTCGCATTCACATTTTTTCACGTGGCGGGATTAGGCGGACAGAGCGCCGCGTTAATTCTCGCCAGTATCGCGCTGAACGGAATCTTCGGCCTCGGACTTGGAATTCTCTACGCGCGCTACGGCTTCGAATCTGTCCTGCTTTGCCACGCCGTAGGTCACATTCTCGCCGTGACCCTCGCGTGAGCCTTCTGGTATTTCAGCGGCTCCGTAGCCATCCACGTCAAGCCCGTTTGCGTTTTCGCCGCACTGCATCTGCTTTTCAGCACTAGCAGAACACCGCCGCATTATCCTAAGTCCAGGCTACTGCTCCACGATTCTGCATAACTGCACAATTCGGAGGAACCAGCATGAAAGCGCTCTACATCCTCGGCGCACTCTCAATTTTTCTTGCCCCTCCTCTCGCCGCGCAAAATCAAGACACCAACCCGCAAAAACTCGTCTCCCCTGCGGCCTACACCTACATTCCCAAGACCCTGCGCGCCGCCCTCGACAAACGCGGCTGCCAATTGCCGCAGCTGGCGCAATATGACGCGAAGCATCCCTGGAACGCTGTGTCCGGCCATTTTCTGAATTCCACGCAGACCGATTGGGCCGCGCTGTGCATCGTTAACGACCATCCTCGCGTAGTGGTCGTCTGGGGCGGCCAAGACAAGACTGCATGCACTGACGAAATCACCACCGGCTGGCCGCTCGAACAATCCTTCTCCCATGAAGTCGGCGGCGGCCTCTTCCTTGCTGCGGCCAGCAAGAAGATCATTCTCGACTACCGAAAATTCTTTGGCGATGCGAACAACAACGCCGTGACGCACGAGGGTATCAACGTGGGCGACGACAAAGCATCACTGATCTATTACTGTGACGGAAAAACATGGCTCCAGCTGCAAGGCGATGATTGAACTTTCAGGGTCCGAGATCAAAGGCGCTCGCCATGCGTAAACATGGCGGCCGTTCGTGACGTAAGATGCTGAAAACCCCAGCTTTCCAGATTCACCCTAGAAAAAATCCCCTTTCGCCGTCTTTTCGCCTGCGCTAACCCGCTGATTCGGTGTACATTAAGCCTCCCCGCCCTCTTTCGTCTAAGGTTTTCCCCTAGTGCATCTTGGTACACACGATGGTACGGTCGCACCATTCCGCTCTGCGCGCGGATAGGGCAAATTCACTGACGCGGGGTCAAAGTGCCGAGGGTCAGGCGAGCCGCTCAAGTTGGTGGTAAAGTTCGCGTTGCGCTCAAGTCGTTGGTCGCCTATTTCGCTCCACCGGCGCAGCCCCACCCTGCTGAACAAGAAGACGAGGATAGCCAACCGCTACCTGTGCCGATGCGCGCACGCATGTATAAATTAGCCGCCGCGCCGTTTACTCCCGGCGTACGACGCGCACTGGTCGTCCCTATTAGATCCGTTCCCGCGGAACTCCGCCATGCCGGACACCTTGTAGCGCAATTCTCCGCCGGAGTTCGCGACCGCATTTACGCTCTTGCCGGCAATTTCAAGCTGCGCACCAAGTTTCTGCTCTCGCTCGTGCTCGTCACCAGCGCGCTCATGGCCGGCACTCTGCTTGTTCTCGGACGCGTCGCCAAATCCCAAGTCGAGCAACAAATCCAGGAGCAATCCCACAATGCTGCCCTCACTTTTCAGGTGATGGAGCATCAGCGCGAAGTCGCGCTTACCCACAAGGCCGAGCTGCTTGCCACTCTCGCCGTCCTCCGTAACGGCGACCCCACGGCGATTTCCAGCGCCAGCGAAGACCCGTGGCAGTCCGAAGACGTGAATCTTTTTATGATGACCGACGCGCATGGCCACGTCGTAGCGCTGCATGCCACAACCGGCACTGTCACCGCCCTATCTGCCGAAAAGCTTCTCCGCCAGTCGCTGCACGCGCATCGCACTACGGACTGGTGGGTCAGCGATGGACGCCTCTATCAAATCGTTCTCAAACAGGTCATCGCCGGACCTGACCAGGACAACGAGCATCTCGGCACCGTTGTTGTCGGCAGCGAGATCGACACTAACGCGGCCAGCGAACTCCACCGCATCTCCTCCACCGAAATTGCCTTCCGCCGCGGAAGCCAGATTCTCGTCAGCACATTCTCCCCGCTTGAAGAGCGCGACCTCGAGCAACAGACCCGCAGCGCAGCCGTTCCTCAGCAAGTCGAGATCGAGGGGCAGAAGTACATCACCGATGCCGCGGTGCTCAATCCCGGCGCGGACAAATCGCAGGCAATCAGCCTCGTCGTTCTGAAGTCTTACAACGAAGGCATCGCTTATCTCGCCTCGCTCAACCGCATCCTGCTGTGGATTCTCCTCGCCGCGGTCGCCGTCGGCGCCATTCTTGTGCTGATTATTTCCGACACATTCACGCGCCCGCTCAAATCCCTCGTCGGAGGCGTCCGCGCGCTCGAAACCGGCGACTATAAGTATCCGCTGAGCCCCTTCGGCAACGACGAGGTCGCGCAGGTCACCCGCGCGTTCGACGGCATGCGTACTACGCTGCAAAACAACGAAACCGAGCGCTCGAAACTCGAGGACCAGTTGCGCCGTTCGCAGCGCATGGAAGCCATGGGACGCCTCGCCGGCGGCGTCGCGCACGATTTCAACAATTTGCTCACCGTCATCAAAGGCCATTGCGATTTCCTGCTTGACCGTCTCGCCCCCGCAGACGCTCTTCGCTCGAACGGCCAGCAAATCGCCAAAGCCGCTGATCGCGCCGCTTCTCTCACCCGCCAGCTGCTCATCTTTTCGCGCAAACAGGCGACGCAGCCGCGCGTTCTCGATTTGAACGCCGTCGTCTCCGAAATGGGCAAGCTGCTCACGCGCCTCCTCCGCGAGGACATCGAGTACGCCTTCGTTGGCGCCGAAAATCTTGGCCACATCAAAGCCGATCCCTGCCATATCGAACAAATCATCATGAACCTCGTGGTGAACGCTGGCGACGCCATGCCCAGCGGCGGGAAGCTCACCATTCAAACTTACAATTTGGAAGTCGGCATCGCCTACGCTGAGTCCCACGCACCGCTGCAAACCGGCAAATACGTGGTCCTCGCCGTCGAAGACACCGGCTGCGGCATTGACGATCAGACCAAGGCCCACATTTTCGAACCGTTCTTTACCACCAAGCCCGAGGGCAAAGGTACAGGCCTCGGCCTCGCCACCGTGTATGGCGCCGCAAAACAGAGCAATGGTTTTGTGTGGGTGGATTCCGAAGTCGGCAAAGGCGCGCGCTTCGAGGTTTATCTGCCTCTAACCGAAGCCGCCCTCGATGCAGCGCCCTCTGCCGGCGCAGTGCTTGCGTCCTGGCGCACGGAAACCGTGCTCATCGTCGAAGACGAAGACACCGTCCGCGAACTCGCCTGCGAATACGCGCGCTCCGCCGGCTACAAAGTGCTCGCCGCACGCGACGGCCTCGAAGCCCTCGCCCTTGCGGAAAATCCCGAGCAGCCTGTGCACATCCTGCTCGCCGATGTGGTCATGCCGCAGATGCGCGGCCCGGAACTCGCCGAAAATCTTCGCGCGCGCCGCCCGCTGGTCAAAACGATCTTCATGTCCGGCTACTTGGAATACGAAAAGGAACTGGAAGCGATCTCCACCGGAAGCCTCTTCGTCCAGAAGCCCTTCACGCGCGATGCACTCGTGCTCAAGCTCGAAGCCGCGCTCGCCGAACCCGCCGACGCGCCGAATGCTTCTCGCGCGAATGCCCGCGCTTTCGACGAAGATTTTCTGCGCGCCCCAGTTGCGCCTGCCTCCGCGACTGTCCAAGCCGCCGAAGACCATCCGGCTGCCAACGAATCAAATTCGAACGCTCCCACCAACGGTAATGGCAAGGGGAATGGTAACGGCGACTCCGCTCCCAAATCCGACGCCCCGCCCAAGCAACCCTCCTTCGCCCGCCTGTCCTAAGCGATCTTCCAGTACTTGACTCGGCAGTTATCTAAGGGGAGAATCCCCCGCACTTCCATGCTTAGCGCGCCTTCCATGTTCAACGAGTCTTCGGCGACGTCTTCAACGCCCCTCGACCCCAACTACATCCAGCCGACGTTGAACCACGGCCTTCGCATCTGGTGGGCTTACTACTGGCCAACGGTTGTGGCCGAGATTGTGCTTTCTATGCTCGCGACTTCGTTTTTTCGATTGCTTTATAACGAAGTGATTATTTCCGCGGAGACAATGCTGTGGGGCTTGCGTATACAAGCGTACTTGCTGGAATACTTCCTTTCACTCTTCACGCTCTATTACGTATTGCATCGAAGATTCCGCAACTTCCGCATCGCTCTATTACCGCGCGCAGGTGATCCTTCGAGCGCACCCATGCCCGTCACCGCGAAACGTTCGCTGCGGGTGTGGTGGACTTTCAGCTGGCGCACGCTTATTTACCGGCTAATTGTGACTCTCGTCGCGACGATTCCGCTAGGCATGATCGGAGGCGTGCTGAGCGAGATGAGTCGTGTCATGGCCGCATTGGTGCCGCTGCTTGAGGTCTTATTGATCAGCGCTGTTGTCGGCCTGTTCGTGATGTACTCCAACGTGCTCGACGAGGAATTCGGCGATTTTCGCGTTGTGCTCCTCCCTCGCGAGAACAAGCTCGAAACTTCGCCCACACCGGCCGTGGCCGCCTCTACTCAAACCGGCGCTTGACGCAGCCGCCCTGCGCGTGCACAATCCCCGCACTTTCTTCTGCGTGATTGGAAGTTATGAATTCACCCACATCGCCGCGCCGCGTAGCCCGCATGGCCGGCGTTTTCCAATTCCTCGAAGCCCTCACCGCCACGTACGGCCAAGTGCTCGTCTTTGGAGGTCTCATCGTCTCCGGC
>DAIRCW010000178.1:0-6095 GCA_036796475.1 Candidatus Acidiferrales bacterium | reverse complement strand
CCACCGAATTCTGCTTAGGTAATGCGCCTGCGATCTCTTCCTTCCTTTTGCGGCAATGGCTGGCGCGCGGCCTGCTGCGCTGCCGGACGCAATGCGCGCGTAACCATCGGGGGCGGTTCCGTAGCGATTACCACGGGAGCCGCTGGAATTTCCTGACCATGGCCGTCCTCGCCTGCGGCGGCGGAGGCGGCAAGGCCAGCTGCTGGAGCCTCCACGGTAACCAGAGCACCCTCGGCTTCTCGCCAAAACGTGAGAGCTTTCGTCGTCCCGTCCCAGTCAATCGAAAGGACGTCACCCAGTTTGATTTGATCCGTCGCCAGCAAACTGGCAAGCGGATAGACAAGGTGGCGTTCAATAGCGCGTTTGAGGTGCCGCGCGCCGTACTTCATGTCCGTGCCCTCTTTCAGCAGAAACTCGCGCGCCGCTTGCGTCACGCGGAAAAGGAACTTCCCTTTCGCCGTTTCCAGCACGCGCTGCTGCACCATGCCCAGCTCGATATCGAGAATCATTTCGAGCTGGGCCTCGCGCAAGGGATGGAACACCACCACTTTGTCGAGTCGGTTCATGAATTCCGGCGAGAATTTGCGCTTCGCCGCTTCCGCCGCGGTGCGCTCGATTTTCTGCTCGAGTCGCGAAGCAGTGTCCACCGTCACCGCAGCCGGCGCGAATCCCAGCTTGCCGGTCATCAGTTCGGTGATTTCCGTGCCGCCCAGATTCGACGTGAGGAAGATCATCGTCTGCGACAAATCCACGCGGCGATTGTCGCCGAGTGTCAGCGTCGCTTTGTCGAGCATGCCGAGGAGCAATTGCCACAGCGCGTCCGAAGCCTTTTCGATCTCGTCGAACAGCAGGAATGATAGCTTCACTTTTTCCGTATGAAATTGGGCGAGCGCTTCCTGCGTAATCAGCGGATGCGTTTCGCGGTGCCCCAAATACCCCGGCGGCGAGCCAATCAGCTTCGCAATTTCATGCGAATGCTGAAATTCCGCGCAGTCCACCTTTATTACCGCGCGCGGATCGCCGAAGATTACTTCCGCGGTCGCTTCCACCACGCGCGTCTTGCCCGCGCCAGTGGGGCCGAGGAAGAGAAGATTGCCCACGGGCCGTCCCGGTGAATTCAATCCGGCGCAGAACACCTGGTACAAATCCACCACCGCTTGCACCGCTTCATCCTGTCCAACGATTTTCCGCCGCAGCGCCGTCTCGAAATCGCGTGATTCGCGGCTTCGCTGCGTTGGATCCAAATGCTGTGACTGGGTAGCCATTGCCTTTCTCCCCCTACCGGTATGCCCGGTTTCCTGCCATTGCGCGCGGTTTGACGCGCTCAAATTGCTCGAGTTTGATATCTACCGTGGACCGCAGGAGCCTGAGCTGGGTGACGAGCTCCTGTCCGGATCCAGAGTGGTCCGGCAGGAGTAAGAGTGGCGGCGATAAATCTGCTAAATCCAGATTGATTAGTCGCAGGGAGTTGAGCAATTGTTTCACGTACGGAGACCGAGGATCGAACAGCTCCACCCGGCTGTTCACTTCCTCTCTGAGCCGCGACCAATCCAGCTCCAGCATGGGGTGATGGCGGGAAACTTCGCGAACTACGTCGTCCGTTATGCGCGGACGTTCCCCCAGCTTGGCCAGGTATAACTGCTCCACCTTGCCGCGCCGGCGGACGTTGTGCACCAAATAATACGAGTTGCCCTTGCGCCGTACGAACGCCACGATCGCCCCCCTAAGAGCCCATCGCGTCGCGTAGTGTATTCATCGTCCACTACGCTGTCAATGGTATGATGCCCGCTCAGAACGTTGGTTGCTTCTTATTAGTAATTAGTACTTGCGCGTCTCAACTGGAGGTCAGCTAGGGTCTGTTGCTGCGGAAGAATCGGGGTTTTCTGCGGCGCGAACATGATGCACCACACCTTTTCTCTTTATTAGATGCCAAATGGCGCGGGATGTTCCAGAACGGTATATTTTGGGCACATTTTTTGCCGCTTTCGTACCAGGAAAAAACGATGTGCAGCGTGTATTTTTGAAGGACTAGCCTTACCGGCTTTAATCGAGCAGCCCGTATTGAGGTTCTTCGCGAAATGAGCAGAAAACGAGAAAGCGGCTGGGAGCGCATCTACGATGCCGTAAAACGCATCCCGCGCGGGCGCGTTATCACCTATGGCCAACTGGCCAAGATGCTGCGCGTCCCGGGAGGCGCGCGCACCGTCGGCTTTGCTATGGCTGGTACTCCTTCCGGGCAGGGCATTCCGTGGCACCGCGTCGTCGGCGCTGGTGGACGGCTCCTTCCGCGCGAGCCTTACGCCAGCAAGCAGCGCATGCTCCTCGAAACGGAAGGAACGCAATTCGCCGGAATGAGAGTGGACCTGCGCGCGCATCTCTGGACGCCGCCCGGCAAACCATCTCGAACGCGCCGTAGCTCTAAAAACTCCCGCCGCTCGAAGCCTAATTCGCGCAAGCGCCGCCCGGTGTGATAAAAAAGAATGGCAATCGACAATAGCGCAGCGGCTATCCCATTGAACGAACCTCTCATCCAGGTTAACGGCTTATATAAAAACTACGGCGCGATTGAAGCTCTCCGCGGCGTCAGCTTCGAAGTGCGCGCCGGCGAACTCTTTGGCCTGCTCGGGCCCAATGGCGCGGGAAAAACAACGACTGTCGAGATTCTGGAAGGCCTGCGCGCGCCTGATCGCGGCTCCGTGCGCGTCTGCGGCCTCGATCCGCAGACACAAGCCGCCGAAATGAAGAATGTCACCGGCGCCGCTCTGCAATCCACTTCCCTGCCGGACAAGATGCGCGTTAGCGAAGCCATCCACATGTTCGCCCGCTTCTTTCGCCATCCGCGCGACCCCGAAGACCTGCTCAAACGTTTTCAACTTCAGGAAAAGCGCGACGCTTTTTATCACCATCTCTCCGGAGGCCAGAAGCAGCGCCTCGCCCTCGCTCTCGCGCTCGTCAACAATCCCCGCGTCGTTTTTCTCGATGAGCCAACCGCGGGACTCGATCCGCAAGTCCGCCGCGAAATTTATGACATTCTCGAAGAGATGAAAACCGAGAAGAAAACCATTCTGCTCACCACGCATTACATTGAAGAAGCCGAACGCCTCTGCGACCGTGTCGCCATCATCGATCACGGCCAGGTGATGGCCCTCGGCACTCCTCGCGAACTCAAGCAGCGCTCCGCCGGCATCACCCGCATCGAAGTCCGCCTCAGCCACGATCCCCTCGATGGCGTGCTAGGCCGCCTCGATGGCGTTGCCGACTGGAAAAAAGAGGAGGACATTTACGCCCTTCGCTCCACCGCGCCCACAAAAACCATCGTCTCGCTCGTGAAGTATCTCGAATCCGAATCCATCGAATTGCAAGCACTTGAGATGCAATCCCCTTCACTCGAAGACGTTTTTCTCGAACTCACCGGCCGGCATTTAAGAGAGTAGAATCGGCTTCGCCTGTTGGAGCGTTCGACCTTAAAAATCGACATGCAGGCGCAGAGCTGGAACAGTCACCGGCCCACGGTCCATGTTGTACCCTGGATTATTGACGTGCTGCAGGTCGAACGAGGCAAATAGCCCTTGCCACAGGTGAGCGGTATAAAACCCCTCAAAAATCTTCTCCGGCGCGTATGTGAGCGCCCCATCGCCAAGCTGGAATCCGAGGCCGCCGAGCGCGAGGTATTGCTGGTGCGCACCGGTAATTCCGTTACCGACAAACGCGATCCCTGCCCGATCGTTTCGCCGGGCCCATCGCGTGCCTTTCAAAAATCCGCCCAGCTCGAGCGTCCGGTCGCACTCTGTATAGGCGAACGATTCATTGCGCCCATCGCTCCAGCCCAACCGCCCAAATACACCGATTTCGGAAACAATGTCCTGCTCAAAGTTTAGGCCGAAACCATACTTGTGCCGCTCCTGCCGGCGCGTTGCCGTAATATCCGGAGTTGCCGTCTGTCCGCGCAGAAATTCGCCGATAGCTTGCTCATAGTTCCCCATATCGGCGTGATTCACATACGCCAGCACTCGCACCGTGCCCGCATGGTGCCTAATCACGCTGCCCGAAAAGTCGAATTCCAGATTCTCGGAGCGCGCACGCGCTACATTCACATCCAAATGGATGCCGTTGGCCACTTTCGGCATCAACGCCTCGCCAAAGCGCGCCGAAAACCAGTGGTCGTCATATTCCAGAATGGCCCCGTCCGTGTAACCGCGCGTGTTGGCAGCGTAGTCGTATGCACCGTCATTATCAGTCGTCCAGTTCAGGAATTGCATGTGGCTATCGCTGCCGTAGGAATTCGTGTCGAAAAAATCCGCGAGACTGAATTTTCCTGCGCGGATCTCGATTCGCCGCGCCGGAACCTTATTCGCGAGAGTGAAGCTGGTGGCTTCTCTTTCCTGCGGAATGCGCTCATGCGAGAGCGGGATGATTTGCCGGATCATCGCGCGGGCCATGTTCGGCGTCTGACTTGACAGCCCCACGCGGACCGCATCGAGATCCGTATATCCCGCGAGGCCCAGAGCGTTGCTGATGCCGTTTCCACCGCTGCTTTCCACGTCCAGGTAAACTTCGGTATCCGGCGTCAATTCATATCCGAGGTAGAGCGTGAACACCCTCGTGGCTGCGTCCTCCGCACCGGGCTGCAAGCTGTGCGTTCCGCTGTATTTCGCCGGAAACGACGAATGCCATTGAAAGACAATGTTCGCTTGTCCAGAAATCCAGTAGCGGCTCGATTCGGAGTGGGGGAAGAGCGTCGGTGCATCTTCGGATTCGTCGCCCGCAGGACTTGCCGGATGCGCTTCGGTTTTCTGGCTAGACTGCGCGAATGATGGCGAAGAACCTTCGTTCGAAGACGACTGCGCATGTGCCAGCGGACACCATGCTCCGCACCATGCCCAGCAGATGAATAAAAATGGCAGACCAATCCGGCAGCTCATCCAACACGTCGCTTTCCTGCATGGCGATTGGCGAAACCTGTGAAGTTGGCATTTCATCTTTCCGTTCGCTCGCGAACGCTCTGTGACTCGCTGAAGTTTTCAGCGCCGCAGAATAAAGTAGCGCTCCGCGGAGTTTCAAGGTAAAAGTCGCTGACACGAAAAAAACAAAGTATCATTCCGATGTACAGTCAAGCGCACGCCAAAGCGTCCGCGCGACTCAAACATAACCCAGGAGATTTGAACTAACCTGTGCATCATACCTGGACACTCTCGGCCATGCGCATGCGCCTTGCGCTCCGCAACCGCGCCTTTTTCTTTTTCACCTTCCTGATGCCGCTGATCTTTCTGTTCGGCGCGCTTACATTTTTCGGCAAAGGCTCGAACGCCGCTACTGCCTATGTTCTCGGCGCCATCTTGACCATCACCGTCATGGGCAGTTTCTGGGGACTCAGCGTGCAACTCGTCACCTTCCGCGAACAGGGCATTCTCCGCCGCTTTCGCCTCTCGCCGGTGACCGCGAGCGATTTACTTGCCTCCAGCATCATCTCCAATTATTTTCTCACCCTGCCCATTGTCGTTCTCGAAGTCATCGTCTGCCGCTACTTCTTCCACCTTAAGCACTGGGGCAATCTCTGGCAGATTTTTATTCTTGTGACGCTGGGTTCGGCTGCTTTCGCCGCCTTCGGGCTCATTGTCGCGAGTATCGCCAACACCATGCAGGAAACCCAGATGATCAACAATCTCCTCTGGAGCGGCTTCCTCTTTCTCTCCGGCGCCACCATTCCTATCGCGAAATTCCCCCACTGGCTGCAGCGCGGCGCCTTGTTCATTCCGGCGACATATCTGGCTGCCGGTCTTGAAGACGCCGCCAATAATCTGGCTAAAGGCAGTGAGATCGCCACGGAATTCATCGCGTTGTTCCTGGGCCTCGCCGTCGCGTTCGAAATCTCCCGCCAGATTTTTCGCTGGGAGCCTGAGGCCAAATTGCCCCGGCGTGCCAAACTCTGGGCCATCGCCGCTCTCATTCCCTTTCTTTTCTTCGGAGTCTATGAAAATCTTCATGGCGGAATGCTCCGGCGCGTCAATCAGAACTTCCGCCTCCTTGATGAAAGTGCCTCCGTTCCCTCACATCCGGCGCCGCCTGTTCACATTGTCGAACCTGCACCTCGCGTG
>DAIRCW010000177.1:2999-6136 GCA_036796475.1 Candidatus Acidiferrales bacterium | reverse complement strand
GCCCGCTTTTCGCGCCCATGTCGCCGGCCACATCCTGAACACCGGCCACTACACCATTGTTTCCGGCACACAAACTATTCTCGAAGAAAATCTGCGGCTTTCGCATTCGCACAAGTGCCAAAAAAAACGGCCCGCCTCGCCGCAAATCTTCCGCCGCGAACCGGGCCGTTTGTCTTCCACCATCGGAGAAACTGTTGCCGAGCCGCCGCCTCAAATTTGCGGCGGGCGATTAATTTCAGCTAACGCTGCCCTGCGCCAGCCGCCTTGGCCATCCACTCCTTCGCGCGCCGCTCCATTTCCTGCGGGGCGACGTCTTCAACGTGCGTGGCCACGCTCCACCGATGCCCGAACGGATCATCGAACACGCCGTGCCGGTCGCCCCAGAATTGCGTCGTCACCGGCATCACCGTTTTCGCTCCATGCTGCACGGCGCGATTGAACACCGCATCGCAATCGTCGAAGTACACATACAACGAATGCCCCGTGCAGCCCTTCGGCGCCACGGCCTGCGGCGAAAATTCGTCGTTCAGCATGATTTTCGAATTGCCGATCATCAACTCCGCGTGTCCAATCGAGCCGCCCGGACCCTCCATCCGGTGCAGCTCCTTCGCGCCAAACACCTGTTTGTAAAAATCAATCGCCTTCGCCGCGCCTTTGCAGACGAGCGCCGGCGTTACGGTCGGATGCCCTTCCGGAACCGGTTTTACATTTGCCATGGAATTTCCTCCTTGCAGATTTTCGAGGGCGGGCCGTTTTCTGCGTTAGGTGAACAGAAGTCTTCTGCGCAAACTATGCCCGCAAGTCTACACCGCACGCTCCATTTTGCAACGCGAAATTCGCCGCATACTCGCACTCCGCGCGACTCGCGTAGTAAACTCGCCAAAACTTTTCCGCTACGCTGCGAACTTTTTTCTCCCTATTCTCGTATCTGAATAACGAATGCAGGCGACGAACATATTAACGTTCGGAATTGCCGTGGAAAGCCGAGCATTGACGGCAACGATTGTGGTCTTTGTTTGCGCGTCACTCGCTTGCGCTGAGCGCAGTCGAAGGGTCACTTCTTGCTCGTCACTTTTCCCCGGGAGCCAAAGATGAACACATTTCTCCAGGATTTAAAATACTCCCTGCGCGCTCTGCGCAAATCTCCCGGCTTCGCCGCCATCGCCATTCTCACCCTCGCGCTCGGCATCGGCGCGAACACCGCGCTCTTCTCCGTCGTCAACGGCGTTCTTCTGAGCCCGCTTCCCTACCCGGAACCCAATCGCATTGCCACTCTCTATTCAAAGACGCCGCAGTTCGATGAATCCTCCATCTCCTATCCAAATTTTCTCGACTGGCAGCGCCAGAACCATTCCTTCACCGCGCTCGCCGCCTGGCGCGGCGATTCTTTCAACATGACCGGCTCAGGCGAGCCCGAGCGCCTCCGAGGCGAGATGGTCTCCGCCGAGTTCTTCAACATTCTCGGCTTCAACGCGCTCATCGGCCGTACTTTCAATGCAAATGACGATCACCCGGGCGCCGCTCCCGTCGTAATTCTCAGCAACGCTTTTTGGAAGCAACGCTTCGGCGCTTCGCCGAAAATTGTCGGCCAGTCCATTTCGCTCAACGGCGCCGCGTACTCCGTGATCGGCGTGCTTCCCTCGAACTTCTATTACACCGGCGATAATTTCGGCAGCCGCATTCCCGATGTCTTTCTCCCGCTCGGGCAGTGGACCGACAAAACTTTCCTCGATCGCCGCGTCGGTATGGGCATGGACGCCATGGGCCGCCTCAAGCCTGGCGTCACTCTCGCTCAGGCGCGCGCCGACATGGATGGTGTCGCGCAAAATCTCGCTCGCGCCTATCCTGACGCCGACAAGAATTCCGGCATCACTGTCCATTCGCTCAAGCAGGACATGGTCGGCGACGTCGCTCCGCTTCTCTATGTTCTCCTCGGTGCCGTCGGATTCGTTCTGCTCATCGCCTGCGTCAATATCGCGAATTTGCTTCTCGCCCGTTCCACCGGACGCACTCGCGAATTCGCCATCCGCGCCGCTCTCGGTGCCAGCCGCGGCCGCATGGTCCGCCAATTGCTGACGGAAAGCGTGCTGCTCTCTTTCGCCGGCGGCCTCATCGGACTCATTCTCGCCGCGTGGGGCACGCGTGCCGCCATCGCTGTTTTGCCGCAAGCGCTTCCGCGCGCCGGTAACGTCGGCCTCGACGCCCGCGTTCTCATTTTCACGCTCGGAGTTTCTCTTCTCGCCGGAATTCTCTTCGGACTCGCGCCCGCGCTAAAAACTTCCCAGCGCAATCTCGGCGAAACTCTGAAAGAAGGCGGACGCGGCTCGAGCGGCGCGCGCCATCGCTTGCAGGGAGTTTTCGTCATCGCGGAAACCGCTCTCGCGCTGATTCTTCTCGTTGGCGCCGGACTCATGATTCGCAGCCTCGTCGCGCTCTGGAACGTCAACCCCGGCTACAATCCGCATCAGGTACTCAATTTCGGAGTCGCTTTTCCGCCGCAAATGGCTGCCGCGCCGCCTCAGCAGGTTCGCAACGGATTCTGGCAGCTCGAGTCGGCCCTCGAATCCATTCCCGGCGTCACCGGCGCTTCCGCCAGCATGGGCTCTTCTCCCATGCAGGGCGACACCGACATACCTTTCTGGATTGAAGGCCAGCCCAAGCCGCAGGCCGACAATCAAATGCCCGCGACGCTTCTCTATTTCGTCCAGCCCGATTATTTGAAAGTCATGCAAACCCCGCTCCTCGCTGGCCGCTTCCTCACGCCGCAGGACACCATTCACTCCACTCCCACGATCGTCATTGACGAATACTTCGCCAAAAAATATTTTCCCAATGAAAATCCCATCGGCAAGCGTGTCAATTTTCAAATTCTCGACATCCAGGTGGAAATCGTCGGCGTCGTCGGCCACATCAAGCAGTGGGGGCTCGACGAAAACGCAAAATCGCCCGTTCTCGCGCAAGCCTATTTCCCGCTCGATCAAATCCCCGATCGCTTCTGGCCACTGCTCTCCAAAGGCACGGATATTTACATGCGCGCGCAAGTCTCGCCGGAAGTCGTCATTCCCGCGGTCCGTCAGATCCTCGCAAAAATAAACAGCGACGAAGTGATGTACGGCACCCAGACCATGGACGAGGTT
>DAIRCW010000177.1:0-2989 GCA_036796475.1 Candidatus Acidiferrales bacterium | reverse complement strand
GACTCACTCGCCGCGCGTCGCTTCGGCATGATTCTCCTCGGCGTGTTCGCTGCGCTTGCGCTGATTCTTTCCTGCGTGGGAATTTACGGCGTGATTTCCTATTTGGTGGGCCAGCGCACGCACGAAATCGGCGTGCGCATCGCTCTCGGTGCGCAACGAACCGACGTTCTGCGTTTAATTCTGGGCCAGGGCGCGCGCATGGCCTTCATCGGCGTAACCATCGGCATCGCCGCCGCACTAGGCCTCGCCCGCTTCATGGCCAACCAGCTCTTCGGCGTCACTGCCCACGACCCGCTCACCTTCGCCGGCGTCGCCATTGTGCTCATGCTCGTCGCCCTCGCCGCCTGCTACATCCCCGCCCGCCGCGCCATGCGCGTGGACCCAATCGTCGCCTTGCGCTACGAATGAACGCCGTGCACGCTCACTCGCTTGTCGCGCCGTAGCCGTCTTTCGGCGAAGACGGGTCGCCCTCGCCACGAATGAACGTTGCGTAATCTGTGACTTTAACGGGCCACCGCCCACGAGTCGCCGAACACGAACTGCGCCCACGCGCCTCTTTGCCCTTTTTTGACCTGTTCTCTAACTGGCCCCAAGTACTACCTTTCCCTAAGGTTTTCGCTCTATAGGCACACTTTCTCCGCGCGGTAGCATTTCTGCATACAACATCCCAGCACTCGTTTTCATTGCATGAGCTGGAAGCACGGGCTTTAAGCATGGGCAGTAAGGGCTACACAAACCGTTACACGAGGAGCCGTCGCTTTGCCCATTCGCATTCTAGTCGCCGACGACCATCAGGCCACCCGCTCGGCCATCGCTTCCCTCATTCGCAATTCCGGTCAGGATTGGGAAATCTGTGGCGAAGCCGAGGACGGCCAGGCGGCCGTCGACAAAGCCGCCGAGCTCAAGCCCGACCTGCTCATCATTGACCTCATGATGCCCCAGCGCGACGGCATCAGCGCCGGACGCGCCGTCCGCGAGCAGGTTCCCAGCGTCTCTGTCTTGCTCTACACCCTGTGGGTTTCCGAATTTCTCGAGGCGGAAGCGCGCGCCGCCGGCCTCCACGCCGTCGTCCAAAAATCCAATGCCGCTTTACTCCTCAACGCCATCACCGACGCCGTCTCCCACCGCCACGCGGGTTCAGCATAGCTCAGGCCGCCCAAGGGTCTTCAGACCTTGCCGCTCGCAACGTGGACGTGCCGACCTCCGCGGATCACTGCCGATCGAACCTCCGCTTGCTGGCCAGTGTCCGCAACCACTATCGCTTCGCGCCTGCTCGTCACTCGTCCCTTGTCAACTCGCCACTGGTTTTAGTTCAACCCCAGCTCCGCATTAAACTTCTGTATCGCCCAATAGCACTCGCACACCGCCTCCTCCAGCTTCTTCCGATCCAGTATCCGCAGCTTCCCTCGCGAATACTCAATCACTCCGCGCTCCTGCAGCGCGATCGCTCCCGCCGTCACCGTCGGACGGTCCGTCCCCAGCATCATCGAAAGAAAATCGTGCGTCACCGAAAGCGTCTTCTCCTTCACGCGGTCATCCGTCATCAGCAGCCACCGCGCCATCCGCTGGCTCACATCATGCAAACGGTTGCACGCCGCCGTCTGCGCCACCTGCATCCCCTGAATCGCCGCGAACCGGTTCGCCCGCTGCAGCAATTCCGGCGCGTTCTGGAACGCCTTCTCCAGCGCATCCGCCTCGATGCGGAACGCGTCTCCCGCCACTTCCGTCACCGCCATATGCGTCGTCCGTTTCAGCCCGGATGCCAGCGCCTCTCCCGTCATTCCTTCGTAACCCGCCACGCCCACCTCGACGCTCTTCCCCGCCTTCGTTCCCACCAGCAACGAAACCATTCCGCTATTCACAAAATACGCCCAGCGAATGCCATCCTCCGGCACATGCAGATTTTCTCCCACGCGCATCTTCACGTAGCTCAGACTTGGTCGTAGCGCCTCGAATTCCTCCTCGGGAATCGAAGCCAACATGCAGTTCTTGATGGAATTCCCTTGCTGATCTGTCCGCGTGCGTTCGCTCATGTTCATCTCCTTCAACCTGACCAGAGTAGAAGAAGATCGCCATCCCGAAAATCGGGCCGCTATGTCAATTGACCGACGAAACCACGATATTTTCGGTATACGGTATCCACCCGATACCCAGCGCCTCCGCGACCGTAGACTATCCGACATTACCTGTGCGTGACCGCCCACCGTCCACGCGCCCGCTTTGTGAGCATTGGAACGTGTAGCAGAACGGCTGTGCGAAATCTAATCGCTAATCCGGAGAGCAGCTGCGGCAAGCCTTCAGTGAGCGGGTTTTCTGGATTCGTATCGCGGAACCTTTGCGCCCGCAGATCTGCGGTTTTTGGCTTTCAATTTCGTTAGGTCTTATTCGTGAGTATTAGATCCTGAAAGCTTGAATGTCGGTAAGAATTTTAATCGCGGACGATCACGACCTCTTGCGCGGGGCCATCGCAGAACTGCTTAGAAAAACTGGCGAGAACTGGGAAGTCTGTTGTCAGGTCGGGGACGGCAGAGCCGCCATTGAAAAAGCCGCGCAACTCCGGCCGGACTTAGTCATTCTCGACGTCTTGATGCCTCTTCGCGATGGCATCAGCGCCGGCCGCGAAATTCGCACTATCCTGCCCAACGCTCCCATCGTCCTCTACACCATCCTCGCTTCCCCTGCACTGGAAGCCGACGCGCGCCGCGCCGGCTTCCACGCTGTGGTGCACAAAGCCAATGCCGCCGAACTCATCTCCGCCATCCGCTCCGCTCTCGGCAACCGCGGATTCTCCTCCGGCCAGCCCCCGCCTCCTTCTTCCCCCGGCCCCTTGCCCTCCTGACGAGGACTTTCACGTGTCACGGGGTCACGAATCACGCCTCCGGTTGCTTCTCATCCGGCGCTTTCGGCGTCAGCGTGAATTTCACGCCGCGCTGGTAATTCATGTCCACGGTCTTCTGCAAATCCACGCGCGTCATCGGAATGCAATTTT
>DAIRCW010000176.1:0-6154 GCA_036796475.1 Candidatus Acidiferrales bacterium | reverse complement strand
GCCTGAAATTCCCAGGGAAGCTTCCGCAAAAAAAAGGCCGGCTCTGCGCCGGCCCTTCTCTCTTCATGCTTCGCTTTGTGACTCTCTGCCGCTACTTGCCGCTTCCCTTCATATCATTTCTCGCCTGATTCATCGCCGTCTTCGCGTCCTGCTTGGCCTGCGTGTTATCCACGGACGGATCCAGCGCCTGGATTGAGCTGCCCAGGCTCATCTTCTTATCACCGGTGCCGTCCGGACAACTCACCGTCGTCCCGCTCGGCGCGAAATTCGCCGCCGCCGTGCCGGTCATGTCCGAAGCGAGGCACGCGAACGGAATTTTCAGGTTATGCGAAACGTGCACCGCCGCCACAAACTGCCCCAGATTTTTGAAGCTCGCTGCCGCCGTTTGCAAATCTGTTCCCGTCGGCACCAGCGACTGCAGCTTCGAAGCCAGTTGCGTATTCTGCGTCAGCAATTCGTCCGCTGTCTTCGGCCCGTGCGCCATTGGATTGCTTGCCGCGCCATTGCCGCCGCCCATGGCGTGATCCATTCCCATCGGCTCATGCGAACCGGCCGCTCCTGCGCCATGGCTCGTATGATTCTGGCTCTGGCCCTGCGCCATGGCCGTGCCTGTGCTCAGCCACAGCATTGCCGCTCCCACTGCAATCACCGCGAGAACTTTCTTCATGATTTTCCTCCTGAACACCAACTGGATGACTGCCACAAAATCCGTATCACTCCGCGCGCGCATGGCGCAGAATTTCGCTCATGTTCACGCCAATGCCGAACGAAACCGTATTCAACTGGAAATGCGCGCTGTAGCTGTAGCCCGCCGAAAAATCTACAATCGAACCGGCGCTTAAATCCACGCCCGCGCTGAACCCGTGGTCTGACACTAAACTCGATCCTCCCGCCGTCTGGTTCGCCAGTTCGAAAACGCGCCCGTGCCCGCCTTTGCCAATCGGCGCCCCGCCTGCGTTCACGATCCGGCTAAAAACCGTCTGCGTCCCCCACGAGCTTATGTCGTACACCGAGGCGCTCAATCCCAGCCAATCCGTGATTCGATAGCCGCTGCCTACCTGAAAATGCGCGTCGTGCCCGAACGTCGAAAACGACCGCTGAAAAACGAAATTCTCCGGCACCGAATTCCCTACGCCCGCGTCCGCGAACGGAACCAGCCTTCCCAACGCGCGATCAAAGTGATTCGTCCAGTCGTACGTCGCATGCCCCGTCGAAATTCCCGCTGATCGGCTCCCTGTGGGCATGGTCCCGGTCAGCGCCATTTTGTAATTCAAAATGGGATTCGCGAACGCCAGCCTCACTTGCGCATACGCGTCTCCCAACTCGTTCTCCGACGTCTTCGTTGTCATTCCCAGCGCATTCGTTGAACTCCCGCGCACGAAAAAAATCGGAACGCCCGCATCCACTCCAAAATGCCGCGAAAAAACATATCCAACCGTCGAATCCAGATCGAACACTTTGCCATCTTCATTCGAGCTGCTGTTGAACTGCTCCGTCCACAAAAATCGCCCTTTGAATTCCTTCTGCGCCGGCGCCTGCGCTAGCGTCGCCTGGGGAAAAATAATTCCCGCCGCCATTAGAAAAATTAGAAGACCAAAAATTCCCGGAAATCCCTTGAGATTCATCCTCAAATCTTCGCCTCCGCGATCAATATCCTCATTGAAATTGTAAATGCTCCGCCGCCGCTTGTGTCATGTCCCAAAGGCCAGGCCCTCTCAACTCAACGCACACACCCATCCTGCTGCTGCCCAATTTGTGCAAACCGCCTTCCGCCGGCGCGCATCCCGTAACATTCTGTGTATCAATAGCTTACGGCGCGCAGCCGTGACCATCCTCTCAAAGTACTAAGAGTTTTCTCCCTGTCTCTTTGTAATTCTTTCGATTCTCTCAACCCGCACGATGGGTGGGGGACAGAATCCGTGCTAATTCTTTTTGTTTCTCTTGCGACCTCGTGCGCATTTGCGCATCGAATCCAAACATGCGGAACTACCGCCAAGGCACGAAGCGCTTCTGCACCTGTTGCATCTGTTGCATGCGCCCCATCCTTGGCGGAGGTCGGCTATCGATTAGCTAATTTCAGACCGCAATTTTCGAAGCCCACCGCCAGAAGACAACCTGGCCGGTGGGCTTTTTTGTTTTTGATGGCCAACAAATGAGCGGGCAAAAAAAAGAAACGAAGGCGCAGCACACCGAACGGCTGAAAACTGAGAAAAATCCCTGGGAGGCTCTCGATGAGTTACGAGCGTTCTGCCGCCGCGGCTTCGACGCGATTCCGCCCGAATGGCTGAGCACTTATTTGCGCTGGTGGGGCGTTTACACGCAGGGCGATGGCGCGGGCGCTCTCGGCGGAGCCGGCGGTGAAGGGCGCGCCGTTCCTTTTTTCATGCTGCGCATTCGCATCCCCGGCGGCTTTCTCTTCGCTCATCAGCTTCGTACAGTGGCCGGACTCGCTGAACGCTACGCCCGCGGCATTGCCGATATCACCGTGCGTCAGAACGTTCAACTCCATTGGATCGCCGCCGAAGCTTTGCCCGAAGTTCTCGACTCCCTTTTCCGATGCGGACTCACCTCCATCGCTTCTTGCGGCGACGATACCCGCAACGTCACTGGCTGTCCTCTCGCCGGCCTCGATGCCCGTGAGATTTTTGACGCTTCCTCGCTCGTTTTCGAGGCCTCGCGCATGCTCGCCGGCAACGCGGATTTCTATAACCTTCCGCGTAAATATAAAATTTGCATCACCGGCTGCCGGGACTGGTGCTCCTACCCGGAGATCAATGACCTTGCGCTCACCGCTGTAGAACGCTCCCGAGATGGCCGCGCCGAGCTCGGTTTTTCTCTGCGTGTTGGTGGCGGACTTTCAACCCAACCCCACTTCGCTCTTCCGCTTGGCGTGTTTGTGCACCACGAGCAAACGCTTCCTGTGATTCGCGCGGTCACCGAGATTTTCCGTGATTCAGCTGTTCTACGCGAAAGTCGCGAGCGCGCAAGATTGAAATTCCTCTTTCTTCACCACGGCTGGACCGCGAGTCGCTTCCTCCGGGAACTTGAACGCCGCCTCGGGTACCCGCTCGAACCGTATGCAGCGGCGGAAGAACTGGCGAACGACGTACATCGCGACCATGCGGGAATCCACCCGCAAAAGCAGCCCGGCCTCTGCTATGTCGGTATTTCCATTCCGCGTGGCCGCGCGACGGCCGAGCAGCTGCGCACCGTCGCGGAACTCTCCGAGCGCTTCGCCGATGGCCGCCTTCGTGCCACCAACGCGCAGAACCTCATCATCGTCAATGTTCCTCTGCAAAACAGTGTCCCCTTGGCCCACGAGCTCGGCGTCGCCGGTCTTCACGTGGAAGCCTCGCCCTTTTGGCGCGGAACGATTGCCTGTACCGGCGCGGAATTCTGCAAACTCGCTATCACCGAAACGAAAGGTTTCTCGCGCTGGCTGGCCGAAGAACTCGAGGATCGTCTGCCGGAGTTCGATCAGCAATTGAAACTCCACGTCACTGGATGCCCCAACAGTTGCGGCCAGCATTGGATTGCCGATATCGGAATCGAAGGCAAAAAACTGAAGATTGGCGGCCAATTAGCTGACGCCTACTACTTCTGTCTCGGAGGAGGCACAGGCAAGCACGCCGCTCTTGCACGTCCAGTCGGCTATCGCTGCCTTGCTGCAGAAGTTCCCGATGCCATTGAACGTCTGCTTCGTTGCTACCTGGATTTGCGTGGGCCCGGTGAAAGCCTCCGCGAATTTTTTGCGCGCCATCGAGACGATGACTTACGCGCTTTTCTCGCGGGGGCCGGCGCAGCGGTTGCGCGCGAGGTGCCTCCAGGCAACGTTCATTCGGGGCTCGACGGCTGATTAGATGAAAGCGCGGCAGGTCGCACGCGGTTTGTTGCCGTCAAATCGAGGAGGGGCCGTGGAAACTCGGCGTGTGGAATGTGACGCGCATATTTGGGAAAACGCGGAGAGATGGTCTCCGCCGGAGCTTTTGACTTGGGCATTCGAGCGCTGGCGAACGCGAATCGCGCTGGCTTCATCTTTTGGGGCGGAAGGAATGGTGCTGATCGATATGGCGTCAAGAATCTTCCCGGATTTTCGAGTCTTCACTCTCGATACCGGATTTTTCTTCCCGGAGACATACGAACTGATGCAGCGCGTCGAACTCCGCTACAAGATTCGCATTGAACGATGCACGCCTGCGCTCACGCCCAAAGCGCAGCAGCGTATTCATGGCGACGCTCTCTGGCGCCGCGATCCCGACCGTTGCTGCGACTTGCGCAAGGTCGATCCTCTGCGCAAGAAGCTCGCCGGCCTCGACGCATGGATCACGGCGATTCGCCGCGAGCAATCTCCGGTGCGCGCTCGAGCGCCCAAAGTGCATTGGGATGAGAAATTCGGACTCATTAAACTCAATCCGCTCGCGGATTGGACTTCGACACAAGTCTGGAACTACATTCGCTCCAACGACGTCCCCTATAACCCGCTGCATGACCAGAATTATCCGAGCATCGGCTGCACACATTGCACGCGGGCGGCTTTACCCGGCGAAGCCCCGCGCTCTGGGCGCTGGCCGGGATTCGCAAAGATCGAATGCGGCCTGCACACAAAGGATTGATGCCCATGGCGCTTTTTCCCGTGTTTCTGAGACTGGAAGGACGCCGATGCGTAGTCGTTGGCGCAGGCAAACTCGCCGAACCAAAGATAGCGGGCGTGCTTCGCGCCGGCGCCCGTGTTCTCGTTGTGGCCCCCAGTGCCACTCGCCGCATCGCGCAGTGGTCTCGCGAACACACAATTCGCTGGACCCGACGAAAATTCCAGGCACCGGATCTCGCCCGTGCATTCCTGGTCATCGCCGCTACCGGCTTGGCGGACGTCAATGCGTGCGTTTTCCATGCAGCGCGGCGCCGGAACATTCCCTGTAACGCCGTTGACGATCCGGCGCACTGCGATTTTTTTTCCCCCGCCGTGCTCCGGCGCGGGCCGTTTCAAATCGCCATTTCGACCGGCGGTGCGAGCCCGGCGCTGGCTCGCCGGTTGCGCCAGGAATTCGACCGGCTTTTCAGCGCTCAATTCGGCGAATGGGTGGAGCATCTTGTGGAAGCGCGCAAAAAAATCTTTGCGCAAAATCTCCCGCTGGCTCGCCGCCGCCAAATTCTGCGCCGCATCGCAACGCCGTCGCAATTTCGCGCATTCCTCGAAAACCCCGTTCAATCTGTTCGCGCGAAAGTGCAATGAATCCCGATCCGAATCGCGGGAAGGTATACCTTGTCGGCGCGGGGCCGGGCAACCCAGACCTGCTCACCCGAAAAGCGCTCTCGCTGCTGCAAACGTCCGATGTGGTCCTTCACGACGACCTCGTAACACCGGAAATCCTCGCGCTCGTTCGCGCCTCTGGTCTTATAAATGTGGGTAAGCGCTGCGGGACGAAACAAATATCGCAGGATCAAATCAATGCGGAAATGATCCGCTTCGCGCGAGCAGGATTCATTGTGGTGCGGCTAAAAGGAGGCGATCCGCTCATCTTCGGACGCGCCGCAGAAGAAATCGCGGCGCTGCGCGCGGCGCGAATCGAATTTGAAATTGTGCCGGGTATTACGGCGGCGGCGGCAGCCGCAGCCGCGGCTTGTATTTCGCTCACGGACCGCCATTCTGCGCCGCACCTGATGTTTACATCCGCCAGCCACTGCCACGAAAGCGACTCCATCCGCGCCGGAACTGTCTCATCGAAGACAACGCTTGCCGTGTACATGCCCGGCCTGAATTATGGGGCTATCGCGGGTGACTTGCTCGCGGTGGGTCTTCGCGATTCAACTCCTTGCCTCATCGTTTGCTGCGCGTCGCGAAGCCGCGAGCAAATTCGTCGCACCAGTCTCGGAGAGTTGCACAAGGTTCAGCCGCTTGCGCCGCCCGCCGTGCTCATCGTCGGCAACGTCGCTGCGCAGTTCGATGCGCGCGACAAAACTACGGACACTCGCGATGCGGAACGGCTCCTGTCGATTTGCATCGCTTCACAGGGAAATGCTGATTGAAAACGATGAGGTTTCAGCGCAGTCTGGATTCGTCAGTAGCCGGAGCGGTGGGAGGAGGGGGCGGCGTGGCGCGCGCGGGGCGCCGGAGCGACGGGGTGCGCGACCACTGTTGCCATTTTGCGAATCA
>DAIRCW010000175.1:0-6228 GCA_036796475.1 Candidatus Acidiferrales bacterium | reverse complement strand
AGCGTGGGGACTTTTCTCGCCGATCTTTTCTCCGAGCCGCTTGTATGCTTTACTCTCTCCCGACAATTCTTCCATGACACGCGCGACCAAAATCGGCAAGCCGCTCACGCTCCGCGCTCTCGGACGCACTTTCCGCTTCAGCAACACCGCGCGCCAGTTCGGATTCAAGCTCGAATCCGCCGAGCCCGGCCGCGCCATTCTGCGGATGAAAGTTCAGCCGCGCCACATGCAAATTCACGGAGTCGTTCACGGCGGCGTTCTCGCGTCTCTCGCCGACACCGCCGGCGGACTCGCCCTCTATCTCGCCCTGCCGCAAGGCTCGCGCGCCGCCACCGTCGAGATGAAAATGAATTTCCTCGAGCCCGTCGAACGCGGCACCGTGTTCGCCGAAGCGCGCATCCTCCGTCAGGGAAAATATCTGGCCGTCCTCGAATGCGACCTGCGCGACGACCGCAGCCGCCTCGTCGCCAAATCCCTCATGACCTTCTCCATCGGCCTCGCCAAACCCCGCTGACGCTTCCATTTGTTTCATTGTCATTCCGAGCGCCTGCCTGTCGCAGGCAGGGATGCGACCAGCATTCAGCGAGGAATCTGCTGTCGCCTCCGTCCGTTCACCCTTCGCCAAAGGCACTCGGGACGGACTGCGTCCGAAAGCGGACATTGGACCTAGTTTTTCGGCATCGTTTTTTCTAATCGCGGAAATTTCCGCGATTAGAAACGGACCCGATCGTGTGTTTTCAACAAGTTACGGCGATTTCTAATTTTCCATATGTTCCGCGATTAGATTCACTTTCCCTTCGCCAAAATTGCCTCATAAAACACGAAAGCCGCCCAAAGGCGGCTATGCGTTCCTGCGGTTCCAACTGTCTGGCTGGACGAACCAGCCGAGACTCTATATAGCAAAAAGCTGACAAGAATTCAAGCAAATAAGGCGCTGGGAGGGGCGATTGTAGCGCAAGCTTGCGTTCCCGGTTCCCAGCGGTTCCCCAAAGTTGCTCCGCCCGTGCTCCGCGGAGTTTGAAATACGCTAGAAGAAGGGCTTCTTGGAGGGAATTGATGCTTGCCTGCCCCGTCGGTGGGCGTTTCAGAGACAGCAAAAAGTCTTTTGTTATGTGACTGATGGCAGGTCAGAAGGACGTAAGACGCGCATCATTTGACTTGAAACTGGAGCACGCGTATCGCTGAGATGTCGCGGAGAAAAGAACCAAGACTCAGCCGCGCTTGGAGGTGAGCCGTGCTACCGATTTCAGTGAGTTCGAAACCTGCTTCATTTGAAAGCAATTTGTCCGGAAAACGGGCGGAAGGCTGCCGAGCGGCGAGCCAGGGCCTGGTCCAGCGCTGCGGCGCACAAGTTGCCAGCAAGCTCAGGCGAATAGCTACGGCCGCAGTTTTGCCGTTTCTAATGGTCGGGTGTCTGCTCGCCTGTGCCAGCACTGCCTCGGCGCAGAAGCCAGCTAAAGTAATCGTCACTGTGGGCCCTCTCGGAATTCAGGTCACGTTCGAAGCTTGCTATGTTTCGACCGATGCGAACTGTCCGCAAACTGTGCCGGGTTATTCGATCTACCGCAACCCGCCCGGATTCGGATCATCGCCATGGGCCTATGCGAATCTTGGAAACAATGGGTACAGCTATCAGGGTACCTTCATGGACCAGAAGCAAATCACAACAGGGCAGACGTATACCTACAAAGTGTGTACCGGCCTCTCAGCGGACAGCGACGGGAGTAACTGCCTGCAAGCAAGTCCAGTAACAGTTTCCAAGCCCGCACCGCCGCCGGCGCCGAAGCCAACGGTAAAGCTCACGAATGATGGTTTCCCCATGGCGGACGGTGACAACACGCTGATTTGGTCGTCCACAAATGCCACAAGCCTGAATTTACAGCCGGGCGTAGGTAACGTAAGCGTTCCGGGAAGCTCGGTCACGGTCCACGGTACACAAGCCACGACTTACACCATAACCGCGACTGGCCCTGGGGGAACGGCCACTGCGAGCACAGTCACCTGCCCGGCAATGTTACCGCCTCAAAATCTGTCCGTATTTTCGTACGACATCGAGCTAAAGTGGACGAATCCCCAACAGCCCGCCTGCCAGGAAATTCCGTCGAATACGAACGTTACAATCGCGCGGGGGCTGCTTCCTGGGGGTTTGGCATATATCGCGACTCTGAACGCTACTAACGGCGTGCTGCCGACTCATTACATTGATCAGGGAACATACGGAGCGCTCCCGCATGCTCCCTATCAATACCTTGTGTGCAACGGCGGCGGAGGTTTGGGCTTGCCCAACTGTGCGTTGTCGGCCGTGACGTTCAGGTGGGGTACCGACCCGGTACTGACCGCCACGCGCGTGAACGCCAACACAGTGCAGCTGAAGATAGCCGTGGATGAGGCAGAGGATGTTTCGATGATCAGCGTGACACGGCAGGGCAGCGATGATCCCTGCCGACAGGGGCAACAATTGGGCAATGGGTTGCAGGGCTGTCCGACCGTCGGACCCAATGGCACGAGCGTGGCACAGACGACAACTGTTTATAACTGGAGTGCGAGCGGAGCGGTCCAATCTCCGCCGGGACTGCAGAATTCCAAGTCGGCGCCCTATGTAATCAACCTACCAAACGACACCACGGTCAAGCCCGGGGTTGAATATTACTATCTGGCACAAGTGGGTTGGGCGACTGGGAATGTGTCTGGCCCGGTGCAGACGTCGGAGACAGCCACGGTTCCGAGTTTCTATGGAGTACTTGCGCGCCAGCAGAGCCTCGCTGGCGGGATAACACCTGTGAAGCAGGGCAGCGGCGCGCCGCCACCTTCGTCACAATCGGGCGCAGCGCCAGCGCGTGCAGCTACTCCAATGACACAGGCCATCGCGCCAGCGGCATCATCCGTTCGGATGACGGCAGCGCCGCCACCACAAACAGTTACCGCAGCGAGGCCGATGCTGGCGCCGATGGCGACGCAGACGGCTCCCATGCTCCAGCCAGGACGCCCGATGATGAGTGCAACACCGAGCGCGGCTACGCCGCCGTTAGCGCAACCGAACACAGCAATGAGGCCGACGGCCGCACCTGGGAACGCGTCAACCGCTCGCATGATTCCTTCTGCCAAGCGGGTGGAGGCACTTCCCGGAGCGGCGAATCTTGCGGCTGCTATCAAGGAAGTGCAGCAAAAGCCGCACGACCCGCAAGCGCTGTATGCGCTTGGCAAAGCTTACTGCGCGAGTAAGCTGAAGAACGCTGGCGTGAGCGATATGTACATGGCCCTGCAGCTTGCTGAGCAGGCTCACAACACGGCACTGGCCACGCAGATCAAGGGCAGCCTCGCTGCGGAGGGAGTGAGCGCGAAATAGCAGAGCGAGGGAGTTGAGAAGATCTACTCAAGCGGGTAGGCTGTGATAATTCTCAACGGCCTACCCATTTCTCACGCGGTTCGTCTTCTGGCGGGCAAACTTCTTCCTTCGAGCTTCCTCGCTTGCATTTCGCTGCTTTACTTCGCGGGGCGGATTGGCTAACGTGAAGCGAACGCCATGCAATCTGCGCTCTCTGCAAAGGACCTGCTGTTCACACTGGTTCTGAAGGTCGGCTTCTCCGCGTCGCTTGCCGCGCTGCTGGTGCGTTTCGCGAAATTTCGCCGCGTCCTTTTCACCGAAGAGCGCAACTCGGACCAAAAACTGCTGCTGCTGCTCTTCCTCACTCCGCCGATCGCCATTGCGGTGGTGCTGCGCTTGGTGGGATACCAATTTTTTGACATCAGCCTGGCCGGCGCATTTTTGATGGGACTCATTGGCGGGCGCATGGTGGGGCTGCTCGGCGGCTCGATGCTGAGCCTGCCGGCGTTTGGAAATCACGAGTGGCTGGTGACGCCGATGGCGGCGCTCGTGGGGTTGCTGGCGGGAATCATTTGCCAGGGACTGCCGAACAAAGAGGACATCTGGCACTTTGGGCCGTTCCTTTTTCTGAATATTCCGCAGTCGCTGTGGAAACTGGTGCGGCGCGGGCAAATGAATTGGGCGATGGTTCCGCTGGGGGCGTGCATCGCAGTGGAATTGGGCTGGGACGCGCTCGCGCAGGTGACTCCGGAAAAATGGCTGTACCGCTTGCCGTATCCTTCGTGGCCATGGCTGCTGTTGATTGTGCTGTCCACGGTGATGTCGGTGGCGGTGCCGGTGAAAATCTGGAACAACACGCGCATCGAAATGAATCTGGAGCAGAACCAGCAATTGCTGCTGAAGGCGCGCATGGACGCGCTGTCGCGGCAGATCAATCCGCATTTTTTGTTCAACACGCTGAACACGGTGTCTTCGCTGGTGCGCTACGATCCGGACATGGCGCGCGTGGTGGTGCTGAAGCTTTCGAATATTATGAGGAAGCTGCTGCGCACACATGAAACGTTTGTGCCGCTGCGCGACGAATTGGATTTCATTGACGATTATCTGGACATTGAAGTGGCGCGGTTCGGGCGCGACAAGCTGCAATTTTTCAAAGAGGCGGACACGGCGAGCCTGGACGCGTTTGTGCCGAGCATGATGCTGCAACCGATTATCGAGAATGCGATCCGGCACGGGCTGGCGCCGAAACTGGAAGGCGGGGAGATTCGGCTGAGCACGAAAATGGCGGAAGGCCGGCTGACGATTGAGATTTACGACAACGGGATGGGAATTTCGCCGGAGCGGCTGGGGGAGATTTATCACGAAGGAATCGGCATCAGCAACGTGCGCGAGCGGCTGCGGCTGCTTTACGGCGACCAGTTCCGGATGGACATCAAGAGCCAGGAAGGCTTGGGCACGCAGATACGGATTGAGATTCCGGAGTTAGTGGAGTCGCCGGCGAACGCGGCGCTGGCGTGAGTTTGTTGGTCGCGGTTTGTTATTTAGCTTAGCTGCGCCAGCCTCGTTTCATTTTCCTGTTGACATGCCACAGGGCGCGTGGCAGGCTCTCTCCTGTGGGCATTCCACATAGCGCGGTTACATAACTGGACCACATTTCGCAAGCGGAGGCGCGATGGGAGAGAGCAAATCGGAAATTCTGCAGGGCACGCTGGATTTGATGGTGCTGAAAACGCTGGCGGCGATGGGCCCGCTGCACGGGTACGGCATCGCGCGGCGCATCGAGCAGATTAGCGACGAAGCGCTGCAGCTCAATCAAGGCACGATTTACGCTTCGCTGGTGCGCTTGCAGCAGCGCGGATGGATCAAGGGCGCATGGGGCGCTTCGGAGAACAATCGCAAGGCGAAGTTTTATTCGATTACGCGCGTGGGGCGGAAGCAGCTTTCCGAGGAGTCGAGGAACTGGGCGCGCATCGCGGGCGTGATTGGGCGCGTGCTGAAGTTGCAGGAGAGGACATAGTGGCTAGTGGCTAGCAAAACAAAACCAGAACCGAATACGTAATTCCGTTAGCGCGCAGTATGGCGGGAGGGCCTGGCGATGAATTCATTTAATGAAATCCTGGCGCGGATTGGGGCGATGGTTTCGCGGCGGCACGAGGGCGCGGAGTTCGATGATGAGCTGCGCGGGCACCTCGAGCTGCTCACGGAAGAAAATGTGCGGCGGGGGATGCCGCAAGAAGAGGCGCGGCGGCAGGCACGGATTCGGCTGGGCAACGCGGCCCAGATTCGCGAGACGCACCGGCAACTGACGGGACTTCCCTTCCTCGAAACGCTCATGCAAGACATTCGTTACGCGCTGCGCATGCTGCGGAAGGCGCCGGGATTTACAGCAGTGGCGGTGCTGACGCTGGCGCTGGGCATCGGCGCGAATACGGCGATTTTCAGTTTGGTGGACTGGCTGATTTTGCGGCCGCTGCCGATTTCGCAACCGAGCCGCGTGGTTTTCATTGAGAAGCAATTTCGCAATGGCGGCAACGGCACGCAATTTTCGTATCCAGATTTCCGCCGCATCGAGCAACAAACGTCACAAATTTTCGAAAGCGTGGCCGCGGCGCGCATGTTCGTGATGGACGGACTGAGCGTAGACGGGCAAAGCGCGCCGATGTGGGCGAATTATGTGGATGGAAACTTTTTTTCGCTGCTTGGACTGAAGCCGGCGCTGGGAAGGCTGCTGCTTCCTTCGGAAGGAAGCGTGGCCGGAGCGGATCCGGTGCTGGTGCTGGGCTATTCGTACTGGAAGGGGCGGTTCGGCGGCGACGCGAGCGTCATTGGAAGGAAAGTTTCGGTAAACGGGCATCCGATGACCATCGTGGGCGTCGCGCCAAAAGATTTTCAGGGGCTGGCGG
>DAIRCW010000174.1:0-6293 GCA_036796475.1 Candidatus Acidiferrales bacterium | reverse complement strand
CCCGGCGCGGCCGGCGCCGCGCTCGGTCTGCCCGCCTGCGAGCTGTGCGACGAGAATGCGCCGTTCAGTATCCAAAATGATGCAGCACCACCAGGCCGCACGCGGCAATCAAGCAGTAGATCCCGAAGATGTACCACTTGCCGCTTTCGAGCCAGCTGCTCAGCCATTTCAGCGCCACCAGTCCGGCGATGAACGCAAAGAACAGCCCCAGGACGCTCGGCATCATCGCGGAAGCAAGCACCGTTCCGCTGTGAATGTGCTCCATTTTCACCAGCCGCCACATTTCGCGCGCTATCGCCGGAGGGGTGATCACCACGGCCAGCGCGAAGCTAAAATCTTCCGCGCGGCGCTGCGGCACTTCCGTGAGCATTCCCGTCGAAATCGTTGCGCCGGAGCGGGAGAATCCGCGAAACGGCAGGCAAAGTCCTTGCACCGCGCCAATCCACGCCGCTTGCCGCGAACTGATCGGAACGCCGCTCGTATCATCACGAAGCGGGCGCCGCTCGTGCCAGCTGGCCCACAAAATCAACAGGCCGGCAGCTGCCAGAGCCGGCGCAATCAAGCTCAGCCTGCTGAACCATTGCTCAATCCATGCGTGCTCCGAATGCCGGAAGGCGAGCTTTTCAATGGCCTCGACCAATCCGCCGCCGACAATGCCGGTCAGCACCGTCGCTAAGATCAAAGCCGCAAAAAAAGACTTGAAATCGGCCATGTTCTCGAAAAACGCGCGCCGCCACCGCGGCCAGAAATACACAATCACCGCGAACATTGTGCCGGTATGCAGCATCACCAGCAGCAAAGTCATTTCCGGCGCGGACGGATCCAGGCCCATCAATTTTTCAGCGACGATGACGTGCGCGGAGCTGGAAACGGGCAGCAGTTCAGCAAGGCCTTGCACAATGGCAAGGATGATGACATGAAGAAGAGTCATGCGGGCGATTGTATCTTGACCCGCTTGCAGGAAAATAGATTTTCAGCTGGAATGTTTCCGAAAGGCCCGGTCGCGGTCTCTAGCGACTTTTTCCGCCGTGATCGAACTGCGAACTAGCCTTCACGCGAAACGACTAGCTGCACAGTCGCGGTCACGTCGCGGTAGAGCTTCAGCGTAACGGAAAACTCGCCGACCGTTTTAATCGCATCGGTGAGCTGGATCTTCCGCTTGTCGATCTCGTATCCCTGCGCCTTGAGTGCGTCGGCGATATCGCCCGAAGTGACCGAGCCAAAGAGCTGGTCGTTTTCGCCCGCCTTGCGCGAAAGAGCCAGCTTCACCGTAGCGAGTTGCGCCGCCTGCTGCTGCGCGCTCTCGCGCTCGGTAGCCTCTTTCTTGGCAAACGCCGCGCGCATCTTTTCGAGCCGCTTCATATTCGACGGACTCGCGGTAATGGCCAGCTTGCGCGGCAGCAGATAATTCCGCGCGTAGCCGTCCTTTACCGTCACCACTTGCCCGCGGTTTCCGAGCTTCTCGACGTCCTCTTGCAGAATGATTTCCATGGTCCTCTATCCCCTCAATTTCGGCTCGCGCGCCTAGATTTCCGACGCGAACGGCAATAGTGCGATGTTCTGCGCGCGCTTGATGGCCACCGTCAGCCACCGCTGATGCCGCGCGCACGTCCCAGTCATGCGGCGGGGCAGAATTTTTCCGCGCTCTTGCACGAATGGCTGGAGAATTTCCGGCTTCTTGTAGTCGATCAAATCGATCTTCTCGACGCAGAACCGGCACACTTTCTTCTTGCGCACAAAATTGCGCTTGCCACGGCGGGGCCCTCCCGGACGCGCGCCTCCTGGCCCCGAAGGTCGTGGACCGGATGGCCCGGCATGACGCGGCGCAGAGGATGTTTGCTGCTGTGGTGCGGATGGCGTTTCGTCAGGCATTGGTTTTCTCCCTATCCATTGGCCGCAGCCTGCTCAGGGGCAGGAGTTGCGGCGGGTGTCGCTGTCTTGCGCGGTCGGCGAGCGGCGCGGCGCTCGCGGCGCTTCGACAATTTCTGCTGCCGTTTGATTTCTTCGTCGAGGCGAATCGTCAAGTATTTGATCACCGCATCCGAAACGTGCAGACGGCGCTCCAGTTCCTTGAGAAGCTCTCCGTGGCTCGAGCGCAGCAGCATGTACACGAAAAATCCGTCGCGCAGCTTGTGAACCCGGTACGCCAGCCGGCGCACGCCCCACTTCTCGATTTTTTCCAGCTTGGCCTGTTTCTCATCCACGGAGTGCTGCAGCGTGGCAATCAGCTTGTCGATCTCCGCCTCCGGCGTATCCGGCCGGCAGATGAAAATCAAATCGTACAATCGGTCTTCCATTTTTCCTCTTTTCCTTCGCGACTCCGCTCTTCAAGAACTCGCTTTCGTCTCATCATCCCCCGGCGTGTTGCGCCGGTTGAATCTCGACATCGCCGCTCCCGCGCCTTCCGCCAAAATCACTTCAATGGCGTCCGCGGCGTTTCCGACCATCTCTTCTGCAACTTTCCGGACATCTTTACCGATCGGCGCGAGGTCGTACGCCGCCAGATCCCTCGGCGGAAACTCCGGACAGATTCCCAGTCGAATCCGCAAGAACTCGTCCGTGCCCAGCGCGCCGATCACCGACTTCAAGCCATTGTGGCCGCCCGCGCTGCCCCGCTCTCGAATGCGAATCACGCCCCACGGCAGCGCAATTTCATCGCTGATAACAATCGTCTCCGCCGGGTCCGCTTCGTACCGCTCAACCAAATCGGCCACCGCGTGCCCGCTGGCATTCATGTACGTCTGCGGTTTTGCCAGCGCGACTTCATGACCGGCAATCTGCCCCAGCCCTACGTAGGACTGCGCTTCCGGACGCGTCACGCGTATTCCAAAACGCTCTGCGAGGCAATCAATCACCAGAAAGCCCAGATTGTGCGGCGTGAACGCATATTCGCGACCGGGATTGCCAAGCCCAACGATGATTCGCATCTGCGCATCCCCGCCGCGCGCTCACTCTTAACAAGCCGGCGCCTACTTCTCTTTGCCCTTCTTCTCCTGCTTCTCCGCCTTCTCCGGCTCCGCGCCTTCCTCGCCCTCTTCCGCTTCCTTCTTGCCCTTCTTGATGACTTCCGGTTCCGCCGGCGCTGCTTCCGTCGCCGCTGCGGCAGCTTCCGGCGCGGCAACTTCTTCTTCCTTCTTGAGGACAACCACGTGCGCCAGCACGCGCTGCGGGTCGGTAATCAGCTTCACCTTGTTCGGGTCGAACGGCAGGTCTGCGGCGCGCAACTGCTTGCCGATAGTCAGCGCGCTCACGTCAACCTTGAATTCCTCCGGAATATCGCCCGGCAGGCATTCCAGCTCCACTTCGCGTGTGACCATTTCGAAAATTCCGCCCTGCAACTTCACGCCTTCCGGCTCGCCAAACGTGTGCACCGGCACTTTCACGCGCATGCGCACATCCATGGCAATGCGCCACAGATCCACATGCAGCAGGTTGCCGCTGACCGGATCGACCTGCCAGTCCTTGAGCATCGCCCGCTGCTCTTTATGCCCGGAGACCTGCACGGTGAAAATCGTGTTGTGCCCCGTCTCCGAGCGCAGGATGCGCGCCACCTGCCGCGCGTTCACGCTCATGGCCACCGGCTTCTCTTTGCCGCCATAAAGAATTGCGGGAACTTGTCCCGTGCGGCGCACACGCCGGTTGGCGTTTTTCCCGCGCTCCTCGCGCGGCGCGCCTTCCACCACAAATGCTTCCATTGCTTTCCTTCCTTTGCTGCCCAGTTAGAACTAGAGGAACAGCTCGCTAATCGAAGTCTCTTCGTGAATCGAATGGATGCCCCGCGCGAGCAATTCCGCCACGCTCAGCACCTTGATCTTCGGCACTTTTTGCGCCGCCGCCGTCAGCGGCACCGAATCGGTGACGATCACTTCCTTGATCGGTGACTTGCAAATGCGCTCCACCGCCGGGCCCGACAGCACCGCGTGCGTGCAACCCGCGTACACTTCCGTCGCGCCCTCTTTGAGCAGCGCTTCCGCTGTCTTCACCAGAGTTCCAGCCGTATCAATAATGTCGTCAATTACCAGCGCCGGACGCCCTTTTACATCGCCAATGAGATGCATCACTTCGCTGACGTTGACATCAATCCGCCGCTTATCCACAATCGCCAGCGGCGCATCCATTCTCTTCGCAAAAAAACGCGCCCGCTCCACGCCGCCCGCATCCGGCGAAACCACTGTCGCGTTCTTCACATTATTCTTCTGAAAATATTCCACCAGCACCGGCGCCGCGAACAGATGATCCACCGGCACGTTGAAGTAGCCCTGAATCTGCGGCGCGTGCAAATCGAGCGTCAGCGCGCGGCTCGCGCCCGCCGTTTCCAGCAAATCTGCAACCAGCTTCGCGGAAATCGGCACGCGCGGGCGATCCTTTCGATCCTGCCGCGCATACGCGTAATACGGAATCACCGCCGTGACGCGCCATGCCGACGCGCGCTTGAACGCGTCAATCATCAGCAGCAATTCCATCAGGTGGAAATCCACCGGGCTGCTGCACGCTTGCACCACAAAAACGTCCGCGCCGCGAACGTTTTCGAGAATCTGAAAGCGCGTCTCTCCATCGCTGAACTGCCCGCGCTCCGCCTTCCCGCGCGTAACCTCGAGATACTTGCAAATCGCCTCGCACAGAGACGGATTCGCACTCCCGCTGAAGATTTTGAGCTTTCCGTTCTCCAAGTTGTCCTCTGTTGCGTTTACCGCGCGAGGATTCCCCGCCGGTAAGCTTTTCGTGAGAGAGTCCGCGTTACAAAAACCTGATCTTCCGGAAACGCTCGAACGGCTCGGCGCGCCTGCGCTGGGTTTCGGAAGATTCCGAACACCGCCGACCCGCTACCCGCCAGCGCGGCTTCCGCGGCTCCTCCCTGGAGCAATCTTCGTTTGATTTCACTCAACCGAGGATGGCGGCCAAAAACAGCCGCCTCGAAATCGTTCGAGACGCTATCTTGCCGGCTCCAGCACAGAGCGCAGAAACTCCACATTTTAGGGGCAGAACGCGAGGTTGTCAACCGTTCGTCCACCCACGAATACGCGTCGCGCGTGCTCACCGCGATATTCGCGGGCGACACCACCACGACCGCCTGCGCCGGCAAATCCGGCAACGGATAGATCTCATCGCCGCGGTTTACGCCAAGCGCGCGGCCGCCAAAAAGAAAAAATGGCACATCCGCGCCGAGCGACGAACCAATTTCCAGCAATCGCACCACCGGCAGTTCGCGCCGCGCCAGCCGCTGCACGCCCGCAAGCGCTGCCGCAGCATCACTTGAACCACCGCCTAATCCACGCGCGACCGGAATGCGCTTCGTCAGCCGCGCATGAATGCCCTCGTTGATCTTCAGCTCGCGCTTCAATGCTTCAATCGCCCGCCACACCAAGTTCGTTGAATCCGCCGCCAACTCCGCGCCGGCAATTTCGAGCGAAATCTCATCCCGGGAGGAAAATTGCAATTCCAGCGAATCGTGCAGCGTTATCGCCTGAAAAACCGTGCGCAGCTCGTGATATCCGTCCGGCTGCTTGCCTAAAACCTCCAGGCACAGATTCACTTTTGCGAATGCCTTCAGGCGAACAATTTTGCTCATTCGGCGGGGAACTACCGCGGATTCACTGCGCCCGAGGAGCGCTGCGCCACTCGGTTTTTCAGATTTTTCAGTTTGCTTTGAAGCTCGGCGACTTTCTCCGGCTTGTAATCGGCCGGCAGCGCCTTCTGCCAACGCACCAGCGCCTTTTGCCACACTTGCTCAGCGCGCTCCGATTGGCCCGTCTTGGCGTAAACGTCCCCCAAGTGCCCGAGAATGGTGGGATCGTCGCCGTCATGCGCTACCGCTTGACGCAAATACCTTTCAGCCTCCGGCATGTTTCCCTGCTTGAAATACGCCCAGCCAAGACTGTCGAGATAAGCGCCGTTCGTCGGGTCTTCGTCCACCGCTTTGTGAAGCAGCGAAATCGCTTCGTCCAGGCGAATGCCGCGGTCCGCCAGCATGTAGCCGTAGTAATTCAGCACCATCGCATCATGCGGATTGAGCTCCAGCGATTTGCGGAACAACTTCTCCGCTTCGTTATAGCGCTTTTGATCATCGTAAATCGCGCCTAGCATGAACGAAGCGGACTCCTGGTCTCCTGCATCCTTCGACAATTCCAGCGCTTTGCTCGCGTCCTTCTCCGCTTCCGCGTAACGCTTGCCGCGCTCTTCCACCTGCGCGAGATCCAGATAAGTGTCGCGCTGCGACTGTCCGGGCAGCCCGCGAAGCACCTTCGCCGCGTCCTCTGTCTGATTATTGTCGCCAAGCAGCATCGCGTACGTGA
>DAIRCW010000173.1:0-6350 GCA_036796475.1 Candidatus Acidiferrales bacterium | reverse complement strand
CAGTTTGAATTTTCTTGATCGTGACACAAGCAGTCAAAATTCAAACTGACCCACCGCCAACCTCCTGAACGGATTGACCCAAATCTCCGCCTGAGCTACCTTCAACTGGCCATTTTAGAGGAGGTTTCACATATGGGATTCAGTACCGACGCCATTCACGTGGGCCAGGAGCCTGACCCGACAACCGGCGCAGTGGTTGCGCCCATCTACCAAACCTCCACTTACGTCCAAGAAGCCCTAGGCAAAGACAAGGGCTTCGACTACGCCCGCACCAACCATCCCAACCGCAAAGCTCTCGAACGCACCATGGCCAAACTGGAAGGCGGCGCCGCAGCCTACGTTTTCACTTCGGGAATGGCCGCCATCGACTCTGTTTTCCGCCTGCTCCGTCCCGGCGACCACGCAATCCTCTCCGAATCTGTCTACGGGGGCGTCTACCGCATCACCACGCAGTTTTTAGTCCAGTTTGGAATGGAATTCAGCTTTGTGAACACCGCTTGCCTCGACAAAATCAAAGCCGCCATTCGCCCGTCTACCAAAATGATTTACGTCGAGACGCCCACGAATCCCACAATGATCGTCAGCGACCTCGCCGCCATCGCCGCCGTTGCCCGCGAGAAAAATGCCACCATGGTCGTCGACAACACCTTCATGAGCCCTTATCTCCAGCAGCCTCTCGCTCTTGGTGCGCACATCGTAGTCCACTCCATGACCAAATATCTGAACGGCCACAGCGATTGCATCGGCGGCGCCGCCATCCTCGCCCGCAAAGAGGACGCTGACAAAATCTATTTCCTCCAGCGCTCCGCGGGGGCCGGCCTCGCGCCCATGGACTGCTTCCTCATCTCGCGCGGAATCAAAACCTTGGCTGTTCGCATGGAACGCCACTGCACGAACGGCATGGCGGTCGCTCAATTTCTGGAAAAGCACCCCAAGGTCAAGCGCGTCATCTATCCCGGCCTGCCATCCCATCCGCAGCACTCTGTTGCCAAAAAACAACAAAAGGGATTTGGCGCCATGCTTTCCTTCGACGTTGGTTCCCTCGAAGCCGCGCGCGGCGTCCTCAACAACGTCAAGCTCTGCTCTCTCGCCGAAAGCCTCGGCGGCGTCGAAACCCTAATTTCGCTGCCCGCCCTTATGACCCACGCGTCAGTTCCCCGCGACGTGCGCCTCGCCACTGGAATCACTGACGGATTGATCCGCCTCTCCATCGGCATCGAAGACGTCGAAGACATCATCGCCGACCTCGACCACGCCCTCGCCAAAGCCTAGCAAAGCACGGAACGCTCTGTTTTTGTAAGGGCATGGCTTCAGCCATGCCGTAACCGAGCAAAGATCGCAGCGGCTTTAGCCGCTGAGGTACGTTGTTGCGGTTGCTTGCAGAATTAGCATTTTCGCAAAACGCCGGGCGGCAGTGCGGGGCAGTTGGAATCGTACCTGCGATGCTTTAGGCGGGCGCCTGGATCAGAATTTCCGCAAGTCCAGCGACATGAAGACACTATTTGGATCAAGCACATAATCAGCAAACGGCGGGCACTCCAAGAAGCCATGACTTTTATAAAGCGCTCGGGCAGGTCCGAAATATTCGGAAGTGCCTGTTTCGAGGCTCAGTCGCCGCATGCCGCTTGCTCGCGCGCTCTGGATGACGTGACGCAGCATCGCGCTTCCCGCCCCTTTTCCGCGCGCCGCCTCAGCGGTATGCATCGATTTAACCTCACCATGATCCGCAGAAAGCCGTTTCAGGGCGCCGAACCCTAAAAGCGTCTGATCGTTCCAGATCGTCCAAAAGCTGACATCAGGCGATTGCAGCCCGCCAATGTCCAACGCATGGGCGCTGCCGGGTGCCGTTTCAGCTCTGGCTCTGGTCAGATGGATATGCAGGAGATCGCGCACCCGCGGATCGCTGAAGTCGCCTTCGACAATTCGCATCATCCTTGCCCTGGCTACTCTCTCATCGACTCTGCAATCCATCGCAGATACGCCACCGAACCTGCCAGAATGGGCAGCGCAATAATCTCTGGCGTCTCATAACTGTGCAGCCGCCGTATTTCCTTCTCCAGCGCCGAAAATTTCCGCCGCGTCGTCTTCATCACCAAAGGAAACTCCGTAGCCGTTTCAACTTTCCCCTTCCAGCGATAAACAGACTTCACCGGTGCGCTTGCAATATTCACGCAAGCCGCCAATTTTTTTCCCATAACCGCCCGCGCCAGCCGCTCCGCCTCTTTTCGTGACGCGCACGTCACCAGCACCACTACATTTTCCTCTCGCATACCGCCTCCGCTTACGCGATTCTCCTCCGCTGCATGCTGGCTTTCCCTGATACGTGAGCAGGTAAGTCACGATACAATACAGGCTTAATGGCTACCGGCGCGATTCATTTTGGCACTTCGGGATGGCGCGGCATCATCGCCGAAGATTTTACCTTCGAACGTGTGCGCATCGCCGCTGCGGCTATCGCCGCCCACGTGCGCGGACGCCACAAAAAACCCGCCATTCTCGTCGGCTATGATACGCGCTTTTTTTCCGAGGAATTTGCGCGCGCCGCCGCCCACGTCCTCAAAGAAGAGGGCTGCCAGGTCCTTTTTTGCAGCGGACCGACGCCCACTCCCGCCATCGCCTTCGAAATTCTGCGTCGCAAACTTCAGGGCGCTGTGAACATCACCGCCAGCCACAATCCCGCCGCTTACAACGGCCTGAAATTTTCCGGTCCGGACGGCGGCCCTGCCCTCCCCGAAGTCACTCACGACATCGAAGAGCGCGCCAAGCGCCTCTGCGAACGCGCCAGCCAAAGATTCGACGACTACGCCGAACCTGAAAACGGTTCGCAATTCATGAACGTCGATTTGCGCGAACCTTACTTCAAACGCGTCGCCGAACTCGTTCGCTTCGACGTCATCTCCTCCGCGAAAACATCTTTCGCCTATGACGCGCTCCACGGCTGCGGCGCCGGCTGGCTCGACAAGCTCTTCGAAGACCGCGGCATCAAAGTCCAATCCCTTCACACTGCTCGCGACGTTCTCTTCGACGGCGGTGGCCCGGATCCCTCGGAAGAAAAACTCAAGCCCCTCGCCCAAAAAGTTTTGGACATGAAAGCCGCTGCCGGCCTCGCCACTGATGGCGATGCTGATCGCTTCGGCATCGTCGACCGCGACGGCTCCTACGTTTCTCCCAATCACATTCTCGCGCTCGTCTTCGATTACCTCATCGAAACCCGCCGCTGGAAACTGGGCGCCGCCCGCAGCGTCGCCACCACGCATCTCCTCGACGCCGTCGCTCGCCATCACGGCGCGCCCATTTTCGAAACTCCCGTCGGCTTCAAGTACATCGGCCCGTTCCTCGAAGAAGACACCATCACTCTCGGCGGCGAAGAAAGCGCCGGCATGACCATTCGCGGCCACATCCCTGAAAAAGACGGCATCGTTGCCTGCCTGCTCGTCGCCGAAATGATTGCCGCACGCCGCAAGCCCATCGCCGACCAGTTGCGCGATCTTTTCAAAAAAGTGGGCCGCGCCTACTGGCCTGTCCGCGTGAATCTCCACTTCGCTCCCGAAATTATTTCCACTCTCTCGCAGCGCTTCACCGGTAACTTTAAGGAATTTGCTGGAAGGAAAATTTCCCGCGCCGATCGCACCGATGGTCTAAAATTCGTCTTCGACGACGATTCCTGGGTGCTGATGCGCCCCTCGGGTACCGAGCCTCTCGTGCGCGTTTACGCCGAAGCGGAGTCGCTCGTCAAATCGAACAAGCTAGCCGAGGAAGCTCGCAAGTGGATCACCGGCTAGGACTGATCTAGCGAATGTTCAAAGCGGATCGCGGGACATTTGATTCCTGTTAGCGCAACAGCTTTAGCGGTGCCGATGCGACGATTCGTCAGGGCACGGCTTTAGCCGTGCCGTATGCCGGACGAGCTTGAGCGGCTTTAGCCGCTGAGGTACGTTTTCTGCGTGGCGCACAGAGATTGTTAGCTGCGAAAAAAAAAGTAAGCAAACGTCGCTTTAGCTTCTAAGAAGGGCTTTCACATCGCAAAGGATTTATGAAACATACTCAAAATCGACAACAACTAGAACCAGAAAACACGCAGGATTTTTTCCGCCGCAACGCCCGCTATTTTTTCGCTCTGGCCTTTTGCCTGCTTGTTCTCCAGGACGTTTTCGGCGCTCACGGCCTCATGGCCATGCACCGTTCCAAAAGCCAAATGCGCGAAGTGCAGGCGCAAATTGATCAGCTCGACAAAGAAAATCAGGAATTGCAGCAGAAAATTCACCAGCTGAAGACCGACCCGTCCGCCATCGAAAAAATCGCCCGCGACCGCATGGGCCTCGCCCGCCCCGGCGAATTCATCTTCCAAATGCCCGCCAAGCCCGACGCGAAATCCTCCCCCGCTCCCGCCCCGCCGCGCTAACCGTTAAGCTTAGGTCGCCGCCGAATCATCCGCCGCGCGCGCAACTCCTCGCCGCAACTTTTCTCGAACTCTCCGCACAATTTCCGCACCGCGCCCTTTCGTATAAATCCGCCCCGCCGCCAGCGCCGTCATCGCCGCAAAAATAATCAGCAGACCAATCGAAGCCCCCGCGATGCTCTCGCCGCGCTTCGTGAGAATCGAAAATCTCCCATACACAAATTCAATATGCACCCAATAAACCAGTAGCGACGCCTGTCCCATGGTGATGAACGGACTGAATCCCCATTGCCCCGCGCCCCATCGGCACCACGCATACGCTGCGAACGCAATCATCAGCAGCACGCCCACGCGAATCAGAAAAAAATTCGGGCTCGTGTGCCAAAAATCGTAAACCGCATACATTTTCACGGGCAGCGAATCGAACCACCGCCCCGCGAAAAAGAAAATCGCGCCGCCCACGCCAAGAATCCCCACCGCCTTCGCTTCACGCGCGCGCGCCCATTCGCTCAGCACAAAAAATCCTGTCGCCAATCCCGCAAACGCGAACGCTGTCCACGGGAAAATCGGAAACAGCCAATGTTGCGGAGCGCCCAGATTGTGTACGCCATTCACGTAACTTTCGACCGGCCACGGCAGCCACCGCGGCTGCAGCGTCGTCCACAGCGGAGGCGTCATCATCGCAATTCCTCCCGCCGCCACACCCGCCGCAATCCCATTCGCCGGCTGCCTCCGCACCAGCCAGCACAACACTCCCATCAGCATGATCGAAATCCCAATCACATTGAGAATGTCCACGCGCAGCAAATCCGTCCACGGCGCGTACCCGTATCCCAGCGCGAACTCCTGCACGCGAAACAGCAGCCCCAGCGCCAAAATCTCCGCGCCCCGCCGAATCGTCGTCCGCGCAATCTGCTCCGCGGCAATTCCCTTCTGCCGCATTCGCCCCGTCACCAGTGCGAACGAAACTCCCGCCAAAAATAAAAACAGCGGCGCCGGAAGCGTCGCAATCAGTTGCGACCACCCGAAAAACTCCGTCCGCCGCGCCGCCGGCGACAGCCACGAGTCGTAGCAATGCGTCTGGAACATCAGCAGGCACGCCAGCCCGCGCATCCAGTCGATGTACGAAATTCTTTGCCCTCGCGGAATCGCCATTACCCCAAAGCATCGCTAACTCCGCCTCCCCGCGCAAGCCCCGCAGATTTTTTTCGTGGGTCACTTCAAATTGTTTTGAACCTCGCTCGCCTTTGCCGCAGTTCGATGCACTTGTAGCGCAGAGTCTCGCCGCCTTTGCGAAACTCTGCGGCTTTTCCTGATGATCATCTCCGCCGTCACCGCCGCGAACTCCTCCACGAACTGTCATCCTGAGCGCAGCGATGCATCTCGCCGTGTCCGTTGCCTTAAGTTTTTGCTCGTCACTCGTCACTTGTCACTCGTCACTGCCTTTTGGTTACACTATCCCGATGCCTTCATCCCGCTCCCACCAAATGCCCTTCGCCGCCGCCTTCACCCTCTGGGCCGCCCTCCTCCTCTTCGGAATTTTCATCGGCCTCCGCCTCGGCTACTCAGGACGCGTCTTCTCCGTCGCCATCGCCGTCGCCGCCGTTCTCCTCGCCGCCGAAATCTTCACCGCCAGCCCGCCCGTCGCCGCGCGCCTCATCGCCATCTTCAGCCGGCACGCATTCTTCCTCGCGCCACTCGTCCCTCTCGCCGCATTTCTCATTTACGCCCTCAACGCTTATCCATCCCGCTGGTATTTCGTCCTCGCCGGCATCCTCTACGTCACGATTCCCGCGCTCCTCGCCTCGAGCGCCCGCGGAAAATCCTCCGGCGTCTGGGAAGATTACGCCGCGCTCTTCATCATCTGGCTCCCCGTCCAATTCCGCTGGATGTACCTCCTCTTCCCCTACCCTCGCGAACTCACTCACACGCTCACCATCCTCTTCGCCCT
>DAIRCW010000172.1:0-6403 GCA_036796475.1 Candidatus Acidiferrales bacterium | reverse complement strand
TTCAGCGCTTCCTCCGCGATTTTCCCGGCGCGAAAACCATTCGTCTCGAAGAAAACTACCGTTCAACGCAAAGCATTCTGGACGCAGCCGCCGGCGTCGTCTCCCACAATCGCGCGCGTCTCGGCAAGACGCTCAAAGCCACTCTCGGCGCAGGCGCGCTGCTCAAATATTACGAAGCGCGCGACGCCATGGATGAAGCCGAACACATCTGCGAGCATCTCGCCAAGCATCTTCGCGAAAATCCCAGCGCCACCCTTGCCGTGCTCTACCGTACCGCCGCGCAGTCTCGCTCATTTGAGGAAACCCTTCGCCGCCTCAACATTCGCTACCGTGTCGTTGGTGGTTTTAGCTTTTATCAGCGCGCCGAAATCAAAGACGCGCTTGCCTACATCCGCCTGCTCTTCCATCCCGATGACGACATCGCCCTTCTGCGCGTCCTCAACGTTCCTCCGCGCGGCATCGGCAAAGTCACTGTCGAATCTCTCCGCGATATCGCCCGCGAGCACAGCGAATCCCTCTGGCAGGCCATTCCGCGCGCTTCGAGCGCCAAAATTCGCGGTGCCGGTGCGCTCACCGAATTTCGCGAAATGCTCCTGCGCCTCACCGAAGAAACTTCCGCCAAAAATCCCGGCGACATTCTCGACATCGCGCTCGAACGCACCGGCTATCTCGATTGGGCCGAACAACAAGATCGCCTCGACCAATCCTCGCGCGCCGACAATCTCCGCGAACTTTCCACCGCCATCTCCGAAGCCATCGAGCAGGGCCAAACGCTCGAAGAAGTTCTCGACCGCGCCGCCCTCGTCAGCGACACCGATCAATTTGATGCAACCATCTCCGTCTCGCTCATGACTCTTCACAGCGCCAAGGGCCTCGAATTCGATCACGTTTTTCTCGCCGGACTCGAAGAAGGCCTCCTGCCCCACGGCCGCTCCCTCGCCGACGACAACGCCATCGAAGAGGAGCGCCGCCTCTGCTACGTCGGCATGACCCGCGCCAAAAATACTCTTACCCTCTCGCGCGCCATCTACCGCCGCTCCTGGGCCAACACCGATCTTTCCGCTGCGTCTCCCTCGCGTTTTCTCGCTGAAGTTCCCGGCGATCTCGTCGAAGCCGCCGCCGGTTCTCTCGCCGAGCCCGGCGAGACTCGTCGCTACGAACCCGATCCCGAATTCTACGAATCCCAATTCCGCCGCAGCAAACGCTTCGCCGCTCGCGCCGGAACTTCATTTTCTTCCCCGAACTCTTCGCGATCTTCGCGATCTTCGCCTTCGCGCCAAAAATCGAACCCTCTCATCGGCGCGCGCGTCCGCCACCCCAATTACGGCATCGGCACGGTCATCCAGGTCGAAGACGACGGCGACGATCGCCGCCTCACCGTCAGCTTCCAAGACCACGGCACCAAAAAGCTAATCGAGCGCTACGCCCACCTCCAATTCGTCTAGCTAACTCCAGCGGCTGTTATTTGCATCGCAACCGTTGCGCATCTCACCCGCTCCATGTACAGTGCTCCCCTTGCACCTAGCGCATCCAAACCATACGGTGGCCGCTTAACCTATGCCTAGCCAGCTCTTTCGCACCAAGAGCATCGACCAGCTCATCTCTGACGCTGACCAGCCCTCCAAGCGCCTGAAAAAAACTCTGGGCTGGCTCAGCCTTACCGCCCTCGGCATCGGCGCCATCATCGGCAGCGGAATCTTCATCACCACCGGCACCGCCGCCGCCGGCGAAGTCGACCGCTATCCTTCCATCCTGCAAGCTCCGCTCCTCAGCGTGCTCATGCACGGCAGACATGTGCTCACCAGCGGCCGCCCCGGCGCCGGCCCCGGCATCGCCATCTCCTTCCTCGCCGTCGCGCTCATCTGCGCTCTGGCAGGCTTATGTTATGCCGAACTCGCCTCCATGATTCCCATCGCCGGCAGCGCCTACACTTACACCTACGCAACCCTCGGCGAACTCATCGCCTGGATCATCGGCTGGGATTTAATTCTCGAATACGCCGTCTCCAACATGGCCGTCGCCGTCGGCTTCTCCGCCTACGTCAACAATCTTCTCGACACGTTCCATCTCCACATCCCCGAATCCCTCGGCACTCCCGCCTACGACCCCATGGTCGGCTGGTCGTTGCATTTCAACTTGCTCGGCTTCGTCATCGTCATGGTGCTCACCGTCCTGCTCGTCCGCGGCATTCGCGAATCTGCCGGCACCAACAACATCATGGTCGGCGTCAAGCTCCTCGCTATCGTCATTTTCTGCGTGGTCGCCTCCAAATACATTCACCCTGAGAATTTCAAACCGTTTTTCCCCAACGGCTTTCAAGGCGTCCTCACTGGCGGCGCCATCGTATTTTTCAGTTACATCGGCTTCGACTCCGTCTCCACCGCCGCCGAAGAGTGCCGCAATCCCAAACGCGACGTTCCCATCGGCATTCTCGCTTCCCTGCTCGTCTGCGCCGTTTTTTACGTCGCTGTAGCCGTCGTGCTCACCGGCATTCAAAAATGGAACACGCTCAACAACGCCGCTCCCGTCGCCAACGCCCTCGAAGCCCTCGGCTTGAAACTGACCGACCGCTGGGTCACCATCGGCGCGCTCATGGGCATGATTTCCTCGATTCTCGTTTACCAACTCGGCCAGGCCCGCGTCTGGTTCGCCATGTCTCGCGACGGTTTGCTCCCCGCGATTTTCTCCCGCGTCCACAAAGCCTTTCGTACGCCGGACTTCGCCACCTGGGTCGCCGGATTTTTCGTCGCCATCCCCGCCGGAATTTTCGACATCGGCACGCTCGTCAACCTTTCCAACATCGGCACGCTGTTCGCCTTCATCCTCGTTTCCATCGCCGTTTTGATTTTGCGCAAACGCCAGCCCGACCGCCCGCGCGGCTTCCGCGTCCCATTTTCTCCATGGATTCCCATCGCCTCCGTGATTTTGTGCTTTGTGCTGATGGCCAGCCTCACCGTCGAGAACTGGGTACGCTTCTTCGTCTGGCTCATCGTCGGCCTGCTTTTCTACTTCGACTTCGGCGTCCGCCACAGCACCGCCGGACGCGCGGCTGACCCGCTCGCCCAGCGCCATCTAACTCTCCTCGCCGACAAAGCTCTTATTATTTTGAGCGCGACTCTGCTCATTCTGGCCATTCTCGGCGGAGCTGTTGTCATCGGCGGCGTAATCTACGCTGGCATTTTGGAGCGCGCCGGGCTTATCATACTCGCTGTTATCGCTTTTATATTTCTTATGCGCGGTTTCAGGCATTATCGCGACGATTCTCCGCTAGCCAGAGCCGCGTAAATACAGCAAGTTTTTATTTTTTCCCAGTCCAATGGCCCCGGCCCAGGTCCAATCCGGCTGCGCCGCTCTGGTCCGCCTTCCCAAAGCTGAACTGCACTTGCACCTCGAAGGCTGCCTCTTCCCCATGCAAGTTGTGCAGCTCGCCGCGCGCCACGGCGAAAAACTCCGCTACGGAGAAGTCGCCGCGCGCTACCGCACCAACTCTTTCCCCGCTTTCCTCGAACTCTTCAAATGGGCCACGTCTTACCTCCGCGATCCCGAGGACTACGCCCTCCTCTGCGAAAATTCCGGCCTGCACTTCCTCGGAGAGAACTGCCTCTACGCCGAAATCACTCTCTCCGTCGGCGTCATGCTTCTCCGCAAACAAAATGTCGAAGCCAATTTCGCCGCCATTCGCGACGCCATGGCCCGCTACACAAAGAGCCGCGACGCAAACTCCTCCGGCCTGCGCGTCAACTGGATCTTCGACGCCGTTCGCCAGTTCGGCCCCGAAAAAGCCATGGAAGTCGCGCGCCTCGCCGCGCAAATGAAATCCGCGGGAGTCGTCGCCTTCGGCCTCGGCGGCGACGAAGAATCCCTCCCCGCCTCCGATTTCCGCAAAGTTTTCGACTACGCCGCCTCCGCAGGCCTCCATCGCGTCGCCCACGCCGGAGAAATGGCCGGCCCGCAAAATGTCCGGGACGCCATCGAAATCCTCGGCGCCGAACGCATCGGCCACGGAATCGCCGCCATTCACGACGAAAAATTGATGGATCTCCTCATCGAGCGCCAAATCCCCCTCGAAATCTGCCCCACCAGCAACCTCCGCACCGGCGCCCTCGCCAAACTCCTCGCGCGCAATTCTTCCCGCCAACAGAACGCCGCAAATTTTTCAGAAGGCCAGCCCGTCAACAGCCAAACCGCGAATTCATTGCGGACAACTCCCACCTTAGGGGGTCGGAGCTTCAGCTCCGACATTAATCCGCCCGCAACGAGCGGGGCTTCAGCCCCTGAGGTTCGTTCTGCGCAATCTGCCGCCGAGCCGCGCATCGAAGATCACCCTCTGCCCAAATTCATCGCCCGTGGCGTCCCCGTCACTCTCGCCTCCGACGACCCTGCCATGTTCCGCACCAGCCTCCTCGCCGAATACACTCTCGCCCTCGCCAAGATGGGCCTTACCGTGCCGCAACTCATCTCCCTCGCCGAATCCTCCTTCCGCCACTCTTTTCTTCCCGCAACGGAAAAGGAAGCGATGCTCGAAACTTTTCGCAACGAAACGAAAAACTTTAATTTGGTATAATCCCCGCCATGAAAGCTCACATCTGGGTCATGCTCAAATCCACCGTCCTCGACCCGCAGGGCCAGACCATCCAGCACGCGCTCTCTTCCCTCGGACACTCCGAAATCAAATCCGTCCGCCAGGGCAAATTCTTCGTCCTCGACCTCAACGGCCTCTCCGAAGACGCCGCCCGCAAAAAAGTCGAACAAATCGCCCGCGACGTCCTCACCAATCCCGTCATCGAAGAATTCCGCTTCGAACTCCTCAAGTAGCTCGGCGCCGGCCGCTAGGCCAAGGTCTACAACATCGCCCTGAATCTCTTGTCGAAGGGCCGCCGCTCGCTGAAAGTGAATAGGCACCTTAACATCTTCCACAACGTGCCTAGTGATTAAAATGCGTGATAGAATTCCGCGCGGCTTGAACTCAAGCCGGGGTAACCAAGGACTCGACCGAGGTGCGGCGATGGCGAAAAAGGATAAGACGATCAGCGCCCTCGAGGCCATTCACGCGGCGCTTAAGCCGCTGAAGCCTCAGGAACGCCAAAGGGTTCTTTCTTCCGTGAGGGCTCTATTGGAAGTGTCGTCCTCAAGCTCATCCGGCCCCCCGCCGACACCAATTCCGAACGTCGCCTCGGCCAGCACCGCAGAAGCCGTTCCCAGTTCCGCCAGAAAAACATCAATCCGCGAACTTGTCCAAGACAAGAGACCGAGCAGCCATCCTGAATACATCACGCTATTTGCCTACTACAGGGAGAAGTTTGAGAATCTGCCAACCTTCGCAAGGGCCGACCTTCAAAAGTATTACGGACTTAGCAAGGAAAATCCCCCGCGGAACTATGACCGAGACTTCGTGAATGCTGTCAGAAAGGGTTGGATTCACGAGGATGACGACAACTCCTATATCACGTCGAAAGGCATCGAAGCGGTCGAATCGGGGTTTTCTTCGGCGAACGGCGGAGCACGGAGAAACAAGAAAAACGGAAAGTGAGACTCACGGGATTCGCTCAAGGGCCTCCAGCTAATGCCCAACCGGCAACTCATAGTCGCGCTCAAGAGACTGGCCGATGACCTGCGCGAATTTAAGCGATCTATAGCTCGAAGCTATCGAGCCGATTCACGGGTGACGTCCACGGCAGACAGGCGCAAAATAGCGAACCTTGCTGAGTCCTGGATTTCCAATTTTGCCCAAAAGCCTGAGCTATCGCGAAACATCTCCCCTAGGCCTATGGGTGACCTAAACGTACTATTCCAGCGCCTTTTGATCTACGCAGACCACTCAACGACGCGTCGCAAATACGACAGCGACGTAAACGCGATCCTTCGAAATTATACGGCTGACATCGTTGTGCCGCTGATGCGCGTCGGTGGGGAAGAGAATGCCGCTGCCGCCCATTTAGAGAGCGACGCGAAGGAAGAAGAAAGCGATGCGGACTTCAAACCGACTGCATTCGTCGGTCACTCGTTCGCAAACGAAGACCGTGAGGTGGTAGACACATTCATAGGCACCCTAAGGGCACTCGGCATGGAGGTAGCAACAGGGACCAGGCCGAAGGCGAATAGCATCTCTGAAAAGGTGAAGCGCCTGATCGAAGGACAGCACGTGTTTATTGGCATCTTCACGCGACGCGACAAGCTGGAGGGTAAGGATGCTTGGAGTACCAGTGCGTGGGTCATCGAAGAAAAAGCGTATGCAGTCGCCCAAAAACGCCAGCTGATTCTTCTAAAGGAAGAGCGTGTTGACAATATTGGCGGGATGCAAGGCGATTATGAATTTATCGAGTTTTCGCGGGAGAACATCTCAAAAGCGGTTCTCTCGCTCATCCAACTATTCCGCTTCAGCCTTCAAGGACTAGACAAAGGT
>DAIRCW010000171.1:4991-6460 GCA_036796475.1 Candidatus Acidiferrales bacterium | reverse complement strand
TAAACATTGGTTTTTCCGCACATAACCCCTGCTCGGACTGAGAGGCGGATTCGCAAGAGACATTGGAAAAATCGGATCAAAATCGGCAAGTATCGGCGTTTTTTTGGCGTCTATCGCGGCGATTTTGGTCGGTTGGAAGAGGGGCGACCAGGCCAATTTTGAAATTTGGGCCAAAAACCGGGTTATAGAACCAGGCCATTTGCCTAGACATTCTAGGGGAGGGAAAAAGCGGCCGTTTTCGGGCGGCATCCCTTTCTTCCGGGGACAGAGGAAGAGGCAGAGCGTGAGCCGTGGTTCGTGGCGCGTGTCCCGTGAGAGGCAAAGGCGTTTGCGCGCTGCGTTGCACTCCGCAGGAAATGACGCGCAATCGGAAGAAAGGCACGAGGCATCTTTTTCGGCACGGTTGAAACCGTGCCCTGACAAATGCAATCGCGCGCAAAGAGGCTGCGCGATACGAAGGTATGCCTAGAAGCAATTTTCGGCGGGGCTGAAGCCTGCCTGCCCGCCACGGCGGGTAAACGGCGGGCGGGCGCAGGCGCAGCAAGCAGCGCCCCTACAACCGTGGGGTTAGGGCAGGGGCCAGCCGGGGATGATGGAGTCGATCTCGGCCATGATGCGGATGGTTTCGGCGAGGGCGACGACGATTTTCTGGTAATGATCAATGTCGTCGGAGGAGAGTTTGCGGCCTTTGCGATCCTTGAGCCACTTTTCGCAGACCTGATAGCCGCCAATGTGAAATTTCCAGAAGTTTCCGCGGCACGCCTTTCAAAGTATCAAGCTTACTGATCTTCTACCGAGGGCCAAGAAATCGGTCCCCATTAAAGTGAATAAGATGGTCCGGCATCTCTGCAATCCAAACCTCTGTTTCCCAAGCGATTTCCTGGATATGACGCTTAAATTCCGACAGTGAGGGAAAGGCGCTCACATAAACTCTCGGAATTCGACATTTCGATAGAAATAGTTCTAATTCATGTTTTCTCTTGTGTGAGACTGGGCCGTGAGACGTTACCGCTTCGATCAAATATAACCACTTCTTTTCCTTCGAAAGAATAACAACATCTGGAAGTTTGTCGTGTTCGGTGAAATTCACCCCGAGCTTCTGTAGCTCGTCTGCGCTGAAGTGCAAGCTCTTTTTCGCCGCATCTCCGAGGTAGAGCACCACTGCTCCCGGAGAAAAACGCGGCGCGAATTCCTTGATAACTTCCGCTTGAAGCTTGTTGTGCTTTCCGGGAGATAGCAGTATAGCTTCGCCCGAAGGGAGCGTTACCGGCACTAAGTTACGGGCCCGCGCTGCCTGGTAGACTTTCAAGAGGGTTCCCTTGCTCATTTGAAATTTCAGCAGTTCGCCTTTGAACTGCCTCTTGCCAAAGCTTTTCAGAACGGGGAGCACCGGCTCTGATATCGCATAGTGAGTACGAGGGCTGTTTGTCGGCAAGGTGAGATCGTCTGGATTTCTATCGACGACAAAC
>DAIRCW010000171.1:0-4981 GCA_036796475.1 Candidatus Acidiferrales bacterium | reverse complement strand
GCTCAAATTGATGGAGCACGTGTCGACGAATTGTCTCTCGTGTGTTTTCAGCGTATGTCTTTCCGTACGTGTTCTTGATAAATATAAGGATGTCGTGAATTCGCAAAGAGCGGCGTTCTGCTTCTTTCCACGAAGTAGTGGGCGAAATATTTGCGAGCGCCAAAAGTGTGTACGCAGCGCTTGGGGAGCGTTGTGCGCGTGGTAAGCCGAGTGCTGTCAGAATTCGCTGAGCGCCCTGTAGTTTCGACACTTCAACCCGCTTTTGAGAGACAGAGCTGATCGGGAACACCTACAAATCGCTCTACGATCTGATCGATATCCATTGGCAAGTTCAACCTCCCACGCAGTTCACGACCGAGTGCGGTAAGAAGTTCTAGTGGCGGGAGCGGAATAGATCGAAGTTCTGTCGCGTTCACTTGGGTATTGCCATTTGAGATCCTAAAATAACGATCGATTAGATGGCTGCCAAGCAGTGCCGCCAGTCCAAAGGCTTCGTCGGCATGCATCTTGCCGTGAGGCCGATGTATATAATTCAGGTGGTTCTCAATCCCAACGACTCTACCTGGGAGAATCTCGCTCAGGAGCGGTGCAGCCGTTAGTCTTCTTGCCTCTTCTTTGGCGGTAAAACGGCGTAACAGAACATAGGTCTCATTCGGCAGTAGGATTCCTCTCGATTCGGCGGAATCCAGAATATAGGGAGCTTTTGAGCCTTTCGAAGCGGGCCAGTCGATCGCCATTTGCCGCACATTGTGCAGCCAGAGAAGTGGCGCATGTGCTCCGTTCGTCCTCGGTTCGCTAAAGAGAAACCGACGAGCGCGAAATGCGACAACCGGTCCCGTCGAAGCCTCAAGTCCTAAAGTATGGAGCGTATTTGGCCAGCTCCTTAGGAACCGCATCACTGGAACATCGTCCTCGCGAGCCGGTATGTGAAATATGGCCTCAGGTGAGGAGATCTCGATGACCGATGGAAGGGCGACTTTTCGGGGCGCGCGCTGACCGATGTCGCCGGGGCCATGGCTCGTGCTCACATGCACGACTGCTTCCTGAGTTGCGCAGGTTCTCCTCGCTTGAAGAATGACATTTTCCTGAAGTACGGCGTCTTCCCGAAACGTCGCCCTGCGAGAGTCAAAAAGATGCACAGTCTCGGGCACGACGCGCGAGAAAACATGACGCCGACACTGTGCGAAGTAATCTCCGGTCGCAAAGCTCCTGGGCGTGATCGTCACCATCACGCCGCCCTCAATAAGCGCGCTTGCGGCGAGCGCCATGAAAATTGCGTATATGTTCGGCTGTCCATGATTGACCGCCCCGGCCACCACAGAGCGTGGATCGGACTTTTGAAGCTTGAAATAAGGCGGATTCGCGACGACGGCGTCATAAAGGCGTGGTGCTGCATTGAATAATCGCGGCGTTAGCGAATCGGCTGTCTCCAATACGAAGTCTGCTTGGTGAATTTTGAAAGTGAATCGAACTCCCCTTTTCAACAACCAGTCCTTTGCATAATTCAAGGACGCTGTGCAGAGTGCGGCTAAATCTGGGTCAACCTCGAAAGCTTCAAGGTGTGACTTGTCCACTCTCCTCGGGAGCAGTTCACAAATTGCCGCAGCGAGGATGCCAGTCCCCGAACCTGGATCGAGTATGCGTTGCGGATCTGTCCCGTTAAAGATTAGAGAAGCCATAAACCGGGCTACCTCTACGGGTGTAAAGAATTGGCCCAGCGATTGTCGTCTCGCGGAGCTCACGCGGCTCGTAAAGAATTGTCCGAGCCGAGAAGCAAATTCCGTGGGAAGTTCGCCATTTTTTGGTTGCGGCGCTTTATCTTTCGAGTCAGGCAAGAAGGCTGGCATACGCGACGTATCTTAGTACCTTTGACAATAAGTGCCAAACCCATAGTTTGCGGAGGGGGTCATCAGGCGAGCCTTCCTCGATCTCTTTTTGAAATTGTCGTAACGCCGAAAACCGGCGTTTCCTATTGAAGTTTTGGCTGAGGTGGCGTATACAATTAGGTCGGCTGAGGACCGAAAGGTTTGCGTTGAGCGAAGTGCATAGCCGCCAATGGGCGGCTTTCGTATTTTATGGGCCGATTCCCAAGGTTAATCGAGTTTCTATGGGAAATTAGAAACTGATCCAAGTAATTGAAAACAAAGGAAAAGAGGCAGTCCTAATCGAGTTATTTCGTCAAGATTTTCGGTAGACGTCCATTTCCGAACACCGAAGGGGCGAACACTAGTTCACCTTGAGCGGTTTGGCGAAAGGGGCACCGGCGAAGACGCGACTCGCCGAGTCGCGCGGGCGCAGCAAGCAGCGCCCCTACGAGGGGCCCGGCCAGTGGCTTAGGATTCGGGGAGGAGGCCAGTCGACGCCGCGGCGACGCGGTCGCGGGAAGTGTTTTTGACGAGGTACATGGCTTCGTCGGCGAGATGGAGGAGGCCGGCCTTGTCGCGCGAGTCCACGGGAAACGAAGCGACGCCGACGCTGGAAGTGATGCGCACGTTGAGGCCTTCGTCCTTGAGCCAGACGGTGTCTTTAATCATGCGGTGCAGGCGGCGCGCGACCCGGCAGGCGTTTTCCTTGGAGGTTTGCGGCAGGAGGAGAACGAATTCGTCTCCGCCGTAGCGAAACGCGAAATCAATCAGGCGGCAATTGGATTTGATCATGTTGCCGATTTCGCCGAGAAGCTTCGAGCCGCTGAGATGGCCGTGCGTGTCGTTGACGGCTTTGAAATGGTCGAGGTCAATGAAAATGATCGAGAATTCGTAGCTGTAGCGGTGGGAGCGGTAAATTTCGGTGTCCAGCATGAAGTTCAAATGGCGCGCGTTGTAGAGCGTGGTGCAGTCGTCGGTGATGGTGAGCTCGTGAATGCGCTGGACGTGGCGCGCGTTTTCGATGGCGATGGCGGCGTAGTCGGCGAGCGCTTCGAGCAGCGCGAGTTCGCGCGGACTGAACCCGTCGTCGCCGACGCAATTGATGAGTTCGATGACGCCGAGACACTGATCGCGAAAGCGCACGGGAACAGCGACGATCGAGCGGGTGGCGACGCGAGTTTTGGAATCCACATTGGCGAAGAAGCGCGAATCTTTGCTGGTGTCGGGCACCACGACGACTTCGCCGGTCTGCGCGACCCAGCCGGCGATGCCCTGGCCAAGTTTGATGCGCACGTCTTTCAGGGCTTCGGCGCCTTCGCCGGTGGCGATTTCGAAGTAAAGCTCCTGTTTCTCCTGGTCCATCAGCAGGAGCGACCAGGTGTCCGGATGCAGCACCTCATTGATCTTTTCCATGATGGTGCGCAGCACCTGATCGAGCTGCAGCGAGGATGTGAGCGCTTTGCCGAGTTCGTGGAAGACGGAGACTTCGCTGGTGTCGGCGGGCGCGGGTTGCGCGACGGGATTACGGCGGCGTTCGACTCCGGCGAAGGGTTTGGCTTCCGACACTTTGGGTTCTAGCGCACCGAGAGTACGGCGAGACTTGAGCGATTCGCTCCCGGGCATGGCTGGCATTATAGGTTTGATAACGGCTTTACTGCAACGGGCGAGCGGGGGGTCCGTGCGCAAAGATAAAATCGGGGAATTTGGGTATGCGCGCGACCAAAATTCTAAAGTTGCCAGCACCCGCCAAGGCGCGAGGATGCGGAAGTTGAAACGCGCTTTGAGAGCTTCGATTGACACTGAGCGAGCGCCCGCCTATATTTTCGGTGATACCTCTAAAAGAAGATCTGATGGGCACTACCAGCTTGTTTGGCGAACACCTGAAGCGCGAGCGCGAAATGCGCGGCGTGTCGCTGGAAGAGATTTCCGCGGCGACGCGCATTAGTGTGAAATTTTTGGAGGCGCTCGAAAACGAGCAGTGGGCGCAACTGCCGGGCGGGATTTTCAACCGCGGATTTATTCGCTCCATCGCGAAATTTTTGGGCATGGATGAAGACGGGCTGGTGGCGGAGTATGCGCTGGAAACGGCCGAGCGTCCGGAAATCGCGGTGTGGACCAAGGAGCCGGTGAAGCCGCGGCCGAATTATTTCAAGATTTTCGCGACGATTGTGGTGATCGCCGTGGTGATTGCCGGCGGATGGTACTTCCGGCGCGCGTATGGCGAGCGGATCAGCGCGTGGCATGCGCGGCATCCGATTATTGCGACGGTGATGGCCAAGCTGAAGCGCAAAGGCGCGAATGCAGCGCCGCAGACGGCGGCGGACAATCCGAACGTGAATGCGGCGCCGACGAATGCTACGTCGGCGGGAACAGCGCCAGCGGCAGCACAGAATTCGCAGACGAATCCGCAGAATGACGCGGCGGGAAGCGCGAATTCCGGCGCGGTTCCGGTGAATGGCGCGGCTAGTTCTGATGCAAATGCCGCGGGAGCGATGCTGCTGAAGGTGGAGGCCGGCGAGACTTCCACAGTCACAGTGACGGCCGATGGTAAAACAGTTTTTTCAGGGAAGCTCGACGCGATGAAGACGCTGACGCTGCACGCGCAAACAAGTTTTACGGTATCCGCAAGCAAGTCCAACGCGGTGCTGCTGGAACTGAACGGGCGCACCGTGCCGCCGCTCGGCCCGCCCAATGAGCCGGGTAAAATTACCCTCACGCGGGAAAACCTGAAGCGCAATCCAGGAGACGGATATTACTGAGCCGGTGCGGAGCGAAGTTCGCGCGGAAATTTTGTCTGGCCGCGCGAAAATGGACCGGAAGCTCGCCGTGTGCACGGGCGGCGTGACGCTGAGCGGGCCCGAGCGCGCGGAAATTCTTGCGGTGCTGGCGATGGACGAGTCGGAAGGTGTGTCGCAGCGCGCGGCGGAGTTGCTGACGAAAGTTCCGGCAGAGAATTTTGTTGCGGCGGCGGCGCTGCCGGGTGCCGCTCCCGCGCTGCTGCACTATTGCGCGGCGAATCTCGCGAGCACGCAAGGAATCGCGGACACGCTGGCAAAGAATGCTTCGTGCCCGGTAAGCGCGCTGGAAAAAGTGGCGGCGCATATGTCGAGCGCGGG
>DAIRCW010000170.1:0-6506 GCA_036796475.1 Candidatus Acidiferrales bacterium | reverse complement strand
CAGTGGGAATTGCTCGAAAGCGAAAAGGAAATCGCGCCCGGCGTCACGCTCATTCCAGTGCCCGGGCACACGCACGCCATGCAATGCGTCAAGCTGACGGGAGGAGGCAAGACCGCGTTTTTTCTGGCGGACCTTGTGCCGATGACCGCGCATCTGCCGCTGGCGTGGGTGATGGGATTCGATTTGTTTCCGCTCACGACGGTCGAGAACCGCAAGAAATGGCTGCCGGAAATTGTGCGCAACGAATGGCTCGCGCTTTTCGCGCATGATCCGGTGGTGAAGGCCGCGTATTTGCGTGGCGCCGATGGCAAATGGCAAGCCGAGCCGGTAAAAATCGATTAGGCGCCGCGGGAACAGATTTTGTAAGGGCACGGCTTTTCACCCTGAGGTACGAAGGGCAGCCGTGCCGACAAACGTTAAACATTGCGGGACTTTAGCCCCTGAGGTGAGTCGCGGGCCGAGTTATTAGCCGATGTTAATCCGGAGACCCAAGGAGACGGAGTGAAGAAGCGAACGAGCAGGCCCAGCAGGAGCGCGAACGGCAAAGCACAAATCGGAATCATCGGCGGCAGCGGCCTTTACGCCATGGCCGGTCTTGCGAACAAGCGAGAAGTTCGCATTCGCACGCCGTTTGGCGAGCCGTCCGACGCGCTGATGCTCGGCACGCTCGAAGGCAAGCGCGTCGTTTTTCTCGCGCGTCACGGACGCGGCCATCGTATTTCGCCCAGCGAAATCAATTTCCGCGCCAATATCTACGCCCTGAAAACGCTCGGCGTCGAGCAGATTCTCTCCGTGAGCGCGGTTGGTTCTCTGCGGGAAGATCTGCATCCGCTCGAGTTCCTTATTGTGGACCAATTCTTTGATCGCACGCGCGGCCGCATTGCCACGTTTTTCAGCGGCGGTATCGTCGCTCATGTGGGATTTGACAAGCCAACTTGCCAGCGCCTTTCGAAAACGGTCGTCGAAGCATGCGCCCGCGCCGGCGTAACCGCGCACAAATCGGGCACGTACGTTTGCATGGAAGGCCCGCAGTTTTCCACGCTGGCCGAGTCGAACGCCTATCGCAAAATGGGCTTTGACGTTATAGGCATGACCAATCTCACCGAAGCGAAACTCGCGCGCGAAGCGGAAATTTGCTACGCCTCCATCGCCATGATTACCGATTACGATTGCTGGCATCCGTCGCACGATTCCGTCACCGTGCCGGACATCATCGCCAATTTGAACAAGAACACCGCGAACGTGCAGCGAGTGCTCGTCGAAACGCTGCGCGCCCTCGGCGATTCCCGCGAATGCAAATGCGGCTCGGCGCTGGCCCACGCGATTTTGACCGATCGCAAAATGATCCCCGCAGCCGCCAAGCATCGCCTCGCGCCGCTCATCTCAAAATATATTTCCTGAACTGGAGAACTCCTGATGTCTTTGCTCGTGGTTGGTTCGGTTGCGTTCGATGGGTTGCAAACTCCTTACGGCAGCACAGACCGCACACTCGGCGGCGCGGCAACGTATTTTTCTCTCGCGGCGAGCCTGCTCGCGCCGGTACGGCTCGTCGGAGTCGTCGGCGAAGATTTTGGCGCGAGCGAAGAAGCCGTTTTCGCAGGCCGCAAAATCGATTTGCGCGGACTCGAGCGCGCGCCGGGCAAAAGTTTTTTCTGGGCCGGCAAGTACAGCGACGATCTACGCACGCGCGAAACGCTCAGGACCGACCTGAACGTCTTCGCCGCGTTCGACCCCAAGCTGCCCGACGCTTACCGTGATTCCGAATTTGTTTTTCTTGGGAATATCGATCCGACTCTGCAGCGCAATGTGCTGAACCAAATGCGCCGCAAGCCCAAGCTCGTCGCGCTCGACACGATGAATTATTGGATCTCCCGCACTCCCGATGAACTCGCCAAGACGTTGCGCCTCATTGACGCTCTACTGATCAACGATGAAGAAGCGGTGCAACTCGCGGGCGAGCACAATTTGCTGCGAGCCGTGCGCCGCATTTTCAACATGGGGCCGAAAGCCGTTGTCATAAAGCGCGGCGAATATGGCGCCATGCTTTTTCATCGCGACGCGATTCTGGCTGTTCCCGCGTATCCCCTTGAAAATGTCCATGACCCTACGGGCGCGGGCGACAGTTTCGCCGGCGGCTTCATGGGCTATCTCGCGCGCGCGAAAAAAACGGACCACGTTTCGCTTCGCCGCGCCATGGTGTATGGCTCTGTGGCCGGCAGCTTCGCCGTAGAGAAACTAGGAATCGAGCGCCTGCGCTCGCTCAAGGCAAGGGAAGTCGAATCACGCGCCCGCGCCCTCGTCCGCATGACAAATATTCGCTTGTAATCAGCGCTTCATTGATTGTGCGCCCGCAGGCAGCTTTCGACAGCCCGTGAACTAATCGGATGTTGTCCGCTTTCTCCCGCTGGACTCGCTCTCTGAATTTTCCTATCCTCGTTTGCGGCTCATGCCTCGCGTGATTAAGCCACCGCCTCTCGAATCCGGCGACGCCGTGCGCGTCATCGCTCCCGCCAGCCCCGTGGAAGAGGGGCCGTTGCGCAAGGGCTGCGGGGAACTCGAGCGGCTGGGTTTCGGGTGCAAATGGGATCCGCGAGTTTTGGCGCGTCAGGGATATTTTGCGGGCTCGGCGGAAGAGCGCCTGGCGAAATTGCTGATGGCCCTCGACGAAAATTCATCAAAAGCGATTTTTTGCGCGCGCGGCGGTTATGGCTCGGGATATTTGCTGGACCGATTGGAGCCGCGCAAACTAAAGACTCCCAAAGCTCTGGTCGGTTTTAGTGATGTCACCGCTTTGCAGATTTTTCTGTGGCAAAAGAAGCGGTGGGTCACTTTTTACGGCCCGATGATCACCGCAGGCCTCGACCAGGGAGCGAATGCGGCTAGAGGCTACGATTTGGAATCGTTCGAGCAGGCGCTTACGCAATCGAGTCACGGATGGAAGCTCGATTTGCGCGGCGAGACTCTTTTTTTCGGTCAAACGGAGGGAGTTTTGCTCGGTGGATGCCTCACGCTTGTGGAGACGACGCTCGGCACGGCGTGGGAAATCGAAACCAATGGCGCGATTTTGCTTCTTGAAGATCTCAGCATGAAGCCCTATCAAATTGACCGTGCGCTGTTGCACTTGCGTCAGGCCGGAAAACTCGAAAAACTGCGCGGCGTCGCGCTTGGCGAATTTCCGGAGTGCGACGCGCCGCCCGGCAGTCCGACTGCGCGCGAAGTTTTCGAGCGCATTCTCGGCCCACTCAAAATTCCTGTGGTCTGGGGCGCGCCCATCGGCCACACGCCGCGCGCGATGCTCACGATTCCCCTCGGCGTGCGCGCGAAACTCGTCGCGCAGGGCAGCGGGCGCCTCGAAATTCTCGAACCCGCCTGCCAGGCGCCGGAATTTTCCGTTCCTGCAGGCAGGAAAAGAAAATGACCCGTTTGCTGAAGCAGGCTCTCGAACACATTCACCTGTTGGGCATCGGCGGCGCGGCCATGGCGCCGGTTGCCGGCATGTTGAAGGAGCGCGGTTTCACCGTTACTGGCTCCGACGCCAATGTCTATCCTCCGGCTTCGACCTTGCTCTCGTCTCTCAAAATTCCGTGGAACGAAGGCTTTCGCCCCGAAAATTTGAATCCCCATCCGGATTTGCTTGTGATTGGCAACGCGATCTCGCGCGGCAATCCTGAACTGGAAGCGGCGCTCGACGCAAAAATTCCATACTGGTCCATGCCGCAAACGCTGGAAGAACTTTTTCTGCCCGGCCACACTTCCATTGTGATTGCCGGCACACACGGAAAAACCACGACCACCGCGATGCTTGCCTGGATTCTGCACGTCGCCGGGCGCAAGCCGGATTTTCTGATTGGCGGCGTCGCTCCGAATTTCAGCGATCGCAGCTATGGCCTTGGCGGCGGCGAGGAATTTGTGATCGAAGGCGACGAATACGATTCTGCCTATTTCGACAAGCAGCCGAAATTCCTACACTACCATCCCGACGAATTGATTCTCACCTCGCTCGAATTCGATCATGCCGACATCTACGAAGATCTCTCCGCGATCGAACTGCAATTCCGCCGGCTGGTGAATCTTGTGCCGCGCCGCGGGAAAATATTTGTGTGGGGCGAAGCGGAAAATCTCGTGGCCTGCACGAAAAAGGCTTTCTGCGCCGTGGAAACCTACGGGCTGACGCCGCAAATGCACTGGCACGCTGGCGACATCGAATGGCGCGACAACATGACGCATTTTCGCGTTGCGCACCGGGGCAGGGAAGTCGCGCAGATTCGCATTCCCGTTTCCGGCCGCCACAATGTGATGAATGCGCTCGCCTGTGTTGCCCTCGCGCTCGGACGCGGCGTGGATCGCGAAGCTATCGAAGAGGCTCTTGCCGAATTTCAAAGCGTACGCAAGCGCATGGAAATCAAGGGCGACGTAAACGGAATTCTCGTCGTCGAAGATTTCGCGCATCATCCCACGGCGATTCGTCTGACTATCGAAGCCGCGCGCGCGCAGTGGCCCAAGCGCCGCTTGTGGGCGGCTTTCGAGCCGCGTTCCAACACCATGCGCCGCCGCATTTTCGCTGACGCGCTTGCCGATGCGCTCGCGCAGGCCGATGGCGTATGCCTCGGCCCTGTGAATCGCGCGCAGTTGCTCTCTGACGACGAGCGCCTCGACCCGCAACAAGTCGCCGCCGCCATTCGCGCGCGCGGAAAAATCGCGGAGGCGCTCTCGTCAGCGGCGGAAATTAACGAATATCTCGCGGACAAAGCCGCGCCCGGCGATGTTGTGCTGGTCATGTCCAACGGCAGCTTTGACGGCCTTTCAACTCTACTGCCGCAAACTCTGCAGAAACGGCTCGCCGTTCACAAATGACCAAGACCCTGGGAACAACAATAAAATCCGCGGCGAACTCGCTCCTGCTAATCACGTTCGCGTTTCTGGCCTTTGGGCGCAATGCCAATGCGACGATCCGCTACACCATTTCGCTCGCGCATCCCGAGCGGCACATTTTTCACGTCACCATGCAGGTGCCCAACGCCGGTCGCGAGCTGATCGTCGCTATGCCTGCATGGAACGCCACCTACGACATTCGCGATTTCGCCGTCCGCGTCACCAATGTGCAAGCCACGAGCACCGCGCAAGCGCCGTTGCACGCTGAAAAGCTCGACAAGCAAACTTGGCAGATAATCTTGTCCACGGCTCCAGCGCAATCCGATCTGGGAACTGTGACCGTTCAATACGACGACTACTGGGACGAGCCCGGCCCGTTTTCCTCGCAGCTCAACGCGCATCACGCGTTTTTGAATCTCGCCGAAATTCTTTTTTACATTCCCACGCGCCGCAACGAAGAATCCGAAGTCGCTTACACGGATTTGCCGCCGAATTGGCGCATCGCCGAAGAATTGCCCGCCGCAGCCGCCTCCGAGCAAAATTCATTTACCGCCGCGAGCTACGACGCGCTCGTGGACGCCCCCGCGGAAATCTCGGCCTACAAAGAATTCAGCTTCGACGAAGCCGCCGCGCATTATCGCGTTGTCATCGACGGCGACAATTGGAACGAGACCAGCCTGCGCGACGCGCTGCAAAAAATCGTCGCCTACGAAACCGGCATGATGCGCGACGTGCCGTTCCGCGAATACACATTCTTTTTCCATTTCGGCTCGTTCGCAGAAGCCGGCGGCGGCGGAATGGAGCACGCCAACTGCACCGCCATCGGCGTGCCCTCCGGCGATTCCGCGCCGAGCGTCGCCGCGCACGAATTTTTCCATCTCTGGAACGTGAAGCGCATCCGGCCTCAAACGCTGCAGCCCGTGGACTTCACCAAGGAAATGTGGACGCGCGCGCTGTGGTTCGCCGAAGGCGTCACCAGCACCTACGGCGCGTATGCGCTGGAGCGCAGTGGCCTCTGGTCGCGCGATCAGTTTTACGACGATCTCGCGCGCCAGTTCACTGAGCTCGAAGGCCGCCCCGCGCACCTCACGCAGAGCGCCGAGGAATCGAGCCTCGACACCTGGCTCGACATATACAATTACTATGGCCAGCCGCAGGTCAGCATCTCGTATTACAACAAAGGCCAGATCCTCGGCGTGATGCTCGATCTCGCCATTCGCGACGCCACCAACAATCACAAATCGCTCGACGACCTGATGCGCGCCATGAATCGCGATTACGCGCAGCGCGGCCGCTTTTACGACGACAGCCGCGGCGTCGAACAGGAAACCGAGGCCGTCGCCGGCCGCAGCTTCAAGGAATTTTTCGCGGACTACGTCGCCGGCACAAAAGAAATTCCATACAACGATTTTCTCAAAGCCGCCGGATTGCAAACCGCCGCGCAGCAGCAATCTGTCGCTGACTGGGGCTTCCAGATCGAACGCAACGCCGCCGGAGCCGCGCAAGTTTCCGCCGTCGCTCCCGGCAGCGGCGCGGAAAAAACCGGCGTGCAATCGGGCGACATCATTTTACAAATCGAGGGCCAGCCGTTTGGCCGCTCCGCCGCGCGCTTCCTCTATCAGCACCGCCCCGGC
>DAIRCW010000169.1:0-6526 GCA_036796475.1 Candidatus Acidiferrales bacterium | reverse complement strand
CGGCTGCGCTTGCTCCAGCGCACGGCGCATCGCGCCTTCGTTCGTGATGTCTGCATCTTCATGGTTCGCGCTTGAAATTTCATGCCGCTCGCCGAGCACTTCTGCGATCGCGCGGGCCAGCATCCCGTCTTTTCCTGTGAGAAAAATCTTCAAGGCAGGTTCACAGCTGCGCCAGAGTGGCGCGCCGCTTCACGTAGAATCTTTCGTAGTATTCCTGATACTCGCCGCTGGTCGCCTGACGCACCCAATCGCTATGCGAATAATACCAGTCCACTGTGTGTCGCAGTCCCAACTCGAAATCCACGCGAGGCGCCCAGCCAAGCTCTCCGCGAATTTTCGAATCGTCCAGCGCATAGCGCCGGTCATGTCCGGGACGATCCTGCACGAATTCAATCAGCCCTTCGGGCGCGGAAAGAATCTCCAAAATTTTGCGAACGATCCCGATATTCGGCACAGGCCGCCCCGAACCAATATTGTAAACTTCTCCCACTCGCCCTTTCTGCAAAACCGCATCCAAGGCCCGGCAGTGGTCTTCAACGAAAATCCAATCACGTTCATTAAGCCCGTCCCCGTAAACTGGCAGCTTTTTTCCGGCGAGTGCGTTTGAAATCATCAGCGGAATCAGTTTTTCAGGGAACTGATACGGACCATAGTTGTTTGTGCACCGCGTAATCACCGCCGGAAATTTGTGTGTCTGCACGTAACTGCGCACCATCAGGTCCGAAGCCGCTTTGCTCGCCGCGTAAGGACTGTTTGGCGCCAGATGCGATTTCTCCGTGGCCACTTCTTTCGGCCCCATGCTGCCGTAAACCTCATCCGTGCTGACGTGCAAAAAACGCCCGATCTTTTGCTTCCGCGCCGCTTCCAGCAGCACCCACGTGCCTTCCACGTTTGTGCGAATGAATTCGCGCGCCCCGGCAATACTGCGGTCCACATGGCTTTCCGCGGCAAAATGCACAATGGCGTCGAATCCATCGCCAAGGATCCGCTCCACGGCTTCCGCATCGCAGATGTCTCTTCGAACAAAGCGGTAATTCGGCTGCGATTCAATATCTGCGAGATTCTGCAGATTGCCCGCATAGGTCAGCTTGTCGAAATTTATGATTTGCGCGTCGGAATGCTGAGACAAATAGTAGCGAATGAAGTTCGAGCCGATGAATCCTGCACCGCCGGTCACCAGAATTTTCATCGCCGGCTCATCCCATCAGCGGAGCTGAATATCCCAATTGTACGGAATGCTTGGATCATTGTACGGAAGGCGAAATTCGTCAGGCTTATCATGGCGGTAGGCTTCTGTGGGGCAATTGATGACCACCGCTTCGGTCTCGCTGACACACTTGAAACCGTGATACACAAAATTTGGAATTTGCACGAGGATGGTATTGTGCTCCCCCATGAAAAATTCGTTCACTTGCCTGTGCGTCGGCGATTTCTCGCGCCCATCATAAAGCACCAGCTTAATCATGCCTTTGACTGTGCAGAAGCTGTCGATCTGGAGTTTGTGATAATGCCAGCCTTTCACCACGCCCGGATAGGCCGTGGTCATGTACAGCTGGCCGAACTTGATGAATTCCTTGTCATCGTGCCGTAGAATCTCCATCAGCCGCCCGCGCTCGTCGGGAATCATTTTGAGCTGCTTGACGCGCACGCCCTCAATCATTGCTCATCGCTTTCCTGGCCTCGTTCCCGGATTTCTTCGCTCCAATCTTGTTTGCGCCGCCTTTGGCCACCAAATTATTCGCCAGCAGCAACGATTCGAACGTGCCTGCGTCCGTCCACCAGCCTTCGAGCACGCTATGTTGCATCGCACCTTCCGCAATATATTGGTTGTTCAAGTCCGTGATTTCAAGCTCGCCGCGGCCCGATGGCTTGAGCGTGCGGATCTTCTCGAACACCGTACCGTCGTACAGATAAAACCCGGTCACCGCGTAACTCGATTTGGGATTCGCGGGCTTCTCTTCGATTCGCGCGATGCGCCCCGATTCAAACACCGGGACGCCGAATCGCTGCGGATTCGGCACTTCCTTCAGAAAAATATGCGCGCCGCTCCCGCTTCGGCGGAATTTTTCGCAGCCCTCGACGATATTTGTCTCGATGATGTTGTCTCCAAGCACCACGCAGATGGATTCACCATCCGCAAAATGCTCGGCCAAACGGAGCGCGTCCGCGATTCCGCCTTCTCCTTCTTGGTACGCATACGAGAGGTGCTGCAGGCCAAAATCCTTGCCATTACGCAGCAGTCGCAGAAAATCTCCGGCGCTATGTCCGCCGGTAACCAACAAAATGTCGCTGATTCCTGCGTCCACGAGAGTCTGGATAGGATAGAAAACCATCGGCCGGTCATACACCGGCAGCAAATGTTTGTTGGTAACGCGTGTAAGAGGGAAAAGCCGTGAGCCCGTTCCGCCGGCGAGCACCACGCCTTTCAGTGACATAAAATCTCCACGGTACTTATGAGCACCTCTAGTGAAGAGACTTCTCGATCCGGCTGAGCGCTTTTTTTGCCTCTTTGTTCGTTGAATCGAGTCCAATGGCCTCGCGATATTGTTCCGCGGCGGCCATTTTGTTTCCCTGTTTTTCGTAAAGCTGGCCCAGCCAAAACCGCGCCATGGAATGCGGCGGCCAGTCGCTGCGGTCCGGAGAACTCGCCAGATAAGATTTGAGACTCTCCTCCGCCAGCGGAAAATTCGTGCCGCTCATGATGTGCGCTACTCCGGTGTAGAACGGCAAGCGCGGATCTTTCGGGCTCACCGCCCGCGCATCTTCCACCAGTGTTGTTAATTCCGCGCCGTTCCCCAGACGCCCATAATAATTCGCAACTTCCAAATAAGCGTCAATCGATTTCGGCTTCATCGAGAGCGCCGCGTTGTATTCCTCGACGGCAAGATCGGCCTTACCTATGGCTGTCTGGTACTCGGCTTTGGCCAAATGCCCCTGCACCGCATCGATTTTTGCGATCTCCTCTGCTTGTTCCAGCGCGCCTTCCTTGCTTCCTCCAACAATCCAGGGCGCGTCCAACAGGTATTCCTGCAAATCCCGCCGGGCATCGATGTTGGACGGGTCCATCTGAACCGCCGTTTGAAATTCCTTCTTCACTTTGCGCGCCAGCAAAAAACTGTGCTCTTGGTCCGCGACCGCACCGTACGCGCGCCCCAGCCAGTCATGATTCACAGATGAATTTGGCGCCAGTTGCGTCGCTTTTTCGAGTTCAGCCACGGAATTCTTATAATCCCGCACCTCGTAATAGCAGCGGCCCAGCCAATAGTGCTGCTGCGCATTATTGGGATCCTGCGAAACCAGCGCGCGCAGCGTGCTCATAGCGACACTGTAATTCCCTGCCTCGAATTGCTGCTGCACATCATCCAGCCCGTCTGCTTTCGCTTTTTGCGCAAACGGAAATGAAAGCAGGAGTGATGTCACCAAAAGGGCCGCCCAATTCATTATCTGCTAGCCTCCACCGGATTCACCGTCATGCCGTCGCGAAGAGCAATGCCTCCGGACAGCGCTACGCGATCGCCTTCCTTCAATCCCGACAGCACCTCGAAGACCGTCGGATTCGCAATTCCGAGCTGTACTTCGCGCTGATGTAGCGTGTCATCGCTGACTACGAACACGAAATGTTTCGTCCCGCTCGTATGAACCGCCCCGCGCGGCACCACCAGCACGTTCTGACGCTGACCCCACTGAATTCGTACGTCCACGCTCAAATTCGGAATCAGTTTCAGATTGCTGTTCTGCACCGAGCAGAGCACTTCGCCAACATTCCGAACTCCTTGCGTCGTCACTTCCTTCGGCACAGTTTCCGTTTTGCCTGTCCAGCTATGGCCGGGAAGCCCGTCCCAAGTAATGAGCACATCCTGGTTTGGCGCCAGCACTCCCAAATCAGGCTCGTCCACAAATGCCCGCACTCTTACTTTGCTTAGATCAGCCACCGCGGCGAGCATCTCACCCACTTGCACATACTTGCCCAAATAAACCGGCAGCGCATACAGTGTGCCACCAATCGCCGCCGTCACTGTTGCCGATTTGACCTCGCTTTCGTAAACGGCAATTTGCGAATGCGCCTGTTGTTCGGCTAATTTTGCAGTGGCCTCATTCGTCTGCGCCGCCGCGGCAATCGCCGCTCTCTGCTTGGTTAACGATTCAACGCTGGTTTCCGCTTCCGCGATTTGAATCCTGTTCTGCTCCAGTTCTGCTTGGGTTGCCGCTTTTGCCGCCACGAGTTCCTGCAAGCTTTCCTGCGTTTTCTGCAAATTGGCCAGATTGATTTTGGCAGTCTGCAAGGCTGCGTCGAGCTGCGCCACCTGGCCCGGCGGCCCGCCCAGCTGTGCGTCGCGAAGCTGCGTTTGGGCGGTCAGCAAATCGCTGCGGGCCTTGGCCAGCTCCTGTTTCGGCGCGTCGGAATTCAAAACCATGAGCACTTGCCCCGCGCGCACATTCTGGCCCGCGACCACGTCGAGGCGTTCCACGGACGTAGCAAACTTCGCCAGCGCCACAAATGGCTGAACCGGCTCAACTTTTCCGTTGCTGGTAATGGAAGCAGAGAAATCCTGGCGCACCACTGGAATCACTTGAACTTCAGGCGACTGGTCACGGCTGGCAAGGATCAACACCACCACAACGAGGACCACAGCCCCCGCTACCCATGCAACCCATCGTTTTTTTGGCGGCACAGAGGCTGCTCGCTCTGACGGCAAAAGAAAATCCCCCAGAATTCGCTGAATTGTAACAGAGCCTCTTCAAGATTGCCTACGCCTGCCATCTAATTGCGTGATAAAGCGCCACTAGCGGAGATGCTACACTTCCAGGAGGGGATGCCAATCGTATTCGTCATCGCCGAAGAATGGAGGCTCCGCGCCGCGGTACGTGCGGAACTGCGCGAGCGCGGAGTAAAAGCCCTGGGAATGGAAACGGCCGATGATGCCGGGCGCGCCATTGCGGCGGGAGAGATCCCCTCGGTAATTGTGCTCGATGCAGCTGCCGCAGCGGCGCCGCCTCCTGCGTTGCGCCGGCTCATTCGCCGCGTCCCTTCCGTCCTAATTGCGTCCCGAACCACATCGCCGACCCTTTCCTCCAACGAAGTGGTCTGCAAAGTACTGTTTCGTCCGGTGCAAGTCAGCGAAGTTATAGCTGCGGTCTTGGATCTGCTGCAGGGACAGAAATCCTGAGCTACCCCCGTTCTGCGCATTCTCAATGAAAAGCCCGGCATTCTCTCGAAAAAAGGCAGTTGAGTCTCTGATTTCCGTTCCAATTCGGCACTCCGCTCAAAAATAGATAGTTACTTGATTAAGCGGTGAACATCGCGTAGGATTCGTTCCCATATTGGGAATTCATCCACCAGTGCGTGACCACTGTTCTCCTGAAATTCGACACTTTGCGCCAATTGGGGAATTTTCCGGAATTGGCACAGGATTTGCTCTCCACTTAGCACAGCATCCTACGCGGCCGCACGAGAGAGTTCGCCCGTGCGCATGAAAGCAGGGTCGTTGCATGAATGAGGGCTACACAGTACCGGAGCCATCCACGGCTGAACGCGCCGAAGTCTCCACAGCACTGATCGTCGACGATGAAGATTCCGCCCTGCAGCTGTGCGCCGATATTGCCCGAGAGGCCGGACTGCGCGTCAGGACGGCACGAACAACGGAGCAAGCGCTCGAGATGCTTGACGAATTGCCGACGGACATCGTGATCACCGATCTGCGTGTGCCGCAGCTGGGCGGACTGGAACTGCTGCGCCGGATACGCGAGCACTACCCGGAGGTTTCCGTCTTGATGCTGACGCAGTACGGCACGATTGAGACCGCCGTAGAGGCAACCAAGATGGGCGCCGCGGATTACGTCACCAAACCATTCCATATCGATGAGCTGCGCCGAAAATTGCAAAGGCTCGTCCGCGAACAAGAGCTCGATCAGGAGAATCGCGTCTTGCGCGAGCAGCTTCGCACTCGTCCCGGCTACAAAGAGCTGATCGGCACATCACCCAAAATGCAACGCGTGTACAAATTGATCGAAAAAGTGAGCCAGCACAATTATCCGGTGCTGATACTGGGCGAGAGCGGAACAGGCAAAGAGCTGGTGGCTCGCTCCATTCATTTCTCAGGGCCGCGCTGCAACCGGCAATTCGTTCCCGTGGACTGCTCGGCCCTGGCGCCCACATTAATCGAATCGGAGCTCTTCGGATATGTGAAGGGCGCGTTTACCGGCGCCGTGCATAGCAAGCAAGGTGTATTCGAAAGCGCCGACGGCGGCACGCTTTTCCTCGACGAGATCGGGAACCTGCCCGTGGACATGCAGTCGAAACTGCTGCGCGTTTTGCAGGAACACGAAGTAAAACCCGTGGGCGGTAACGATCGGGTCAGCGTCAATGTGCGGGTGATAGCGGCCACCAACCGCGATCTCGACGCGGCAGTCCGTCAAGACACTTTTCGTCAGGATCTCTTTTTCCGCTTAAACGTTGTGCGCATCAAGATTCCACCTCTGCGGGAAAGGAAGAGCGATATTCCTCTGCTGGTGCAAGCTTTTCTGG
>DAIRCW010000168.1:0-6560 GCA_036796475.1 Candidatus Acidiferrales bacterium | reverse complement strand
GGCAACGAAACGTATTGCTGCCAGAAAACCACATAGAAACTCGAAAAAATTACCAGGAACAGCACAAATCGGAAGTTCCCCAGAACAATAAACATGTTTTTGATTGCGTCGCCAACCGTCGCCACCGCTTTTTCACCGGCGCCCCCAGGCTCCCGGTAGAAAAACCATGTCGCAAAAAACATCAGCGCCACCGACAGCGCGGAAACGCGAAACACATTTTCGATGCCGATGCTGCGGCGCACAAAGAAAGCGACCAGCGGCCCAAGCGCGCCGCCGATGTTGACAATTGTGTAGTAAATCGAATAGCCAATCGAACGCACGTTGTCCGTCGAAGCGCGGCCCGTGGTTCCGGCAACGCAGGGCTTCACCACAGCCGGCCCCAGCGCCGGAACCATCAAAATGATCAGCACCAGCCAGTACAGCGAGAGCGAATGCCGGATAGTCGCCATCCACGGCGCCGACAGTGAGCCCAGAAGAAAATAACCTAACGTCATCACCGCGTAGGCGAACATTAGCGCCCGGCGAAACCCGAAGCGGTCGGCGAGAGTTCCTCCCAGCACCGGCAGGAACCAAACTACGAAACCAAAAATTCCCAGCAGCGCGCCGGCTTGCTCGACCGTCATGCCCAGGTTTTCGTGGAGATAAATGGCCAGAACGGCAGTGGTCGCATAATAGGCGAGTCGTTCGAAAAGCTCGGTCGCGTTCGCAACCCAGAAAGAACGCTCGAACCCCTCGCGAATTTCTCTCACACGTTCGGTGAATCCCACGTTTCCGCTCGTTCCTCTTAGCTGTTCTTCGCGTCCGTTCCTTGGTGCTCGTTCGTTAATGCTCGTTCAGAATCGAAGTGCCATTCCAGCGGCGCGATTGTAGCGGAACGCGTCCCCTCCCGCGATTCCTTTTTCTCGCGCGTCCCTTTTGGCTCAGCGTCTTTTCGGCAATGCGCTGCGTATGCTACCATTCCTTTTTTGGCGAACACTTCCACTGCCGCTTGCTGTGATTTCCCGCACCCGAGGCGAACTCCTAAATGAAAGCTTTGCGCAAGGCGCGCCCCGAGCAAGGCGCTCAGCTCGAATCCGTTTCCATTCCTGCGTTTGGCCCCTCTGACGTTCTCGTGCGCGTGCGCGCCGCCTCCATCTGCGGCACGGACCTGCACATCTATCACTGGGACAAATGGTCCGCGTCGCGCATTCGCCCGCCGATGACTTTCGGCCACGAATTCTGTGGCACAATCGAAAAAATTGGCGCCGAAGTCGAATCCCTCAAGCCCGGCGATTTCGTCAGCGCGGAGATGCATGTGAACTGCGGACATTGCCGCGCCTGTCGCGCCGGCCAGCCGCATCTTTGCCGCAACGTGAAAATCATCGGCATCGACGCGGACGGCTGCTTCGCCGAATTTGTGCGCATCCCCGCCCGCAACATCTGGAAAATTGATCCCGCGATTCCCGAACACTACGCCGCCGTCCTCGATCCGCTCGGCAACGCCGTGCACACCGTGCTCGCCGGAGAAATCGCCGGCCAGACCGTCGGCGTCACGGGCTGCGGCCCCATCGGACTGATGGCCATTGCCGTCGCGCGGGCCTGCGGAGCTTCCACAATTTTCGCCACAGAGGTGAACGCGCATCGCCGCGCCCTCGCGCAGAAAATGGGCGCCGACCAGGTTTTCGATCCCCGCGCCGGCGATCCCGTCGCGCCCGTCCTCGCCGCCACCAACGGCGACGGTGTCGACGTCCTCCTCGAAATGAGCGGCAATCCCGCCGGCATCCGCCAGGGTTTTCAAATGCTCCGCCAGGGCGGACGTGCCTCGCTCCTCGGCATTCCCAGCGAGCCGGTCACACTCGATTTGGTCAGCGACGTGATCTTCAAAGGCGCCGTCGTGCAGGGAATTTACGGCCGCAAAATGTTCGAGACCTGGGAGCAAATGACCTCGCTCCTCAAATCCCACCGTCTCAATCTCGAGCCGCTCTTCAACGAACGCCTCCCCCTCGACTGTTTCGCCGACGCCTTCAAACTCCTCGAAACCGGCCAGGCCGGCAAAATCCTCTTCTACCCCAACGGCACGCCGAAATAATTCCAACCCTCCGCTCCCCCCAAACTTCTCCCCTGCGCGCTCCGCATCCTGTGGCCTATAATGCTTCTTTGCTTTGAGCATTCCTGATTGCAAGGAGGAATCATGGCCACACCTTCGACCATCACCACCACGCGCCCGCAAACCGAATATCTGCGCCACGCGATGGAAGACCTCGAAAAGCAGCATCTGCACTATCGCCTGCGCATCCTCGAAGGCGAGCAGAAGCCCATCGCCACCGTGGACGGCAAAGAAGTCATCAATCTCAGCTCCAACAATTACCTCGGCCTGACCACCCACCCCAAACTTCGCCGCGCCGCCATTGACGCCATTCGCAAATACGGCGTCGGCTCCGGCGCCGTCCGCACCATCGTCGGCACGATGAAAATTCACATGGACCTGGAAGAGCAAATCGCGCGCTTCAAAGGCACGGAGGCCTGCGTCGTTTTCCAGTCCGGATTCACCGCGAACTCCGGCACGGTCTCCGCCATTCTCGGCAAGGAAGACTTGATCATCTCCGACGAACTCAACCACGCCTCCATCATCGACGGCTGCCGCCTCTCCAAAGCCACCATAAAAGTCTTCAAGCACAAAGACGTCGCCGATTGCCAGCGCATCCTCGAAGAAACCAAAGACTGGAACGGCCACAAGCTGCTCATCACCGACGGTGTTTTCTCGATGGAAGGCGACATCGCCCCGCTCCCGCAGCTTTGCGACCTCGCCGAAAAATACAACTGCATCATGATGGTGGACGACGCGCACTCCTCCGGCGTCCTCGGACGCAACGGCCGCGGCACGGTGGACCATCTCGGCTGCCATGGCCGCGTGGACATCCAGGTCGGCACGCTCAGCAAAGCCATCGGCTCCATCGGCGGATACGTCTGCGGCTCGCGCGACCTCATCGATTTTCTCTACCATCGCGGCCGCCCGTTTCTCTTTTCGACTTCCCATCCGCCCTCCGTCACCGCTACCTGCCAGGCCGCCTTCGAGCTGCTCGATTCCGAAGCCGGCGCAAAACTCGTCAAGCGCCTCTGGAGCAACACCAAATTCTTCAAGCGCCGCCTGAAAAAGCTCGGCTTCAACACCGGCAAGAGCGAAACGCCCATCACGCCCATCATCGTCGGCGAAGCCGCCAAGGCCTTCGACTTTTCGCGGCAGCTCTTCGACGAAGGCGTCCTCGCGCTGGCTATCGGTTACCCGGTGGTTCCGGAAGGCCAGGCGCGGCTGCGCACCATCGTCACTGCCACGCACAAACGCGCCGACCTCGAGCGCGCCCTCGAAATTTTCGAGCGCGTCGGCAAAAACCTCGCGGTCATCTGAACGCCGCTGGCTTTGCCGTTGCAGTCGTCTGTGTAGCGCAGAGTCGCATCTGTCCGCGACTCTGCGGCTTTTCGTTCGTCGTATTTGTAACGGCACGGCTTTAGCCGTGCCGTAACGCCATCGAACCAACGCGGCTTCTGCTTCCTTTCCTCGTATCATCGTGAGCTGCCCGCCCTATGAGCGGCAAAAGATCTAGCCGTGGCCTTTTCTCGTGCCCCGTGCCTAACGACCTGAAGGTCGGCGCCACGTCCGCCCTCGTACCACAATCCACCGCATCCGCCATCCTTCCCTCGCATCTAATCGCAACAACGAGGAGGCGTGCCATGCCCGTCAATCTCGCTCTCACCGATCTCATGGACTACACCAACTGGGAACGCCGCAAATTCCACGAATGGCTCGTCCAGCGCGGCGACGCCGTTCTGAAAACCAGCGCCGGCGCCCACAGCGACCGCTTCGCCACCGTCGGCGACATCATCAAGCACATCTTCTCCGCCGAAAAACGCTACGTGGAACGCCTCTCCGGACGCCCGCTCACCGATCCCGTCGGCGTCCCCAGCGACAGCGCCGAGGCCCTCTTCGAATTCGGCCGCCAGAGCCGCAACGACCTCCAGCACTTCGTCGAATCGTTCCCGCCCGATGAATGGGACGCGCTCAAGGACTTCGACTTTTTCGGAGGCATTCTCCGCGCCACGCCCCGCAAAATCATTTCTCACGTCCTGCTGCACGAGACGCGTCACTGGGCACAGATCAGCACGCTGTTTCGCATCAACGGCCTCACCGGCGACTTTCACGACTTCATCTTCAGCCCCGTCCTCGGCGGCGAATTCCTCCGCTCGAAGCCCGCTCTGTGATGACCGTTTGTTGATCTCTTCCGGTTCACCTCTGTGGCGACGTGCTTCCTGAACTCATCGGAGTTTGCTAGCCAGCGTCTGCTTCATAGAACGCTCGAAATGTGTCGATTAGAATTTTGCCTGGCCTTTGTTATGTGTGAGTTAGCGGAAATTTTAATTTCGGGGTGTTGCGATTAGGTTTGGAAGTTCCTCCCGGCGAGAGAGCCTGCCTCGGCGGGCAAGCCCGCTGCGGCGGGCAGGCGGGAGGCTCGAAGCTGGAGTGTGGAAGATTGGAGGATGGGACGTTCGAGCTCGGCGCGGTTGTCGTGCTGTGCTGGGTGGACGGGGCCGGCGCGGAGGAAGTTTGCGACTGTTCAACCGGGGGAGCCGGTAGATCGGACGGAGCGGGCACGTCATGGCGAAAGATGTGGTTGATGATGTGGACGCGCTTTTCGGGCTCAACCCAGGTATTGCTTTCCGTCAGGGCGGTGTAAGCACGGACGACCGCAACAATGCCGTGTGCAGTGGGAGTGACGGAGGAAGCGTTTTCGAGGACGAGGTCGAAGACTGCGCGGAGATTCCTGGAACGCTTGGCGTAGAGTCCCATGGCGCGCGCGTGGCGGTAGATGGATGGCCAATCGAGACGAGGGCTGCCGTCGAATTCCTCGGCGATGTCTCGCGGACTGTGCCAATTGACGAAGAGCTCTTCGATGGTTTCGCGGTAAGGATGGCGGCAGACCTGGCATTTGCGGGAGTGATGTTCAAGGTCGGACGCATCGCTGCCCGCGTTTGAAGCGGTGTGTACGGGCAAAGAAACAGATTCGGATGTTGAGCTATGGTTTGAAGCTTTGGCGCGGAGTGCGGCTTTGGCGTGGGCAACCGGTGTGGATGACATTTCTTGAGTCTCCTTTGAGATTTGCGAATCGGTGATGGGAACTGCGGGTTGATTGGGTGTTGGAGGTTCTGCGGCCGGAAGAGCGGCCTGAAGAGTGGCGGTCGAGTTTGCGGCGTCCTGTGCGACTCGGGCCGTCGATTCGGCGGCGCGCTCGGCCTCGAGCTTTGCGCGAGAGGCGGCGAGTTTTTGTTCATCGGCGAGGATGCGCTGGACGAGATCCGGATAAAGATCACGAGGCTTGCTATATCGAGGATGATGTTTCACTGGGCTTTCTCCTGATTTGATTTTGCGAGGCAGACTGCCAGGGACAGCGAACTGCGGGCGTCAGAGGATGAGAGAAGGTGGCCGCTCTGGCGACGGCCAAGAATCAAAGGCTTACATTGTGTTTACCATAGAGGGAAGTTCGATGGCAAGAAAAAATTCCCGGAACGGAATCTCTGGCCGAGACAGAGAGATTGCGGGCCGATGTGGGAGGAGAATATGAGGCTATAATGCACGCCCGGACGCCGGCGAAGTGTTGGTAAGGAGGAAGCGAAATGAAAAGCGTGGCACGAATTGGTGTGGCCGTCTTGTTGATGGCCGTTTTGGGCGGGGCGTTCTTCGCCGAAACGCATTCCGTGCGCGCCGGCCATGGTAGGATTGCAACCACCGCCCAGGCCGCTGCTTCCACTCCAGCTTCGAAAACCAAAATGCTAGGATTCAAGGCGGCATCGGCGGCGAAGGAGCAGGCAGTCGAAAAACAATTTTTGCCGCTCGCGTCCACGCAGCAAATTCGAACGTTCCATCGCTATCTCACCGCCGAGCCGCATCCCGCCGGTTCGCTTCGCAACAACGAATTGGCGAAATGGGTGGCGCAACAATGGCGCGAGCAGGGGCTTGAGGATGTGCAGATCCATGAATACGACGTGCTCAATTCCACTCCCAAGAGCGCGCTCGTGGAACTCGTCGCGCCGAGGCATTTCCGCGCCAGCCTCCGCGAAGACGCCTACCCGCAAGATCCCGACACGAAAAATCCGGCCATCTCCGGTGCGTATCTCGGCTACTCGGCTTCGGGCGATGTGACCGCGCCGGTCGTTTACGCGCACTCTGGCAATCCCGACGATTACGCGCTGCTCCGCAAGAATGGCATTGATGTACGCGGCAAAATCGTTCTGGTACGCTACTCGAATCCGTACAGCTATCGCGGATTCAAAGCCTACACCGCGCAAAAACTCGGCGTGGCCGCGCTGCTCATCTACTCCGATCCTGAGGAAGACGGATTCACCAAAGGCAAAGTTTTTCCGAGCGGTCCCTGGGGCCCGGAGAGCCACATTCAGCGCGGCGCGATTACTTACGATTTCATCGAGCCCGGCGATCCCACCACTCCCGGATGGGCCTCCGTTCCCGGCGCAAAACATATTTCTCCCGACGACGCTGTTTCCATGCCGCATCTCATCGCCGTGCCGCTCTC
>DAIRCW010000167.1:4356-6625 GCA_036796475.1 Candidatus Acidiferrales bacterium | reverse complement strand
AGCTCCGTCGGTTGCGTGAAAATATTCGTTGATGCGCATGTGGCTGGCATCGCAGACCACGCGCATGTTCCGCGCCGCGCATTCGTCGGCGACCTTCTTGAGCCCTCCGGTGGTCGCTCCTGCCGGAAGAGGAGGATCTACCTCGATGCTAACCAGCGCATTGAAGAACTGGTCGGCGCTGGCATTTGTGGTCTTCAAATGCGGATACTTCAGCACCCGATCGCGCACTTGCGTCGCCAGTTCGTGCTGCCGCGCGTAAATGCGCTCCGCTCCGACCTGGTTAAAGAAATCAATCGCCGCGCGCAAGCCGACCATCACCGACAAATTCGAAGTTCCGATCCACGAAAACCGGTACGCTTTCAAATCATAATTATTCCAATTCGCCGTCGCGGTGTGCGCCCACAAATCCTTGGTCCGTTCATCACGAACGTACAAGAATCCCGTCCCCTTGGGCGCCATGAGCCATTTGTGCGGGCTCGAGCCGTAAAAATCGCAACCCATATCGTGAAGATCGAGCGGAATCTGCCCGATGGCGTGAGCGCCATCCACCGCCGACAGCGCTCCGTGTTTCCGCGCCACTGCGCAAATTTCTTTCGCCGGTAGAATCACGCCGGTTGCCGTCGTGATGTGGCTGAAGAAAATCATGCGCGTTTTTGGCGTCATCGCGCGTTCAAACAGCTCCACGATTTCATCCGTCGAGCGCGGCGGCTTCGGAATCGAAACCTTATTGATCTTGATTCCGTAACGCGCCGCCTTTACGTCCCATGGACAGTAGCCTCCTGGATGCTCTTGATCCGTCATCAACACTTCTTCGCCCGGCTTCATATCAATTCCGTTGGCAATAATGTTGTTGGCTTCTGTGGCGTTGCGCACCAGAGCGATCTCATCCACATTGGCGTGTACGAAGGCCGCCAAAGCCTCGCATGTTTTTTTCAGGTGGTCGTTTTCATCGTAGCCAAACCATGGGTAGGCCGTTTCGCGAAACGTTTCCGCTTCGAGAATGTGCTCGATCATCGCCCGCAACACAGGTAGCGGCACGCAGCCTACCGAGCCGCAGTTGAGATTCACGTGATCCGCCGCCAGCAGCCATTGCCGCCTCATTTGCGCCCAATAGCGCGCGGGATCCGATGCGAACAAATCCGGCGAAGGCATCGGGGGATTTTCGACGACGATTTGCTCGGCAACTTGCGCGGCGCGCGAAAGCGGAATACCTACAAGCGCTGCGGCGATTGCGGAGCGCTGAATGAATTCGCGGCGAAGCATAGGCACACCTCCTCCAGAATCACTTCGCCGCGGAGTCTAACAGAAAATAGCCGGGAGGGTGTTGTGCAGGAATGAATTACCGGCCGGGCTCGTCTTTGTCTTTGGCGACTTCTTCTTTGCCCTTCTTGTCCTTGTCGCGTTTTTCTTTTTTCTTGCCGGTCTTGGCCCAGCGCTGTTCCAGGGAATCCTTGGTGAAAAGAGAGTCAGCCAGCCCGGAATTGAATTTGCATCCGTCCGGATCGTAAAACACTTGAAAAACCTTCAGCCCATTGCGAATGCGCGTTTGCTGGAAGTACATCGTAACGCCGTTGACGGTATGAAAATTCGAATAGTAATCCACTTCTTCGGTGCGCATGTGGGTCACCGGATCGCGCATGGCTACTTCTTTGCGAATCGGCAAATGCGTGAGCGACGCGATGGCGATGCGGATTTCGTGCCCCTGCGGATCGTCAATCTCCACCCAGTCGGCCTCTTTCAAATCCACAACGTCCGGCCCAACATAACGGAAAATCATTCCCGGTTCATTCATCCGGTAACGCAGGATATGGTCCAGATCCAGCTGCAAATCCTCTTCATTTTGCTTGATTTGGTCCGCCGGCAATTCGGACACGCCGCCTTGGTCCAGCGTCCAGCCCTTGTCGCCGTTTGAGATTTGAATGATGTTTCGTTTCTTGGAAAATTCCGTGCGGTCTTTGTCCGGCAGTTTTACAAAATCCCAGAACGTCTCGTACCCCGACAATGCCCCGGAGTGCCCAAAGGTTCCGAGCGTTCCTTTGCACGTCGAATCCTTGACCGTCAGATAAGCAGTTCCTCCAAGCGCCTGAATCATTTGCTGCAAAAGCGCCTTCGCCTTCGCCGCGCTCTGCTCCGGCAGCAACACCTGCCCATCCTGCGCGCGCGTCGACGCCGTCGCCAGCAGAATAGCTGCTGCAAACACTGTAAAGGAGGCCCAGCGACCGATTAGCCGCACAGAACCGCGCCTCCATTCACGTTCAAAACTTCGCCG
>DAIRCW010000167.1:0-4346 GCA_036796475.1 Candidatus Acidiferrales bacterium | reverse complement strand
GATGGTGTGGCCCGTAACGAAAGACGACAGATCCGACGCGAGGAACAGAATCGCCGCGGCAATTTCTTCCGCTTTGCCCACTCGCCCGAGCGGTATCGCATTGGTCGCGAATTTTAAACCTGCCTTGGTCTTGAGAACCGGTTGTGACATTTCCGTATCCACCCAGCCCGGCGCCACGCAGTTCACCAGTATATTGTGCTTCGCCAGTTCGGTGGACAGCCCTTTCACGAAACTGATAATCGCGCCCTTGGACGCGCCGTAATGCGTGTGCATCGCCTCGCCGCGCTGCCCCGCCGTCGAACTCACCGCCACAATTTTCCCCGATTTTTGCGCGATCATGTGCGGCACAGCGTGGTGAATCGTGGAGTAGACGCTCTTCAGGTTCACGCGCATCATTTCATCCCATTGCTGTTCAGACATGCTTTCAATGGCAATATCCTTATCATTCCAGATGCCCGCATTCGCGACTAGGATGTCCAGATGGCCCAGCCGGTCGCGCGCGAATTCCACCAGCCGCTTGCCCTCTACAGCATTTCCCAGATCCGCCTTGAACGATTCCACGCGCGTGCCGTGCTTGCGCGCCTCCTGTGTAACGCGCTCTGCCGCCGCGCGATTGCGATGGTAGTTGAAGACCACATCCGCACCAGCCTGAGAAAAAAGGCGCACCGCCGCCGCTCCGATGCCGCGAGAGCCGCCGGTAATGAGCGCTGATTTTCCTGTCAAAGAAATCATATTGTCCGTGGCGGGTCAGTTTGAATTTGCTTGATCGTTATTTCCGCCGTCGAATCGAGACCTATGCGCGAATGCTGCTCGCTTGCGCCGCCTTCACAAGCCCGGAGAACAATTTTTCAGAGAACGCATCGCCCACCATGCGTTCCGGATGCCACTGCACACCAACGATCCAGTTGGCATCGCCCTCCCATTCCACCGCCTCGACAATTCCGTCCGCCGCGCGCGCCGTTATCCGCAAATTTTTCCCCGGTTCGCGCACCGCTTGATGATGCGAGCTGTTGACCTCCGCTTCAGCTTTCGCGGCGGCAGCCACCGCCTTGCTTCCGGGCGCAATTTCGATCGCATGGAACGGCTCCACAGCGCCGCGCTCTTTCCCTTCCCATGAGTGCTGCAAACTCCGCAGCCATTCGCTCGCAATGTCCTGAACCAGCGAGCCTCCCAAATAGACGTTCAGAATCTGCACGCCGTAACAAATCGCCAGCACCGGCTTGCCTTCGCCGAGGCAATGTTCGAGAAGTTCGCAATCCGTCTTCTCGCGCGCCGCATCGGCATCAGCAGTTTTCGCGTGGCGATGAGCGCCATATCGCTCCGGATTCACGTCCGCGGGACTGCCCGGCAGCACGATTCCATCAAGGCTTCGCGCCAATTTTCGCAACTCGGGCAGCGCGAGCCCCAGAGGAACTTCCACAGGTGCGCCGCCCGCTTTCTCAACCGAACGCACATAGAATTCATACTTCGCGCGTTCGCCACCAAGCTCTTCCTTATGGGTGCGGTACGGAATTCCGATTCGCGGGCGCTGCGATTCGCTGCCTGTATTCGGCATAATTCACAATCCTATCATTCATTTCCGAGGAGCGACAATCACGCCTCACTTGCCCGTTCATTCACTACTCACCACGAAATCGATCGCGCGAAATTGCGCACCGCATCGGAAAAAATCTCGGGCTGATCGATGTTGGAGATGTGGAACGCTTTGGGAATGACCTGTAAACGGGCGTTTTTCGCTGCGGCGAGGAATTTTTTTTCATGCAAGCGGAAGCCGAGATCCCGGGCGCCGTTCAGCAGAAGCACTGGACCCGGATAGGCGGCCAGCTTGGGCGCGAATTTCTCGTGCATGACTTCGCGGATGCCCGCCGCGCCGCCGCGCATGAAAAATCCTGGAGCCACAAGAGGTTGCGCGCGCTGCTCACCATAGGCCCAGACGAAGAATTTGCGGCTTATCCAGTTGAGCCAGGGCTCCGGCAATTTTTCCATGAGCTGTGAGAGGACGGCATAGGGAAACGCATACCATCCTTGGGGCTCGACGGACGCGCTGGCAATCACCAGTCCGGCGGCTTTTTCCGGGTAGCGCGCGCCAAATTCCATGGCGATGTATCCGCCTAGCGATAGACCCACGACCAGGGCGCGGCCGTTCGCGGCCTCGTCAATCACCGCGGCGAGCTCCTCGGCGGAACGTTTCACGTGGAACATTTCGTCTTTGAGGCTGCCGTGACCGGCGAGATCCACAGTAATTACGCGGAATTCGCCGGACAGGCGTTCGACCTGCGGTTGCCACATGCGGCGAGTGACACGCATGCCGTGGAGAAACACGATGGGATGGGCATTTGCGGGTCCGGCGACATCGTAAGTTTCGGCGCGCGTTTTCATCGCAGAACCATTTTATCCTGAGCCCGTACTTCCGTTCAGGGTTGCTGCTTGCGCATCGCAGATCAAACGCGGGCTTAGTACTCGGCGGCTTCCGGCGTACGATTTCTATATTCAGATTGCCGGAGATTCAGGAGGAGTTTCATGCGTGTCGCCGAGCCAAAAGCAACCCGCATAGCGGTGGCAGGAAACGTCGGGTCCGCTGCGCCGAAAGCCGAGGATTTCAAGTTCATCCGTTTCCGCATTGAAGGCGAAGTCGCGCGACTCACGCTCGACCGCCCCGATCACAACATGCTCAACGAGCGCATGCTCGCGGAGCTTGCCGCGGGCATCGATTCTCTGGAAGGCCGCGGCGACGTGAAGCTGATTATTCTCGATTCCGCAGCGCAATCGTTTTGCGGCGGCATCGAGCTTGGAGAATACACGCCGCGCCGCGCGTTTCAAGTGCTCGATGCGTTCCAGCGCGCATTCACGGCGATGCTGGACACCGCCAAACCGCTGCTGGTTGCGGTGAATGGCCCCGCGTTCGGAGGCGGCTCGGAGCTTGCGGCGCTGGGAGACTTGGTGATCGCGACGCCGCGCGCGAAATTCGCGCAGCCGGAAATCAAGCTGGGCGTTTTTCCTCCGCTGGGTGCAGCGATTTTACCGTTCATCGTAGGCCCAAAGCGCGCGCTGGAATTGGTGCTCACCGGCGAAGTGATCAGCGCGGAAGGGGCGCGCAGCCTGGGGCTGGTGAATCGCGTGGTCAGCGAAGACAAACTCGAAGCGACGGTGAAAGAAATGAGCGCGCAGGTCACTGCGCATTCCGGGCCGGTGCTGACCATGGCGAAGAAAGCCATTCTGGGGTCGATGGGACTTTCGCTGCGCGATGGTGTTCGCCAATCCATGGCCGTTTTCCTGAACGAGCTGTCATCGCTGGAAGATTCGAGCGAAGGCCTGCGCGCGATTGCCGAAAAGCGTTCGCCCAAATGGAAAAATAAGTGAAGCGGAGCGGGGCGCGCGCGCAGCAGTCCGCATTTGCCAGCGCGGGCATTGACTCGCACGGGCAATGCGCATAGACTCGGCGTCGGAAAACTGAACCGGCTCGCGGGAAAAGTTGCAAGGAAGGCCGTGAAAATCGGCCACGGTCCCGCCACTGTAATCGGACGCTCCGGGTGAAGGGAGCGCCGGAAGTCAGGAACTTGCGCGAGCCGCGTTAACGCTGGCGCTCTTCGCGAGAAAGAGCGTGGCGAATCGCCCCATGGGTTCTCGTGGGGCTTTTTTATTGCGCGGCAAAATGCGGCGAAGAGAAATTCAAGCGGCGTGCACTGTTCTGGGGGCAATTTGCAGTTTGTTGTTCAGCGCGAATGCGCGCGCGCGGGGGAAATTGTTGCAAGAGGCTAAAGAAAAAACCGGCATGCAGGCGAAAAGCCGCAGCGTGATTGATGAAGCGGGTCGCGCGGTGCGCTTGCCGCTGGATGTGCGCCGCGTGGTCACGTTGGCACCAAATCTCGCGGAAATCGTCTGCGCGCTCGGCGCACAGGATAAGCTCGTGGCTGTTTCCAGTTACAGCGACCGGCCTGCGGCTGCCAAAGTGAAGCCAAGCGTCGGGATGCCGATCAGTCCGAGCCTCGAAGCAATCGTTGCAGCAAAGCCGGACGTGGTGTTCGCGACGGCCGTGAATACCTGGGAAACGGTTAATTCGCTTGAGCGGCTTGGAATTGCCGTGTACACCACGGATCCGCACAGCATCACCGAGATGCTGCATTCTGTTACCGACATCGGCAGCGTAATCGGCGCACAGGATGCGGCGGAGGCGCTGGTGAAAAGTTTGCGGGCGCGGCTGGACTCGTTGCATGCGAAATTGGCCGATGCGCCGCCGGTTCCGGTGCTTTTTGTGGTTTGGGATCATCCGCTGCAGTCCGTTGGTGCTCACACGTTCATAGCGGACGCGCTGCGGTGGGCGGGAGCTGAGTCGGTGGTGCGCACGA
>DAIRCW010000166.1:0-6663 GCA_036796475.1 Candidatus Acidiferrales bacterium | reverse complement strand
ATTGCGGACGCGTCAGGAAACCGCACAACTGGCCACGAGTTGACGTTTTTCCTAGCGAATGATTCGATCTTGGTGGATTCGGGGACGAAAACTCAAACACCAACTACGCCGCATTGAAGAACAGCGTGCATCCGGCCGCATCAGCCTGCTGAGGCCTGAAGTGAGGCGAGCTATTCGTATCTCAGCGCGACCATGGCATCGACCTTCATGGCACGCCGCGCGGGCAAGTATCCCGCGAAGAGCGCGACCAGCAGCAAAAGCACCGTGGCAACGGCCATGGTCAAAGGATCGGCCGGCTTAAGCCCGAACAGCAGGCTCTTTGCCCAACGGTCGACGGCGAGCGCAGCCGGTATGCCGATGGCGAGACCGAGCACGACCAGCTTGCCCACTTCGCCCATGACCATTCGCAGCACGTCGCCACGGTCTGCGCCAATAGCCATGCGAATTCCGATCTCGCGTGTTCGCCGCGAAACGGCATACGACATCACTCCGTAAATCCCGATGCACGCGAGAAAGGCCGCGAGCAATCCGAAAAATGTGGAGAGCTTGGCGACCAGCGACTGACTGGCAATAGACTGATCCACTTTCCCGACAAGGGTGCCTTGGTACGCAACGGGCAGCCGAGGATCCACGTCGCGGACGGCCTGCCGGACTTCGCCTACGATCGCGCGCGCGTTGCCGGAATAGCGAACATCGAGATCGTAGTAGTACTGAATATATTGCGCATAGGGATAGTACGCGCTGGCTTGCGCAGACTGGCGGAGACCGAGGTATTTCGCGTCCTTCACCACCCCGACCACTTCGATGGGCGCGCCGTGCTTCGAGGGATCCGCTTCATCTTGAATCGCGAAGCGCCGCCCGATGGGTGAAATTCCCGGAAAATAATTTCGCGCCATGGTTTCATTAATCACGGCAACTTTCGGAGATGTGGCTGTGTCCTGCTGTCCAAACACGCGTCCCTCAAGCAGAGGAATGCCCATCGTCGCGAAATATCCATGCCCCACAATGTTTTGCAGGACGTCGTTGTCGATTCCCGGAGCGGGAGAGTTGCCGAAAACCACCAGCGCGGCGTCCCAATAGCCTTCATCAAAGGTGAAAAAGGAAACGCTTGCGCTCTTTACGCCGGGCTCGGCGCCAATTCTCTGCTCCAGCGCCTGATAGAGATTGACGAGCCGCGCATCTTCTTTGTAACCGACGGCATTCGGGTCAATACCAAAGAGCAGCACGTTTTCTTTATTGAATCCCGTCGGCGTGTTTTCCAGATTCACAATGGTGCGCAGGAAAAGCCCCGCGCCAATCAACAATACGAGCGAAAGCGCCACCTGCCCCACGATCAGCGCGTTGGCCATGGTGCGGCGGCCGCTTGCTCCAGCGGAACCTTTGCCCTCCTTCAACGCGCTGGTCAGTTCTACTCGCGTAGTCCGCAGCGCCGGGGCGATGCCAAAAAGGAGCACGGTGGCTACCGAAATCAGAAGGGTGAACGCGAGAATACGCGCGTCGGGAGCGACATCGAGCGGCAAAGGCTCGGGTCCTCGCGAGACCATCGCCAGGAGCGCGCCGCTTGTCCATGACGCGAACCAAATTCCCAGCACGCCGCCGATCAGAGCCAGCAGAGAATTTTCCGTGAGCATTTGCCGCACCAGACGCATTCGCCCCGCACCCATGGCCATGCGTACGGCGATTTCGCGCTGGCGCGCAGTCGCGCGAGCCAGCAGCAGATTGGCGATGTTGGCGCAGGCAATTAGGAGGACCATTGCGACAACGGCCATCAAAATTTGGAGCGGCAGGGAGAATTGCAAACGCAGGCGTGAAACACCTCGCGCGCCAGGAGTCAGCGGAATGAAAGCATGCTGCAGCCGTTGTTGTTGATCTTGCGTCAGCGCCGGGCCCGCTTGTTCACGCCACAGCTGCTGCGCGAGCGTGTTTACTTCCGCTTGCGCCCGCGCGACGGTCACTCCTTGCTTGAGCCGTGCGAAAATGTAGAGCGATTGGAACGTCTTGTCGTCAAGGCCGTTCCATCCCGGGGAGATTTCCTTTTCCATCGACAACGGGATCCACATGTCAGGGGACTCGCCTACCGTCGCTCCGAAAAATCCCGGTGGCGCCACGCCGATGATGGTGTAGACCGTGGTGCGGAAAGTGATGCTCTTTCCCAGCACGTTCGGGTCGCGGTTAAAGCGCCCGTTCCACCAGGAATCACTGATCACGGCGACAGCATGCGCGCCCTCGGGCTCGTCTTCACTGGCCATAAAGGTTCTTCCCAGGACGGCCTTCACCCCGAGCATCTCGAAATACGTCCCGGAAACCAATTGCGCGCTCAGTTCTTCGAGATTGGTATTCTTATCCACTGCGCCGTGCATGCCGTAGAACGTCACACTGAGCACGCTGCTTACTTCGGAGAAGCTCTGATTTTTCGCGCGAACTTCGCGATAGAACGGATACGAGAAGATTCGCGTGTTGGCGAACGAGTCATCGCTGCCGCCCTGGCGTGCGTTGCCAAACAGCACAACTTGGTTTGGCTGCTTTACTGGCAGGTCGCGCAGCATCACTGCGTTCATCAGGCTGAAAATGGCCGTATTCGCGCCGATGCCGAGTGCTAATGTGAGAATCGCGACGGCGGTGAAGCCGGGCGACTTGCGCAGCATGCGCAGGGCATAGCGAATGTCCTGGGCGAATGTTTCGAGCCGCTGTAAACCCCACGCGGCGCGAACATCTTCTTCGATTTTCAGAGTGTTGCCCAGCGCGCGATGCGCGGCGGTGGCGGCCTGTTGCGGCGACAAACCGGAAGCTCTCTGTTCGTCCGCTTCCAAATCGAGATGGTCGCGCAGCTCACGCACCAGCTCCGCTTCGCGCCCCCTGCGGTGATACCACGGCAAGCAGGAGAGCCACCGTTCAACCGTGCGCCAGACGCCCATTTCAGTCCTCCTTATATCGGCAGACGATTCAGCGGCGGCCTAACCTGCTGGCTCCATCACTCGCCCAATGGTTGCCACCAGCCGCTGCCATTTGGAGTGCTCTGCGGTGAGCTGCTTTTTGCCAGATGGAGTGAGCCGGTAATACTTGAAGTCGCGCTTGCCGCCTCGCGGGGTCTCCCACTTGGCGCTGAGCCAGCCTTTGCGTTCGAGGCGGTGGAGCGCCGGATAAAGGGAGCCGTGCTCGACCTGGAGCACGTCGTCCGTGGTGCGCTGGATGTGTTTGGCGATTTCGTGGCCATGCGCCGGTCCGAGCAGCAGCGTGCGCAAGATGAGCATGTCCAAGGTCCCTTGCATGAGTTCCAGCTTGTTTTTCGCTCGGTCGTTAGTTTGCATGGTAGATAAGCTACCCTAAGCTAGGGTAGACATTCAACCGTTATTTTCTAATGGGGACTGGCCGGTCTGCGATTGCACGGCTTCTCGAATCCTAATTCGCGTCACCAATTAGTCGCGGCCACGAGGAGGGCTCCGGCGCTGGAGTGCTGCGAGGGTGGAGTTTTTTGTTTGGCATAGGGCTCTTTGTCTTCGAGGCGGCAAGGCGGACGCGATGGCAGGCGCTACTGTGGCTGCGCGTTGTCGCGGGCGAGGATGACGTCGCCGGAGTAGTCGCTGCGAATCACGGCGAGATGCTTGCCATCGGGAGACCAGCGAAAATCCTGGATTTGCTCAGAGTCGAAGTGCGTCAGTTGATGGCCTTTTGAACCATCGAGGGGCTGAATCCAAATGTTGTCCACGCCTTTGTCTTCCATAAGGATGGCGATGGCCTTGCCGTCGGGGGTGAAGTGTAAGCCAGCGAATGCTGCGGGACCGGGGACAGCAAAACCGACACCACAGCGAGGATCGGCCGTGATATAGCGCACAGGCAGTTTCCCTTCCATATCGAGAAGGGCAATTGTATTGGCGTATGCATGAGTGTTCGGATCACCCTGGGGCGCGTATATGGCCATTGTCTTGCCGTCGGGCGAAACCGCTTCATCCTTTTGCAAACCCTTCACGGAGCTCACTCCCGGGGTTACTTCGGGCTTTCCGCCGGTGGCAGGCATGCGCATAAGAGTCGCCATAGAGGTGGGCAAATAGTAGAGCCAATCCGCATCACAACCCATGAGGAATTTCACGTCCTGATGCAAGGTAAGGACGGCTGCATTCGAGCCGTCCGGGTTTACACGCCAAAGCCGTACGACATCGCCACTCTGATCGTGGAGAAACCAGGTAAAAGCGATAAAACGACCGGAGTCGCACGAGTGCATGTCACTGATCCAGCTATCGGAGTCGCCGAGGAGAGTGTGAGCGTCATTTCCGTCCGTGTTCATGCGGAGGAGGCGAAGACCTTCGGAGACGAGGAGCTTGCCTTCCGAAGTCCAATCAACAGCCGTGATTACGGTCTGGCGCGGAATGCCAGAGAGCGGAATTGGCGGGCCTGCGCCGTTGCCGGGCAGCATGTCCACTTCATTGGTCGAAATGTCCTGCACCGTGGCGAGCGCGCCGCCGTCAGCGGAGATGGTCACGTCGATATGGTCATTGACGTCGCTGATGATCGAGCGGAATTTGCCTTCCGGGTAAGAAATGCCCCCAACCTTGGTCTTGAGTGAGAAAGGCTTCTGCGCGATGGGATAGACCATGTAGATCGAGCGGCCGTCGGGAGCCCACGCGAACTGCAAGGCGAATTTGTCGTCGAAGGAAACAAAGTGGCTCAGGTTGCGAGTCGCCAGATCGAACATGTCTATGCCAGTTCCAGGAAGGTCGCCCATGGAGAGGGCGATTCTCTTACCGTTCGGCGACCAGCCGATGTAACTGGGAACTTGCTGGCCGGGTGTGATGAGAAGGGTTTGCTCGTCGCTACCGTCGGCGTTCGCTTGCAAGAGCCGCCACTTATTCAGTTCAGGGTCATTCGCGCGCAAGTACGCTATGTTGCTGCCGTCCGGGGAGACGGTAGCGTTGCTGTCTACATCGCGCGCGATAAGGACGGGCGCTCCGCCGAGGACTGGCGCGCGGAACAAGTCAAACGATTCACCGCCGTGGATTTGACGGAAGTAAAAGTAACTGCCGTCAGAAGTAAACGTCAGCGTGCTAATTGACGAGCCTGACGGCGCGACAATTTGAGTGTCACTGCCGCTGGGAATGTTGCGCAGCCAGAGACTTTGCTGGCCCTGATCTTTCTGCACGGTGAGGAGGAATTTACCGTCAGGCGAGAGCGCTGCCTGCGTGACTCTGCCATTGCTGGTGATTTGGGACATGGTGAAATTCTGAAACGGAAGAGCCTTGGGGCGATGCAGAAGCGCATAGATCCCGTAGGAAGCGGCGCCGACAAGGAGCAGGATGACAATTACCGTGGCGGCGGCGCCGAATTTATGTTCGCGGGCGACCGCCGCGACACTTGATGATCCAGACGAGTGAACGGCAGAGGAAGAATGCCCCGCGCGTGCGGACGAAAACCCGGATACGGACGGCGAAGCGGCTTCAGAAGATGGCAAAGCGGAAGCCGCCTCGTCTGCGATGGAGACTCTTGATCGGCTGGAATCGGAATCGCGCTTCAGGCGTTTGAGATCGCCACGGAGTTCGGAGGCATGTTGGTAACGGACATCGCGATCTTTTTCCAGGGCTTTGCTGATGATGCGTCCCAATTCCGGGGGGATTTCCGGATTTAGTCTAAGCGGCGGTATAGGGGCCTTCTCCAGGATTGCGTTGAAGATCACCGCCGTGGTATTGCCGGAGAAAGGCGTGCGGCCGGTGACCATTTCATAAAGCACAGCGCCGAACGAAAAAAGGTCAGTGCGCGGGTCGAGTTCCTCGCCACGGGCCTGTTCAGGAGACATGTATGCCACGGTTCCGACAGCCTGGCCGGGGCTGGTGAGGTCTTGCTCGCGGATTGACACGGCTCCTCGGGTGGGAGCAGTTACGGTCTGATCATGTTCGATGGCGGATTGCTTCGCGAGACCGAAATCGAGAATTTTGGCGTGGCCGCGCTGGGTGATGAAAAGGTTGGCCGGCTTGATGTCGCGATGAACAATACCTCTGCTGTGCGCGGCGTCGAGCGCGTCAGCGATTTCGATGGCGAGCTCGAAAACTTGGTCGAACGGAAGAGCGCCACTGCTGATGCGCTGTTTGAGCGTTTGGCCCTCGAGAAATTCCATGGCCAGAAACCATCGTTCGCCGTTTTTCTCGCCCGCTTGCAGCGGGACGCGGCCGATTTCGTAAATGGTGCAAATGTTCGGATGATTGATCGCGGAAGCGGCGCGCGCTTCTCGACGAAAGCGTTCGAGGGCGTGAGCGTCGCGAACGAGTTCGTCGGGCAGGAATTTAAGCGCCACGAAGCGGCCAAGGTCAGTGTCCTCGGCTTGGTAGACCACGCCCATGCCGCCACCGCCGATTTTTTCGACAATGCGATAGTGGGAGATGGTTTGATCGAGCAAGCTGATACACCTTTCTCGATTGCTTGGCGAAGGATGGTAGGGGGCGCTGTCAAGGAAGTCAACGAGTAAGGGAGACACGCAAGGCCTCTCGAAGAGCAGTGGCATGGAAGTTGCAAGGCGCGATTTTGGAACCAAACGTGCTAAGTGAATTGACCTGCCTTTAACCGAGTGATACGATTCCCTTTGATTTGAAGAGTCTCCCGACGAAGGCGAAAAACCGAGTCGAGAAATGAACGGGCATGTCGAAGCTCCAGGCGACGGAACTGAGCAAAGCGTACCGA
>DAIRCW010000165.1:0-6700 GCA_036796475.1 Candidatus Acidiferrales bacterium | reverse complement strand
GCGCCAAAAGCGGCGCCTTTCGAATATTTTCTCTCACTTCTTTTCGCGGATCTCAATGGTGGCGCGGGTGCGGTCCCAGTCGAAATTCATGGAGCAGCCGTCACCGGCCTTGACGAGCGTAATTGTAAAGTTCTCCATAGGCGAGTCGAGCTTTTGGACCTTCATAGCGGTACGGGCGAAGTCAAATTGCTCGCCCGGATAGGGGATGCCCCATTCGCCGGTTTTCTTGCTGATGATGAGCGTCCACTTACCCTCTTCGGGAATGGCGAAGATGGTGTAGCTGCCAGCGGGGACTTGCTTATCGCCAACCATCAGATCAGTGTCGGTGAGGAAGGTGGTGGCTTCGTTCGCGCCCACGCGCCAGACTTGGCCGTAGGGAACCAAGTCGCCGTAGATCTTGCGTCCTTTCATGCGCGGGCTGGAATAATCCATTTTCAAGGTTTTGCCATCCGGGAAGGTGAATTGCGCGTTGGCCGGCGGGCTTGGACGCTGGCTTTTGTCCTGCTGCGCCGAGAGCGGCAGGGCGAATACCGCCAGCGCGAAAATCGCGACTCCCAGAGAGCCGAGCCTCATCGTGGATTTCATGTGCATTCTCCTGAGTGGCGCTGGGTAACCCCGCGCCGAAGGGAAAGTATAACGTAGATTTTCAATTCGGCGCGAGGCGGAAATTTCGGCGGGCAGATCGCAAGCGCTCATCTCACGAGAGTCGGCACTGCACGCCTTGTTGGCGCGGAAGGGCCGGTTCGCAGCATCTCTGTTACAATGCCGGGCTTGTTTCTTATCGAAGGCATGCGCGCCCCGAAGACGCCGAAAATCCCGAAGTGGATAAGCAAGATAGTCAAGATTTCGGGCGGCGCGGGACTTTTCGTCATCGCGTTTCTGGATTCCTCGGTACTTTCCTTCCCATTCATCACGGATTTGCTCTACATGCAATTTGTGATCGAGCGGCCGAGGCGGCTCGCGTACTACCTGTTGATGGCGACGGCGGGGTCGCTGGCGGGATGCATCTGGCTCTACATCCTGTCAAAAAAAGGGGGAGAGGCTTACCGCAAGCGGCACGCCCGGAGAGCGCCCGGGAGAATTCAAAGCCTCGTGCAAGAGCATGCGTTCCTGAGCGTGATTTTGCCGGCGGTGCTGCCGCCGCCGATGCCGTTCAAGGCGTTTGTGATTGCCGAAGGTGTGGCGGAGGTTCCGCTGCGGACGTTTGTGATAGGGATTCTCGTGGGACGCGGGGTGCGTTATGCGGTCGAGGGAGTTCTGGCGATGGAATACGGGAAGGCGGTCGAGGCGTTCATGGTGGAGAACAAGGCGCTGACGATTATCGCGCCGATTTTGCTTATTGGCGCGGTATACGCGCTGACGAGGTGGCTGCTGAAGCCGAAGAACAGTGACGAGTGACGAATGGCGAGTGACGAGCAAGGGCCCCAAAGTTACCGCTGGTGCGCAAGCGCAGTTGCGTTGCGAACACCCAAGTTGTCATCTGGGCGGAGAGGCGGAGGGGAATTCGAGGTGTTCGTCCTGGAGATGGAGGGCATTGTCGAGTTGAATGATGGCGGAGAGATTTGCCGGGGATGGAGAATCTTCCGCAAAGCGCCAATCGCGCAGCGTGACAATGGAGCCGCCGGAGATGGTTTGCAAATTCGCGAGAGGGAAGCGGGCATAGCGGAGAAATTCGGCGGCGAGAGGCGCGCGGCGAGCGGCGTCGAGTTCGGGAGAACTGGGCGGCTTGAAATGGGAGAGGCTAGAAAGCGGATTAAATGTATCTGCAATGCCAACGGGAACGTCAACGACTTCGATTGTGTTGGTGGTGTCGACGACGCCGTGCCAGACGAGCGGCGAATCGGAGTCGGGGAACGCTCCAGCGAGAATTGGGGCGGCGCCGTGGTAGTCGTGTTCCAATAAAGTTTGAATTGCGGAGTGGTGCAGGACGGCGCGTCCGGCGATGTAAGCGGCCATGAGCGCGAGAGCAACGATGGCGCCAGTCGAAGCGCGGCGTTTGTGTTTGCGGCTGCTGATTTCTTCGGTGATTAAGTGAAAGAGCGCAGGCACGAGCGAGCCGATAAGAAGAAGGGCGATGATCCAGGGATCGAGTTCGGGAAGGCAATCCAGCGAAAACCAGCGAATGTGAAACGGCCAGAGAAGTTGAACGCCTTCCGCGCCAAAGCAATCGAGCAAGACGTGAAGCGCGGCGGCGATGAGGCACAGAAGCAGCACGCGCGAGAATCGCAGCGGGGCACGTTTTGCGCCGCGATCGAAAATCCAGAACGCGAGGGCTACGGTGAAGACCAGAACGGCGTTGCCAAGGAGCGAATGCAGCACGGCGTAGTGATAGTGGAAATAGGCGTTCGCGCCGCCGAATTGCGCCAGTAAGTCGAGATCGGCAGCCACGCCGGCGACGAGCAGAATCGGCAAAGCGGAACGGCTGACGCGGCGCAGGCCGGCGCGTTCGAGAGCGAAGGAAGTCAGCGCGTGGGTGAAGGGATCCATTTGATGCTCCTGCAAGCCCGACTCATAGGTTTGCTTCTAACATAATCTGTGGCTTCAGGGGTTAAAACCCCTGAGGTGCGCGTGGCTTATGTCGGAGCCAAAGCTCCGACCCCCTAAAAACATCGTGTCACATCGGAGCTAAAGCTCCGACGCTCTTTGACGCTTTCGGTGTTGTCGGAACCGAAGAGTTTGAGTAACAACTCCAAAACCGACCTCAGCGGCTAAAGCCGCGCTGACGCCACGCGCGTTCGGCACGGCTAAAGCCGTGCCCTGACAAAGATGCTCGTCCAAACACGCTCTGAAACTCAGGGCCCCAAGAATCACAAAGAAAACTCATCCGAGGGCCATTGATCGATGGGAATTCGCGGGGACGACGATCGTGAGGGCGTCGGGGACGACGCGAAATTCGACGGGCAAGGCGCTCGCGGCTTCGCCATCCACCTGGGAATAAATCTGCGCGTCGGCGTGCGGGGCGCTCGAGGCTTGCGCCGTTTTCCAGGCGTGAATTCCTGGCATGCGATGGAGCATACCCAGCCAAACTGCAGGCAGATACGCGGCCAGCAAGAAGCGGCTGCGGCCTTCGTAGGCGACGATTTCGAATTCATTGTCGAAGAGGCTGGCGCGCGTGGTGATGCGAAATGGGCCGCCGTAATTTTTGGTGCGCCCGACGACGATGAGGCTGGCGGCCACTTGCTTTTCCGGCGAAGAGATATGGAAGCGGGGAAAAGGATAGGTGAGGAACTGGCGAAGGCCTTCGAGCCAGTAGGCCAGAATGCCGACGCGAAGCTTGCGCTCGACTTCTACGCCGTGAACGATGGCGCCGTCGGGGCCAGCGCCTGCGACGCAGAGAAAATAGCGTTCGGTGGGCAACGCGGGGCCTTGCTGCGGAGCGTGTTTTGAGCTGGCAGGCCAAACGGCAAGGCCGAGCGCGATGCGGACGTGCTTGCCGTTGGGAATGAGGCGCGCGGCGGCGGGAATGTTCCAGGGAATGCGCAATTCCTTGGCGAGAATGTTCGCGGTGCCCGCGGGCAAAACGGCCAGTGGAACTTGCGTCCCGGCGATGCCGTTGACCACTTCGTTGATGGTGCCGTCGCCGCCGCAGACGACGAGCATTTCGCAGCCCCGCGTTGCTGCATCGCGAGCCAGTTCGGTGGCGGAGCCGGCGCACGTGGTAGGCAGGAGTCCGGCATCAATTCCGGCTTCGCGGAGGATGCGCGCGGCTTCTTCGAGAGCGTGGCGGCGGCGCGCGCGATTGCGTCCGCTGGTGGGATTGTAAATAATCGCCGCGTTTCGAATGGTGCAAAACGGCATTAGATCGGCAGGCTCCGCGCCAATTAAGTTTGCAAACTCACATTGTATAATAATTGCCCGGCGCGGCCGGAAGCCGCGTCGGTTGTGGATAAGTGGGTCAGTTTGGATTTTGACGCTTTGCGTCACGATCCCCCAGGCTCCTCTATCCGGGGACCTGGGGGCCCCGTTTGCAAGAAAATTCAAAGTGACCCACCGCACTATTGAGGTGGAAATGGCGTCGAGCGCCACATTGAGCCGCGAAGTCGAAAAATTGCGCGAGCAAATCCGCAAGCACGAATACCTGTATTACGTGCAGGACGCGCCGGAAGTGTCGGATGCGGAATTCGACAAGCTAATGCGCCGGTTGAAGGCCATTGAGGAGGAGCATCCGGAATTTGTGGCACCGGATTCGCCGACGCAGCGAGTGGGAGGTGTGCCGCGCGAAGGCTTTCAGACGTACCGGCACGCGCGTCCGATGATGAGTTTGGACAACGCGCTGTCGTTCGAGGAATTGCGCGAATTCGACCGGCGGGCGCGCGAATCGACCGGGCGCGAAAAGCTGGAATACGTGGCGGAGCACAAATTCGACGGGCTGAGCATGGCGCTGATTTATGAAAATGGATTGTTGGTGCGCGGCGTGACGCGCGGGGACGGACAAACGGGCGAGGATGTGACGCCCAATGTGAAGACGATTCACTCAGTGCCGCTGCGATTGGACCGTGAGGCGCTGAAGAAGCTCGGCCTGCCGGCAGACATCGAAGTGCGCGGCGAAGCGATGATGTCGCGCGGCGCGTTCGAGGAACTGAATCGCCAGCAGGAAGCGAGCGGCGGGAAACGGTTCGCAAACCCGCGGAATGCGGCGGCGGGAGCGGTTCGCGTGCTCGATCCTTCGATTACGGCTTCGCGCAGGCTGGATTTCTTTGCTTATTACCTGCTGCATGGTTCGCGAGTGCCGCTGAAAAAACATTCGCTGTGTCTCGAAGCGCTCAAGGCGTTGCACTTTCGCGCGAGCGCGGATTTCCAGGTGTGCGAGGGAATCGAAGAGGTTGAGAAGTACTGCACGAAGTGGGAAGCGAAGCGCGACAAAATGCCGTACGAAATTGACGGCGTAGTGGTGAAGGTGAACGACGTCGGGCTGCAAAATGAGTTGGGATACACGTCGAAAGCGCCGCGCTGGGCGATTGCGTTCAAGTGGGCGGCGCGGCAGGGAACCACGCTGGTGCGGCAGATCGGATTCAACGTGGGGCGCACAGGAACGCTGACGCCGGTGGCGTTTTTCGAGCCGGTGCCGATTGGCGGCGTGACGGTGGTGAAGTCCACGCTGCACAACATGGACGAAGTCGGGCGGCTGAATATCCACGAAGGGGACACGGTGCTGGTGGAGCGCGCGGGCGATGTGATTCCGCATGTGCTGAAAGTGGTGAAGCACGGGAAAGAGGAGAAGTCGGTCGTCGTGCCGGAGAAATGTCCCGAGTGCGGCACGCGCATTCACCGCGTGGAAGGAGAAGTGGCGTACCGGTGCGTGAACGCGATGTGTCCCGCGCGGAGAAGGGAGTCGCTGATTCATTTTGCTTCGCGGCACGCGATGAATATTGACGGGCTGGGCGAAAAATTGGTGGACCAGCTTGTCGAGAAGGGGATGGTGAAGGATTTCGCGGATTTGTACGAACTGAAACTCGACGACCTCGCGGCGCTGGAGCGCATGGCGGAAAAGTCCGCGCAGAATCTGCTCGATGAAATTGCGGCGAGCAAGAAAAACGAGCTTTCGCGATTGATTTACGCGCTGGGCATCGGATTCGTCGGCGAGCGCACGGCGCAACTGCTGGCGGAACATTTTGGTTCGCTGGAGAAAATTGCGGACGCCACGCCGGAGCAGTTGATGGAAGTGAACGAGATTGGCCCGAAGGTGGCCGCCAGCGTCGCGGACTTCTTTTCGGAGAAGGCCAATCGGAAATTAGTCGAGCGGCTGCGCGAAGAAGGCTTGCGCATGAAGGAAGAGCGCCACGCGCCGGTCAGCGCGCGTTTCGCCGGAAAGTCATTCGTCTTCACGGGGACGCTGGAAAAATATTCGCGCGAAGAGGCGGGGCGGCTGGTGGCTTCACACGGCGGAAAAGTGGCTGGGTCGGTGAGCAAGAAGACGGATTACGTTGTGGCGGGCGCGGATCCGGGGTCGAAATTGGCGAAGGCGCAGTCGCTCGGAGTGACCGTGCTGGATGAAGCTGGATTCGAAAAACTGCTCAGCAAAAAATAAGGCAAGCGCCTGTTCTGCAGAAGCAGACGCTCGCCGGAAATTCCTTCCTACGTTTTTCACTTACCGTAAATCAGCAGGTGGAACGTGTTGGGCACCATGCGGAATGGGCGCGTGTGCGGCGGCGGATTGGGGATGCGTTCGATTTGCGCCGTCACGGTGAAGGGATTGTGCGTGGCGGGATCGAGGGCCATGGTGCGTGCGCCACGTTCGGTGGGGATATTTTCCACCACGGAGAATTGCGTGGGCGAATCTTCGTGAATCACGGTGATGTTGCCGTCTCCAGTGGAAGCGAAGGCATACTGCGTGCCGGAATCGAAACGCGTAGCGTCGACGCCCTGGCCGATTGGCGCGCTGCCGAGAATTTTTCCGGTGGCGGCGTCCATCATGACCATCAGCTTATTGTGGCAGCCGGAAAAAAGAATGTGGTGCTCGGCGTCGATGGCAAGCCCGCTGGGTGATTCGCCGGGAGCGAGCGGCCAGCGATGGGTGATTTTCATGGAATTGGAATCGATCTCGACGATTTCGCTGGTACTTTCGATGTTGGCGTAGACGTGGCCCTGGCCGTCGGCCACGGGAAATTCCGGCGAACCGCCGAGATCAATCGTGCCCAGGACGTTTCCCGTCTTCGCGTCGATTACTGTTGAAGATTTCGAATCGCCGTTCATGGTAAAA
>DAIRCW010000164.1:0-6742 GCA_036796475.1 Candidatus Acidiferrales bacterium | reverse complement strand
TGCCCGGGTGGCGGAATGGCATACGCAGGGGACTTAAAATCCCCGGGCCGCAAGGCCGTGTGGGTTCGACTCCCACCCCGGGTACCAAGAATTTTTGATTCAACTCCGCGACGCGCTTCCAATCGAGCAAACGACTGCGCGATGTTGGGCGTCGCTCGCCGCTATTTTCCGGCTTGCTGCGCGGGCGTGGCGGGCTTCACGTACAAGTCGAACCAGCGAAGCATCTCCCAAATCATGTCCTCGATGGATTCGCGCGCGGTGTAGCCGTGCGCTTCGTCGGGCAGCTGAACGTAGCGCACCGACGCGCCATTGCCCTTGAGCGCCATAAAGAGGCGCTGCGATTGGATGGGGAATGTGCCGGAATTATTGTCGGCCATGCCGTGGATCAACAGAATGGGCGCGTGGAACTGATTCGCGAACATGAATGGCGACATGTTGAAGTAAACCTGCGAGGCTTGCCAGAATGAGCGGCGCTCATTTTGGAAACCGAAAGGCGTGAGCGTGCGATTGTAAGCGCCGCTGCGGGCGACTCCGGCGCGGAAGAGCGTGGAATGCGCGAGGAGATTCGCGGTCATGAACGCGCCGTAACTGTGGCCGCCAACGCCGACGCGATTGGGATCAACGATGCCCATGTCGGCAGCTTTATCGATAGCCGCTTTGGCGCTGGAAACAATTTGCTCGACGTAAGTGTCGTTCGCGGTGCGCGGCGGGCCGACCACGGGCATAGTGGCGTTATCGAGAACGACGTAACCATCGAGCAAAAACCAGAGCGGCGAGAGGCCGGTGAATTCGGTGAAGCGATTGGGCGAGCCGGTCACTTCTCCGGCCACGCGCGGATCGCTGAATTCCACGGGATAGGCCCAAACGACCGCGGGATAGCGCTGGCCCTCTTTGTAATCAGGCGGCAGATAAATCGTCATCGAGAGCGGGACGCCATCCGCGCGTTTGTAGGTGACGAGCTGTTTGCGAATTTTGAGCAGTTGCGGATTGGGATCGGCGTAATGCGAAAGCGCGCGCGGAGAACTATCGGCGGCATGCAGAAAATAATTCGGTGGCTCGGTGCGCGATTCGCGGCGGGTGATGAATTGCGGGCCGTCTGCGGAAGAGAGCGCCACAACTTCTTCATAGCTCTTATCGTCGCAGTGGAAGAGACGCTCCGATTGCAAAGCTTGCGTGTTCAAGCGATCGAGAAACGGACGGTCGCCTTCCGGGGAAGCGCCTTCGCCTGCCAGAAAAATATTTTCTCCCTGCTCGATAACGGCGGTGTGGCCGTTGGCGAGCATGTGCATGAGCGGCAGGCCCGGATTTTTGTAACGTTCTAGCGCGTTCATGTCCCAAACGAGGCGCGGCTTGGCAGAAGCGTCCTGCAGATTCAGAAACCACGTGCGCGCACGCGCGTCGGCGCGGTCGATTTCGGAGACGATGGCGAGGTCGCCGCGTTCGCCCCAGAAAATTCGCGTGAATCGGAATTCGGTGCGCGTCAGTTCAGTAGGCTGAGCGGTAAAGGGCGCCGAAATTTCCATCAATTTATCGCGATAATCGGCCTTCGCGCGCGGATTGCCGCCGTCGAGTGCTTCGGCCCACACGAGTGTGGAGGGGGAGCTCGGTTGCCACTGATAATCGCGCGGACCGCTGGCAACGCCGCCGATGGGAATCGTTTCCTGCAGGGGAACGTCCGCAGCTTTGTACACGATGCGTCCTGCGCTATCCCACACTTCTACCGTGTGCGCGAAATCTTCGAACGGCCTCACGTAGGAATACGGAGGATGAATTTCCGAAACGAGAATCAAGCGGCCATTCGGCGACAGTTCGTCCATGTTGAAAATGGCGGGCTTGCCGATGAGCGTTGATTTGCCCGTCGCGATGGTGACAAGCGCGAGCTGCGCTTTTGCGTAGTAATCGAATTCCTGTTCGTCGAATGGGCTGGTGAGCATGTCTTCAAAAGTTGGAGCGGGCGCGGCTTTGCCGAAGCTCTGGCGAACAATCGGCCCTTCGGGAATGCCTGGTTCAGCGGGAGGCTTGCCGGGATTCGCGGGAACTATGCGGCAGAGAAGTTCGCGGCTGCCCGGCGCCCAAGAGCAAGGCTGCGGTTGATTTTGTCCAAAGGAGACGAGGAGAGTGGTGTTGAGGGAGATTGCCGGAATGCGGTGAATCGAAGCGTTGGTTGCGTCGCCGATCCAAAGTTCGACGGTCTTGTCGGCCGTGAGCGTCAGGAAAAAGTGTTTTCCGTCTGGCGCCCATTCGGGACGGCCGAAACCTTCGCCGTACGCAAAAGGAATTTGTTTCGCGCGCCCATCGGCGACGTTCACAAGCGAAAGATGCGTGAAGCGCTGCGGCGCGTGCTGTCCGAAATTCGCAGGATCGATGCGGATTCCCGCGATACGCAGCATGGGACGCGCCAGTTCGGAAATCGGCGGATAGCGTATCGGCTCGGCGAGCAGCATTTCGGTGCCCTGCGGGTTCACGATTGCCATCGGCGGCGCGGGCGCGAGCAGAACATTGACGATTTCCGGCGAGGGCTTTTGATACGTGCTCTGCGCGGAGGAATTCCGCGCGGCTAAAATCATTACTAATGCCGGAAGAAATGTGCCGATGGCCAGCCGGACGGACAATCTTCGCCAATGCCCATGCATCATGTGAGCCTCCACGGAACCTTTACGTGACGTGCGAGATGCTATTGAACTGCACGTACAGACGCAAACGGATTCAAGAGCGTTTCAACTCAAAAAGGAAGTCACGCCGCTCGCTTGCGCATGGCAACATTTGCGGATTGTTGCTTGAGTGGCACGGAAAATCTGACGTATGATTTGCGCCATGAGCGGCGAGAAAAAACCGATTTGGCATCCAGTGACGCACATAATCGGCGCCGGCGCCGGCTGGCTGCTGGAGCGCGTAGTGAAAGCGCTCGCGGCCACAGGAATCACGCCGAACGTGCTGACGGTGATCGGCATGGTGGTGAATGTGTGGGCCGCCGTGCTTTTTGCTTACGGAGAATTTCGCGGGGCGGCGGCGGTTTTGTTTCTCGCAGGATTTCTCGATATGGCCGACGGGCAAGTCGCGCGCAAAGCGGGGCGCACCACGGCTTTCGGCGCGTTCCTCGATTCCACGCTCGATCGCTACTCGGATCTTGGCCTGTACATGGGCCTGGTGGTGCATTACACGCTGATCGGACGCCCGTTTTACATGGGCCTCGCGGCGGTCGCGATGGCCAGCTCGTTCATGGTGAGCTATTCGCGCGCGCGCGCCGAGTCGCTGATTCCGCAATGCAAAGTGGGATTCATGGAGCGTCCCGAGCGTTTGGTGCTGTTAATTCTTGGCGGAGCGTTTTGGAGAATGGCGCCCGTGCTCTGGGTGATTGCGACGCTTTCCACGCTGACCGTGATTCACCGTGTGATCTACACTTGGCAGGAAATTCGCGCCGGACGCCTCGTTCCCGGAAATCGGGAACTGTTCTAGCGCGCCGTCTCGCTCTTGCCAATTCTTTGCGCCGGGGCGTTTGCTTCCGCTGACTGCTCCATGTGTTGTTCGACGGGCGCAGCAACAATTGCGTGAACACGATCGCTCAGTTCTTCTGCGCTGTCCTTTTTCATGCTGGCTGTTTCGATGGTGTCATGCAGGTGGACCACGATTTTTCCCGGATTCAGCATCCAATCGCCGGTGCGAAAGAATTCATACGAGCCGACGATGCTCATCGGCACAATCGGCACGCCAAATCGAATCGCCAGCCGAAAGACGCCTTTTTGAAACGGGCCAACATGTCCGTCGCGCGTGCGCGAGCCTTCCGCAAATGCAATCAAACTGGTTCCTGACCTAAAAGCTTCATCCGCTTTGCGCGTCATCTCCTGCATGGCGGCGCGGGAACGATTGTTTTCGTCGGGCACGGGAACGTTTCCAAAGCGGCCCATCATCCAGCCGTAGGCGGGAATTTTAAAATGCGAGGCGAGCTCAAATCCGCGAACGAATTGTGGAATCGCGGAGTAAATCACGAACGGATCGAAAATATTCACGTGGTTGCAAACGAAAAGGCTGGTGCGCTGCGCATCGAATCCCGGCGAGCGCTTGACTTCGAATTTCACTCCCGCGACGCGCAAAATGTTGCGAAAGAAAACGCGCTGCGGCCAGTCGTTTTTGCGCGGATTGACGATCGCACCGAGGCCGACGAGCAGCGGACAAATGATAAAAAAATGCGCGCCGCTCACGGCCCACAGCGCGACCGAGCGCGCCTTCCTGTAGAGCTCGCTCATACGATTACGTCCAGCGCGCCGGGAAGAATGTCGAGGCGCTCGCACTTAAGTTGCAGGCTCTCGCCATCGATGGTCACGTTCGCCGGCGCATCGAGCGAAAATTCCACACTGCGCACGCTCGCACGGTAGGCCATCGGGTGGCGAATGTGCGTTCCGTCGAAAAGCTTTGGGAAATTGCGCAGCAATACGAGGCGGCCGACAGGGCCCCAGCGAACGTATTCGATCAAGCCATCGAATGCGTCAGCGTGCGGCGCGATGAGCATGTTGCCGCCCGTATATTTTGTGTTGCTGAAGGCGAGAAACAGGCAGCGGCGCTTGTCGAACTGCCCTTGCTCATCCACGCGCATCGGAAACGGGCGCCGGCGCAAACGAGCGAGGCACGCTAGCACGCTGAGTGTGTATCCAAAATAGCCGAACGGTTTGAAGTAGCGATTGGCGACCTCCGCGGCGTCAGCGGCAAAACCGAGATTCAGCAGGTTGATGTAAAAAAGTTCGCCAGCGGAGTGGCGCAAACGAATGACGTCGCAGGCGCGGCTCGCGCCTTTGATGATGGCGCGCTCCATCTGGCTGGCCACCTTCGCATGATGGGGTGGAACGAAATCACGCAGAAACGAATTGCCTGTTCCGAGGGGCAAAAATGCGAGCGTGCAGCGTTCGGAGGGCGAATTTGCGGCAAGCGGGAAAATTCCGTTGATGATCTCGTACGAAGTGCCATCGCCGCCGACCGCGATGAACTGGTGATAGCCCTTTGCCTGCGCTTCGCGCGCAAGCCGCGTCGCATCGCCGGCCGCGTGGGTCTCAGCCACTTCGAACTGCACACCCGCCGCGCGCAAACGCTCGATCGCAGCTGGCGCGAGTTTGGCGCAACGTCCGCCTCCCGCCGCTGGATTCACGATAGCGAAGAATTTCCCGGGCACGTTCGGTTCTCACACAGAAATCAAATCTGAGCGCGCGGCACTCGCGCGAATTTCCTCGGCCAGCGTGTCGCGCTTGATTTTCAAGGAAGCCGTGCGCGGAAAATCGCGCGTCCACGGTAAACAGGCACTGATTCGCTTAAAGTCAGGCAGCCGCCGGTTGTGTTCGGCGATTTGCGTGCGCAGTTCAGCAGCGGATTGCCGCGCATTCTCGATGCGCGTAACTAAGATAAGCTGTTCGCCGACCATGGTGCGCTGCGGCCAGATGTAATTCGCTGCGAAAACGCAAAATTCCTTCACCGGCAATCCCGCAAAAACATTTTCGATATCTTCGGGATAAATATTTTTGCCGCCCTCGGTCACAATCATGTTTTTTTGCCGGCCAAAAAGCTGCAAGTGTCCGGACGCGTCGAGCTTGCCCAGGTCGCCAGTCATTAGCCAGCCATTCACAATTGTGGACGCGGTCATTTCGGGATCATCGAGGTAGTGCGACATTATTGTTTTGCCGCGCGCAGCGACTTCGCCGATTCCATCGCGGTCAGGATTCGCGATGCGCACTTCCGTGCCGGGGAGCGGCTTGCCAACTGTGTCCGCGCGAAACGGCTTGAAATCATTCAAGGTGATCACTGTGCCCGCTTCCGTCAGACCATATCCGTTGCCGACGGGAATGCCAAGATCGTAGAAAAACTGCAGCGTGGATGGTTCAGTGAACGCGCCGCCCACAAAAATCGCGCGCAACTCGCCACCGAAGGCCTTATGAATTTGCGGCAGAAGCATCCGGCTGAGCCGCACGTGGGGGCGGCCGCGCGTCAACGCTCGATTGATTGAGATGAGAGCATTCAGAATCCGCCTTCGCGCCGGCGGAAGCGCCGCGAATTTCTCACGCAATCCGCGCTCGATATTTTTCAGAATCATCGGGACGACGGTGACATACGTGATCTGATAGCGCGAGAACCCATCGCGAATGAATTCCGGACGCAACGTGCGCAGGTGAACGACAGCCGCGCCGCAGACAAACGGCCCGACGAAGCCGATCATGAAATCGATCGCGTGATTTGTGGGCAGAATGCTCAGGTAGCGAACGCCCGGCCAGAAAGGGAAGAGCGACGCCAGCGAAGCGCACTGCTCAAGATAATTGTCGTGCGTCATCACGCAGCCTTTAGGCCGCCCGCCGGTACCGGACGAGTACACGATGCCCGCCCAATCGCTTCTTTTTCGCTCAACAAAATCAGGCTCGCCCGCCCCGCGAAATTCTTCCCACCGTTTCGCGCCGTGAAGTTCAGCATTCGGCGGCGCTTCGGTGACAATTACCGTTTTCACCTTCCGATTCGCGAAATTCGCCGCCTGTATGATCGCTCGCCACAGATGGTATTCCACGATGAGAAATTCAGCTTTGGAGTGCGCGAGAAGCTGCAGATGCTCGGCGGCAGTGAGTTTATAGTCTAGCGGAACCAGCACGCCTCCGCGATGAAAAATCGCGTACGCCGAAATCAGCCACTTCGACTGATTGGTCATGATGATCGCCGCCCGCGTGTTTGCGCCGAACCCCGCGTCCTGCAGCGCGCGCGCAAAGGGCAGGGCTTT
>DAIRCW010000163.1:0-6774 GCA_036796475.1 Candidatus Acidiferrales bacterium | reverse complement strand
TGGCCGTCGGTCGCCACCATCGTCAGCGTGGCAGGCGTGAGCACCAGCAAGGCGCCATTCAGCGTATAACGCGATTCTTCCTGCGCAATGGCGAATATGGTCTTGGAGATCAGTTGCGAGAGGAAGCTCGCCGGAATCTTGACCAGCGTGTGCGGGAATGCAGGCAGTGCCGGAAAATTTTCCTTCGACATGCCCACCATCTTGTAATTCTTTCGGTCGCTGGTGATGTGAATCCAGTGATTTTCCAGTAGTTTGAAGCGAATCTCCCCATCCGGCAGCAGACGCACCAGATCCAGCAGTTTTTTCGCGGGAATCGTGCCGGCGCCCTCTTTTTTCACTTTCGCTTCGCAGGACGTGCGAATGCTCAACTCCAGGTCCGTCGCCGTGATGTACAGCCGGTTGCCCTTCGCCTCCACCAGCAGGTTCGACAAAATGGGAATCGTGGTCTTGCGCTCGATCACGCCTTGCGTCAGTTCGAGCTCTTCGAGTAGGTCGTATTTTTTTACGCTGAATTCCATGCGCTCCTCGCGAAATCTTGCTTACTCAGGTGAGTTGGCCTGCGACGTACTTTACTGCTTTTCTTTATTGATTTGAAATAATAATACCGTCGCAGCCGCCGCATCTGTGAGTTTGTGAAAATCTCTGCAAGCCATTCATCGCAACTCTGTTAGCCGTTTGCATTCGCTGTGCGTCTTGCTGCGCGCTGCTGGAAAATTTCTACTGTATTCGCGAATCGCCCGGCTTTCACACAGGATTCACATCCACGAAAATCCGCGCCTGCGGAAAATTCGCGCAAGCCTAACCGAGCGAGTCGAGTAGCTTGTTGATGGTCTTGTTCAATTCTTTGTCGCTGCGTCGCAAGCTCTCAATCTTGTGAATGGAATGCAGCACCGTGGTGTGATGCTTGTCGCCAAATTGCCGCCCGATTTCCGGCAGCGACGCGGAAGTGAGCTGCTTCACCAGATACATGGCCACCTGCCGCGGAAAGGCAATCTGCCGCGAATTACTGCGCACTTTCAGGTCCTGCCCCCGCAATCCAAAATGCTCGCCCACCCGGCGCTGAATCTGCTCGATGGAAACCTTCTTCTCCTGCGAGTCGATAAGATTTTTCAAAACTTGCTGCGCTGTGGCCACGCTCAATTCGATTCCGGTCAGCGAAGCGTACGCCAGCAGGCGAATCAGCGCGCCTTCCAGCTCGCGAATGTTCGATTTAATCGAGCGTGCGATGAATTCCGCTACGTCGTCTGCGAGCTTGACCTGCTCGCTGTCCGCCTTTTTCTGCAAGATAGCGATTTTGGTTTCCAGATCCGGCGGTTGAATATCAGCGATGAGCCCCCATTCGAAGCGCGAGCGCAGCCGCTCCTCAATCGCCGAAATTTCCTTTGGCGGGCAGTCCGACGAGATAACAATCTGCTTCTGCTCTTCATACAGTGTGTTGAACGTATGAAAAAACTCTTCGTGAGTGCGCTCTTTTCCGGCGATGAACTGGATATCATCCACCAGCAGAATGTCCATCGTGCGGAAGCGGTCCCGGAACGCCGCCATTTTGTCGAAGCGCACCGCGGCGATCACCTCGTTGGTGAACTTCTCCGCGCTCACATAAGTGAGCCGCAATGCTGGATTGCGCCGCTTGATGGCGTGCCCGATCGCGTGCATCAAATGCGTCTTGCCTAGCCCCACTCCGCCATACAGGAAAAGCGGGTTGTACGATTTCGACGGCTGCTCGGCCACCGCCTGCGCCGCCGCGTGCGCGAACTGGTTGCTGCTGCCCACAACAAACGTTTCAAACGTATACCGTGGATTCAGTTGGTGGTTCGAAGAATCGAAATCCAGCTTCGCCTGGGCTGGCGGCGCTACGGCCGCTGGCGTCGGTTCAGTTTCCGCGCAAACAAATTCCAGCCGCGTTGCCGACATGCCCAGTTCGGCGAGCACCGCATCCAAAAAATCGCCATAAGTCTGCGTGAGCCGCTTGCGGAAGATCGGCGTGGGCACGCGAACCACCAGCCGGTCGGCCGCTTCTGATTCCAGCCGCGTAGGCCCAAACCACGTCGAGAAGCTGTGGGCGTTCACCCGCCGCTTCATGTGTTCCAGTACTTTGTCCCAGGAATTCACCGTCGTGCTAAACCTTGCCGAATTTCCACACCCGTGGAAATCCTGTGGAAAACAATCTCATGCCACCGTGTTGCGTTTCTTGCCGGGCGGCCATCGCAGGACTTCCCTTTTCCTGCGCGGCCTGCCTGCTGAGGGATAAAAGCTTGTTGCACCACCCCTGAGTGCGAGCGCGGATTCTGCCTAAACTTCCGCCGCGCGGCAAGAGAAAATTTTACGAAAACGAGTCACAGCGTGCACAAGCAATTCACAGTTTTTCCACAGGTAAAAAATCTTTGCGCCAGGGCAAAAAAGCGCTTGCATTTTGAATTTCAGTTTCGCTCGTACTCCGAGAAAATTTCTTGAGCGCGCAACTGTGGGATTTCTCCGCAACGATCTTTGCACAGAGAATGGCTTGCCCAACAAGCGCCGGTTCGACAGGAAGCGCGTCCGGCACGGGTTGAGATAAGAGGTGCATCTCCCGCAACTCTCTGACGGCCTCGGCGAGCCCATTTCTACGACGGCAGAGCCACGAAATGTCTCGGCGGATGGCCTTTATGCGGCCCCTGACACGCAGCTCCTGAGCCCCTTTTTGAGCAATCTCGCTATTGGCTGTAAATTGCTAATTCTACAGCTATTTAACTCATTCTAGTCACATCGATTTTCCTTGTTTTCGTGCGCGTGTTTGGCTACACTTTGGGTGCGCATTTGGGTTTTTTTTTTGATCTCCAGTTTTGCATTTGTAAAGGGCAAGTCTGAGTCGAAGAGGCTCGCGTTCGCGCCAGAATGTGAGCCTGCGCAAGCTGCGATTCAGCTGCCTGAATTTGGCCCGCAACGGGCCGCAAAGTCTTCGCCGCGCGCCACCGGATCCGCCGACTGTCGCGGGATGAAGCAGAATCCCTTCGAGCCCAGCTCGATTTTTGAAACGCGTTCGCAGCTGAGCCAATGGGCAAGGCAAGCCCGCCAATGCGGGCAAGTGTCGGGCTAAACTTTCCGCGCGACCGCCTTCCCCGATTTGAAAACCAGGAGCACGCCAGAAAATGGGTGAAAAAGAAAACGCGCCTGCGAAGGCCACAGGGCACAAGTACGACGCCACCTCCATCAAAGTCCTCGGCGGACTGGAAGCGGTTCGTAAACGCCCAGCGATGTATATCGGTTCCACCGGCGAATTTGGTTTGCATCATCTTGTCTGGGAAGTCGCCGACAATTCCGTCGACGAAGCCATGGCCGGCTACTGCGACGAAATCAATGTCGTCGTTCATGAAGACAACTCTGTTACCGTCACCGACAACGGCCGCGGCATTCCCGTGGACATGCACGCCACCGAAAAGAAGCCCGCCGCCGAAGTGGTCATGACCGTCCTCCACGCCGGCGGAAAATTCGACAGCGAAACGTATAAAGTCTCCGGCGGCTTGCACGGCGTCGGCGTTTCCGTCGTAAACGCCCTCTCTGATTGGCTCGATTTGGAGATCTGGCGCGACGGCCAGGTCTGGGAACAGAGCTACGAAAAAGGCCATCCCACTTCCAAGCTGAAAGACACCGGCAAAACCAAAAAGACCGGCACGAAAATCACTTTTCATCCCGATCCTTCGATTTTCAGCACCATTGAATTTGCCTACGACACGCTTTCCCAGCGCCTTCGCGAACTGGCCTTCTTGAACAAAGGCCTCAAAATCACTCTCGAGGACGAGCGCAACGGCAAGAAAGCCGAATTTCGCTTTACCGGCGGCATCAGTGAATTCATCAAGCACCTCAATCGCGGCAAATCCGTCCTCCACGATTCCCCCATTTATATCGAGGGCAAGCGCGACACCGTCGAAATGGAAATCGCGCTGCAATATAACGACAGCTACACGGAAAACATTTTTTGCTTCGCCAACACCATCAATACCATTGACGGCGGCACGCACCTTTCCGGCTTCCGCTCCGCGCTCACGCGCACCATTAACTACTACGCGGGCTCTTTCGGGATGCTCAAGGAGCAGAAGGACGAAATTTCCATCACTGGCGATGATGTTCGCGAAGGCCTGGTCGCCGTCGTTTCCGTCAAGCTCCCGCAGCCGCAGTTCGAAGGCCAGACCAAAGGCAAGCTCAATAGCGACATTAAAGGCCTCGTCGAGCAGCTCGTGAATGAAAAGCTTGGCGAGTATTTCGACAAGCATTCCTCCATCGCGCGAAAAATCATCGGCAAGTGCATTGACGCCGCGCGCGCCCGCGAAGCCGCGCGCAAAGCTCGCGAGTTGACGCGCCGCAAATCCGCGCTCGATTCCAGCGGCTTGCCGGGAAAACTCGCCGACTGCCAGGAGCGCGATCCCGCGCGCTGCGAGCTCTTCATCGTCGAGGGGCCGTCCGCCGGCGGCTCAGCCAAAGAAGGCCGCAATCGCAAATATCAGGCCATTCTGCCGCTCAAAGGCAAAATCCTGAACGTTGAGAAAGCGCGTTACGACAAAATGCTCGGCCACGAAGAGTTGCGCCTGATTATCACCGCGCTCGGTACCGGCATCGGCAAAGACGATTTCGACGCCGCCAAGCTGCGCTACCACAAAGTCATCCTCATGACTGACGCCGACGTGGACGGCAGCCACATCCGCACGCTGCTGCTCACGTTTTTCTTCCGCCACATGCGCGAGCTAATTGAAAAAGACCACGTCTACATCGCGCAGCCGCCGCTCTACCGCCTGAAGCGCGGCAAGATGGACCGCTACATCCGCGATGAGCGCGAATTTTCCCGCGAGCTGATGCGCCGCGCCACCGAAGAGCATTCCGTCACCGCCAAAGGCGGCAAGCAGCTCGAGGGCGGCGATCTCACCCAATTCTTGCTCAATGTGCAGGAGTACGAGCAGGTCGCCGCGAAGCTCGCCCGTCGTCTGCGCGAAACGGCGCTCGTCGAACTGCTCGCCGAAAGTGAACTCGAAAAGAAAACCGATTTCGCCGAAAAGAAAAAATTGCAGGAACTGCTCAAGCAGATCGAAAAACTGAAGCTGCAGCTAGAGGCCAAGCTCGAATTCGACGAAGAGCACAGCCTGCACGAAATCGTCATCACCAATGGCTCCGCGCCGCGCCGCATCAATTGGGCCCTGGCCGCTTCGCCGGAGTACAAGCGCGTTCGCACGCTGCGCCAGTCCATCGCGCCTTTCGATAAGCCGCCCTTCACCATTGCTCACAACGGCAGCAAGGTCAGCAAGGAAAACGCGTTGGGCGTGCTCTCCTACGTCCTCGAAGACGCCAAGAAAGAATTCACCATCACGCGCTTCAAGGGCCTCGGCGAAATGAATCCTCAGCAGCTCTGGGAAACCACCATGAACGCCGAGACGCGCACTCTCTTGAAAGTGCGCCTCGAGGACGCCGTCGCCGCCGAGGAAATCTTCGCCACGCTCATGGGCGAAAACGTCGAGGAGCGCCGCAAATTCATCCAGGAAAACGCCCTCGAAGTCGTGAATTTGGATATTTAGCGCCGCGAGGCGGGCGTATCAAGAGCAATGGTTTATCAGTTGAATTGGCAAACGTTGCCGGGATTGAAGGGCCTCTCGTGCTCCAATTTTCGCGCGGCAGCCACCCATTCGCCCGATAGCGAGCGCGGCGTCGCATTCGAGTGCGAGAGCGAAGCGGAATGCGCCGACCTGATGCTGAGGCTTGAAGGGCATTTCGGCGCACAGCGGTTTTCGAATAATGCCGCAGCCTTTGAGGCGGTGAAGGCATTTGTCGTGGAATGGAAGGCAAAATCGGCCTAAGTCTCGCAATCAATGGGGCTTATGGGTTAATGGCAGCCCGGGCGAGGCTGCTCGACCCAAAGTCGGGTAGAATCGCAAGCGAAATTATTAGAAATGCCTGTAAGTTGCTGAAAACAAACGACAGACGAATTTCTAATCGATAAGAAAACAGCACTTTTAGAGCTGCAATCTTTTGGGGGTTGAATGGCCGACGAGCAACAGCAGCAAATGATGACTCCGGTCGATATCGAATCGGAGATGAAGAAATCCTATCTCGATTACGCCATGAGCGTAATCATCGGCCGCGCGCTGCCCGACGTGCGCGACGGCCTGAAGCCCGTGCACCGCCGCATCCTCTTCGGCATGTACGAGCTCGGCCTCACCTCCACCAAGCCTTACCGCAAGTGCGCCAAGATCGTCGGCGAGGTCCTCGGCAAGTTCCATCCGCACGGCGACGCGCCTGTCTACGACGCGCTGGTGCGCCTCGCGCAGTCCTTCAACATGCGCTATCCGCTCGTCGACGGGCAAGGCAACTTCGGCTCCGTCGATGGCGATCCCCCGGCGGCCATGCGTTACACCGAAGCGCGCCTCTCCAAAATCGCCGAGGAGATGCTCGCCGACATTGACAAAGAAACCGTCAATTTCACGCCGAATTTCGACGAAAGCACCGCCGAGCCCACCGTTCTGCCTACGCGCATCCCCAACTTGCTGGTTAATGGCTCGAGCGGCATCGCCGTCGGCATGGCCACCAACATTCCTCCGCACAATTTGCGCGAAGTCATCGAAGCCACAGTGATGCTCATCGAAGACCCGGAAACTCCGCTGAAGAAAATTATGAAATCCGTTCCCGGTCCGGATTTTCCCACCGGCGGCTACATCTATGGACGCGAAGGAATCGAGCAGGCCTACAAAAAAGGCCGGGGCACTTTTCAAGTCCGCGCCAAAGCGGCCATCGAGCAGGTCGGCAAGGAGCGCG
>DAIRCW010000162.1:0-6819 GCA_036796475.1 Candidatus Acidiferrales bacterium | reverse complement strand
CATGCTACTCATACCTTAGGGCGACCATGGGATCGACGCGCATGGCGCGGCGGGCGGGGATGTAACAGGCCACGAGCGCGACGATGAGCAGCAGGGCCGCAACGGCAACGAAGGTGAACGGGTCGCGCGGGCTAACGCCGAAAAGCTGGCTAGCCATGAGGCGGGTGAGGCCTAGGGCGGCGGCGGCTCCGATGATTATTCCGGCGAGAGCCATCTTTGCGCCGTGGCCGAGAATCAGGCGCAAAATATCTTCGCGCTGCGCGCCGAGGGCCATACGCACGCCGATTTCGTGGGTGCGCTGGCCGACCAGATAGGAAACCACGCCGTAAATTCCCACGCAGGCGAGCAGGAGCGCGAGGGCGGCGAAAATTCCGAGAAGAATCATGGAGAGGCGGCGCGCAGCGAAGGAATTGGAGACGACTTCGTCGAGAGTTTGCACGGAATAGACAACCTCGCGCGGGTCCTGTTCGGCGACGGCTTTGCGGACGGCGGGCATGACGGCGCTGGGATCGCCTTTGGTGCGAATGACGACGGCGGCGACGTCGGCAAGAAGCGGCATAAGCTTTTCTGGAACCTGCATGTAGGGATAGTCGTACTGCGGCTCGAGGGCGTTCTTGGGATCGTTGCCGAGGCCCCACTGTTTTACATGGCCGACGATGCCGACGATTTGGGCTTGCACGCCGAAAGTGGAGAAGTTGATGCGCTGGCCGATGGGGTCCTGATGCGGAAAATAGGTGCGGGCGAAAACGTCGTCAATATCAATGACGACGGGGGCGTTTTCGTTGTCGGCGTCGGTGATGAAGCGGCCGCGTTCGAGAGTGAGGCCCATGGCTTTCTGGAAGCCGGATTCGACGAGATAAAAGGCGGCGGGACTCATGTCCTGCGAAGTGGCGGGTTTGGGATGGCCCTGAATCCAGAACAGATCGGTGGAGAGATGAATCATGGGGCGCGAGCCGAGGGTGACGGAAACGGCTTCGACTCCGGGAATGGCGCGCATTTTGGCGTCGAACGCGCGGAGGCGGGCGCGCGTTTCGGCGGAGGTGGTTTTGGAGTTCGCGGGCATGGAGAGATTGAAAGTGATGGCGTGAGCGGGATTGAATCCCGGGTTGACGCGCCAAAGAGCGGCGAGGCTGCGGAGCATGAGTCCCGCGCCGACGAGAAGGACAAGGGCGAGAGCGACTTCGGCGGCGACGAAAATTCCGTGGAGGCGATGGCGGGCGCCCGAAGAGCCGCGACCGGATTCGTTCAATACTTCCTGCAAGTTGACACGCGAAGTTTTGAGCGCGGGAGCCAGGCCGAAGAGAATTCCGGCGAAGAGAGAAATGGCGAGAGTGAAGAGCAGAACGCGCGAATCGAGCGAGACGTCATTCGCGCGCGGCAAAGTTCCAGGAAGGAAACCGAGAGAGGCTTTCACGCCCCAGAAGGCCAGCAGAAGGCCAAGCGCCCCCCCGATTCCGGCGAGGATGCCGCTTTCGGTGAGCAACTGGCGAATCACGCGCGAATGGCTGGCGCCGAGCGCGGAGCGAATGGCGAATTCCCGCGAGCGCGACATGGAGCGGGCGAGGAGGAGATTGGCAACATTGGCGCAGGCAATCAGCAGCAGAAAACCAACCGCGCCGAGAAGGACGAGAAGCAAGGGCTGGATGTTGCCGACGAGGTCCTGCTTCATCGAAGTGAGCGTGATACCGACGTTTTTATCGGCGTCGGGATAGGTTTTGGCGAGGCTGCGCGCGACGGCGTCCATATCGGATTGTGCTTGCGCGAGAGTGACGCCGGGTTTCAGGCGGCCGGCGGAGTGGGCGCTCAAGTCAATGCGGCGGTCGAGAAACGAGGCGTCGTTCAACTGGCCGAGGGGCGTGTAGACGTCGCGCTGTGGACCGTAGAAAGTGAAGTTCGCGGGAATCACGCCAACGATGGTGTAGGCCACGCTGTTTAGCGTGATGGCCTGGCCGAGGACGGACGGAGATGAGGCGAAGTGGCGCTTCCAAAAGCCTCCGCCGAGAATGACAACGGGGGCGGCGCCGATGTGATCGTCGGAGGCATGGAAAAGACGGCCGATCACCGGCGGAACGCCGAGCGTCTGGAAAAAATCGGCGGATATCATGAAGCCGGAGACGCGTTCGGAGGGCCCACTGGTCGAGAAGTTGTAATCCTGATTGCGGTACATGGTCATCGAGGAAAAAGTGTGGTTCATGCGCTGCCAATCGAGGAAATTCAGATAGGTGACGTAGCCCTGAGAAGTTTCAGGCGAATCGGCGTAAACGGCGACCAGCTGTTCGGGATGAGGATAAGGAAGAGGATTGAGTAGGACGCCGTTGACGACGGAGAAGAGAGCGGTGTTCGCGCCGATGCCGATGGCGAGCGTGAGAATGGCGATGGCTGCGAATGCGGGAGATTTAGAGAGCACGCGGAGGGCGTAACGGATGTCTTGAAGTAGTGTGTTCATGCGACTCCCTTCACCTGCTTGCCTTCAACGTTACAGATGACAAGTGACGAGTGAAAAGTGACCAGCAAGCGAGAAAAACCAGCAAATTGTATCTCCGACGCTAACGCGATTCTCGATTCTTCGGAGCAGGCTTCTGTCGCGTGATTATTCATAGCGCAGAGCGACGATGGGGTCGACCTTCATGGCGCGGCGAGCGGGGATGTAGCAGGCCACGAGCGCGACGACAGCCAGGACAATCGGCACGGCGATAAATGTAGCCGGATCATTGGGCAGCACGCCGTAGAGGAAGCGCGCCAGCGCTCTGGTGAGTGCTAAAGCGCCGCTAATACCGAGAGCAATGCCAATGAGCACCAACTTCAAGCCATCGCGAAGAATCATTTTGGTCACGTCGGCATGCTGAGCACCGAGCGCGAGGCGAATGCCAATTTCTGAGGTGCGCTGATTCACGGAGTAAGCCATCAGTCCATAGAGTCCGATGATGGAAAGGAGCAAAGCGCTGGCTGCGAAAATCCCCAGCAGGATGGTGCGGAAGCGCGGATCGCTGACCGACGTGGCGATGTTGTCCTGCATGGTGCGGAAATTGACGAGAGGCTGATTGGGATTCAGATCGTGGACGGCGCTGCGCAACGCGGACGCTTGGGTGTGGGGGTCGCCTGCTGTGCGCAGCACCACAGACATTGCAAATATCGGCAGCATGGAGTCGGCCTGGCGATAGGGAATGTACATTTCTGAACTCGCTTCGGTAGCCAGGCTTTGCTTCATGTCGCCGACGACGCCAACGATTTCCATCCAAGGGACTTCGTTGTTGGGAATGGCGCCGAGCTGAATTCTTTTCCCGAGCGGCGACTGCCCCGGGAAATACTGGCGCGCCATGCTCTCGTTCACGACAGCGACGTAGGGCGCTCGTTCCGTGTCTGATTCTTTCAACATCCTGCCAGCAAGCAAGGGCACGCGCAAAGTCTGCAAGTATTGTGGGCTCACCGGGCGATAGCCGATCAAGATGTAGTCGTGCGGGCTTTTCGGCGGACGGCCTTCGATATTGAAATGGATAGAGGAGCCGCTTCCGGTCACAGGCAAAACCACCGCGGAGCCGGCTGAAGTTACTCCTGGCAACGAGCGCGCACGGGCCAGCAGTTCATCGAAAAATTCCATTCGCTGCGCCGGCTGCGCGTAGGCTTTGGAGGACAAAGGCACGTCGACCACGAGGAGGTGCGAAGGTTCAAAACCGGTTTGCACGTCCTGCAAACGCGAGAAACTGCGAATCAGCAGGCCGGCGCTAATGAGCAGCAGGAGAGCGAGGGCAACTTCCGTGACGACAAGAATGTTGCGGATGCGATGGCGTCCTGCTCCTGCGGTTGAGCCGCGCGATGCATCGCCCAGCGCGGGGCGAATGTCGAGTTTGAGCGTTTGCAATGCGGGCGCGAGGCCGAAAAGCACGCCGGTGGCAAGCGCCACGAGCAACGTAAAGGCGAGCACGCCGGCGTCAATGCCAACTTTGCCTATGCTCGGCAGATTCGCAGGAGCGAGGCTGAGCAGCGGCTGCATGAGCAACTGAGCGAGCAGCAGTCCGAGAGCTGCGCCAGCGAGCGCAAGGATTATGCTCTCCGTGAGAAGCTGGCGGACGATGCGGAAACGAGTTGCGCCGAGGGCGGTGCGCACAGCGATTTCGCGCTGACGAGAAGCCGCTCGGGCGAGCAGAAGATTGGCGATATTCCCGCAGGCAATCAGAAGGACAAGAGCGACTGCGCCGAGCAGCACAAGCAGAGCAGGACGCACGTTTTGCACGAGAAGGTCCTGCATGCCGTTGACGTTTGCGCCCATGCCTGTGTCGTAGATCGGATATTGCTTATCCAGGCGTTCGGCGATGGTAGCCATTTCGGCGCGCGCCTGTGCGAGCGTGACGTTCTGCCGCAGCCTGCCAATCGCGATGATGCCGGGATGCCAGTTGCGGTCGTCGGGCAATCCATGAGCCCAGGGCGCAAACGGCACGATCACGTCCACGGGAACGACGATTTGAAAGCCCGGAGGCAAAATTCCGGTCACGGTGTACGACTGGTCATTCAAAGTAATGTTTTTGCCGAGAATGTCTGGCGAGCCGCCGAAATTCGTGTGCCAAAAGGCATAGGTCAATAAAACTACAGGTGCGCCGCCGTAGCGGTCTTCGCCTTCGGTGAAAGTGTGGCCTTGGAGGGCATTCACACCCAAAAGAGGAAAGAGAGTGGCAGTGGCCATTTCGACTTTGAGTCGCTGCGGATCGCCGTTTCCGGTCATATTCATGGAATCCACGTGCACGGCGGCAAGCCCTTCGAGAGATTCAGCCTGATCGCGGAAATCCATATAGTTTTGATACGACGGCCCTAGCGATGGAAACGAAGGCAGGCTTTCAGTGACGAGGCAGAGCTTAGCGGGATCACGAAACGGAAGGGGCCGAAGCAGGACGGCGTTGACGACGGTGAATATCGCTGTGTTGGCGCCAATGCCGAGGGCGAGAGTGAGGACGGCGACGGCGGTGAAGCCGGGAGATTTCGCGAGCACGCGGAACGCGTAGCGGATGTCCTGCAGTAATGTGTTCATAGCACCTCGAAGTGGCTCGTGCCGTCAAGCGTAAGCTTTCGAATTCCAAAACATCATTCATAGCGCAAAGCGACCATGGGGTCTACTTTCATCGCGCGGCGAGCTGGAATGTAGCAGGCGGCGGCAATGACCAAAGCGATGAGGCCGGCGATTCCGGCAAAAACGTTCAGGTCCATGGCGCTGGTTCCGTAGATGAGGCCGGCTAAAGCGCGCGCGGTTAAGACCGCGAGAGGCACTCCGATGACGATGCCCGCGCCGGCGAGCCACGCGCCGCGGCGAGATACGAGCCACAGGACGTCGCGAGGCTTCGCTCCAAGGGCCATGCGCACGCCAAATTCGTGAGTGCGTTCGGCTACGGCGTAGTTCATCACGCCATAAACGCCCACAAGCGCGATGAGAAGCGCAATGAAGCCGAGCGCGCCCATCATGTCCGCGGTAAAGGCGAGGCCGACGATGGATTCGTGAATGGCGCTCGAAAGCGGCATGACGTTGAACGCGGGCAACTGCGGATCAAGCGAAGCAAGCGCAGCGCGGGCGCTTCCGGAAAAGCCGCTAGCGTGGGCATCGGTGCGGATCGCAAGCAGAGTTTCAGAAGGCGGCGCTTGCTGGTAAGGGACGTAAATGGCGGGTTCGGGGAGTTGGTCGGTCCAATCGTAAAGAACGTTACCTGCGATACCGACAACCGTGAGCCAGGGCTGCGTGGAATTCGCATTGCCCAGGCGCATGTGGCGTCCGATGGCGCTCTGGCCCGGCCAATACGAATCGGCGAGATTTTGACTGACAACGGCGACAGGCTGGGAATCCGCGGTATCGCTCGCACTGAAAGCGCGTCCCGCGATGATGGGAATGTGCAACATGGAAAAATATCCCGCGCTGATGGTTTGGAGCACAACGCGGCGCCTGCGATGGCCGGGCGTATCGGAAACTTGGCCGGCAATTTGGAAATTCTGCCATTCCGTGCCGTTGTTGCTCAGAGGAATGGTGTAGAAAGTCTCAGCCTGAGCGACTCCGGGAACAGATTGCAATTTGTCGAGAGCCTCGCGGTAAAAAAGGATGCGAGCCGTTGCTGTAGAGTAGCGCGATGCGGGCAGATTGACCGCCATAATCAAAACGCGCTGGGGCGCGTAGCTCTCTTGCGTGCGCACCAATTTGCTGAATCCTTTGGCCATCAGCATCGCGGAGACTACTGTGACCAGTGCGACGACTACCTGTCCGACGACGAAGGCGCTGCGCAGGCGGTGGCGCGAAAGGCTTCCTCCGGCGATCGCAGCGCCGCTTTCTTTAAGAGATTCATTGAGCGCAACACGCGAAGCGGAGAGCGCCGGCATGATTCCGGCAAGGACGCCGCTCAGGACTGCGATTGCCAGCGTGAAAATCAAGGCGCGGGCATCCACGCGAATTTCGTACCAGCCGGGAATGAGGCGGGCAATGTCCGCGGGCATGTTGGAATCCATCAGGTTGAGCGCCCAGGCAGCCAAGCCCGCGCTCGCTGCGCCGCCCAGTATCGCGAGGACGATATTTTCGACAAGCAGCAAGCGGACAATTCGCCAGCGGCCCGCGCCGAGCGCGGTGCGAACAGCGATTTCTTTCTGGCGACCGGTGGAGCGCGCCAGCTGGAGATTGGCAAGATTGGAGCAGGCCACCAGCAACACAATTCCGACGGCAATGAGAAACATGAACGTATAGGAGCGAGTGATGCTGCCTTCGACAAATTGAATGATGGGCATGGCGCGGATGCTTACGTCTTTGTCGGTGGCAGGATAGGATTGCGCGAGGCGGCGCGCGAGGGTGTCCATCTC
>DAIRCW010000161.1:0-6836 GCA_036796475.1 Candidatus Acidiferrales bacterium | reverse complement strand
ATGGTTTGCAGGGCTTCGCGGGATTGCGGAGTGGTGTGCGCGGCGTCCCAGATGTCCCAGATGGAAGGGTCTTCGGAGCCGAAACGCCAGAGAGCGTCGCCGTAGAGATGAGCGCGATCTGCAGCGCGGAGTTCGTTGTAAGCGGTGAGCGCGTCGAGCATCCACACGTTGTGGACGTTGTTGTTTTCGTCCTCGTAATTATAAAAAGGGCTAAGTGAGGCGGAATCGAATTGGATGGACGCGTCGGATTCAAGGGCGCGAACGCAGGCGGATTGGAACGAGAGCGGGTCGGCGACAGGATGCGGATCTTTTTTGGTGGCGGTGGGCCAGTCGTAGGCGTAATTGGCGATGCCCATGACGATTTTTTGCGGCGGGACCATTTTGGTGATGGCGTCGAGATTTTTGAGATACCAATCCTGAGAGACGATGGGGCCGGGAGCGGATTGCGGCCAGTGGAGGTCGTAGTTCATGAGGATGATGGCGTCTGAGTAGAGGGCGATGGATTTGTAGTCGTAGGTCCAATCGGCGGCGGGAAGAGCGACCATCAGCTTGAGGCGATCCGCGTGAAGGGCGAGGCCGAGTTCGCGGACGAATTCGGTGAAATTTTTCTGGGCTTCGTCGGGTACGTTTTCGAAGTCCACCGCGATACCGGCGGATTTGTGAGAGGAGGCGTAACCGGCGAGCGCAGCGGTGAGGCGCTGGCGGGAGGGGGGATTGGCGAGCATTTGCGCCATGGGTTCGATCTGCCAGTCGCGGCCGTCGTAGTTGTTGACGAGAGGCATTTGCGGCAGATCGGAGTTGATGGATTTGAGGAAGGCGTCGAGCTTGGGATCGTTGTCCACGGCGAGCGAGCCGTCGGCGGTGGCGGCGTGAAGCTCTTCAGGAATGAGCAGGTCGATATCGTGGTAATGCTGTTCGAGAGAGGCGAGGCTGTTGGAGTCCCAGTTGACGTAAAAGCCGGCGCGGAGCGGGTCGTACGTTTCCGGAATGTCGCCGATGGCAGCGACTTTGCGAAGGCGCGCGGGGCCGAGGGAAATGCGCTTGGGTTTCGCGGGAGCGCGATGCGTTCTGGAATAGGTAACCGGACGGTAGAGCGGGCTGCGCGAAGGGAGCAGAAGTTCTGGAAGATTGGGGCGGCGGAGAATGTTGACGAAAAAAGTGACGATCAAGAGCGTGAAGAGAATGCCGCTGATTTCGAGGACGCGGCGAGTGCGTCGCCAGCGACGGCGCTCTTCATCGTAGAAAATGGGCTTGCGTTTCACCATAGGGACAATCCAAGCTAAGGCCGCTTCTTAAGCTTTTCGAGTAACCGCGCTGCGCTGGCGCGTGAAAGCGTTCAATTTCGCGCAGCCGAATACAGTATGCCGCAAAAGGCCGGGTGGGCGACGAGCCGCGTGCGGAAATTGTGCCAATGAATGACTCTACTAAGATGCGTTTGGGGGCCCTTGGCGCTGTACTGGCGGCGATTGCGCTGAGAATTTATTTTGTGTGGCAGTTCCCGTTTTTTGAGGCGGGCGACACGCCGATTTATCAAGAGCTTGCGCAGAATTGGCTGAGGCATGGCGTTTACGGGCTGGACGTTTTGGGACGGATTCAGCCGGTGGATATTCGCGTGCCAGGGTACCCGGCGTTTTTGGCCGGGATTTATGCGGTTTTCGGCGAAAGTGCGCGGGCAGTGATGCTGGCGCAGGCGGGAATCGGCGTTCTGACGTGCGTGCTGGCGGCGGCGCTTGCGGCGGTGATTGCGCCGAAGGCGAGCAAGTCGCGCGTGGCGCTGGCGGCGCTGTGGCTCGCGGCAGTCTGTCCATTTACGGCGAATTACACGGCGGTGGTGCTGACGGAGACGCTAGCGACGTTTTTGACGGCCCTGGCGCTATTGGTGCTGCTGGAGGCGATGAGGGAAGAGCGGCTGTTCGCGGGAGAAGCGAAGGTGGCGCGCGGAACGGGCGCGATCAATTCCATGCGCTGGCTGCTGGGGGGTATTGTGGCGGGATTTGGGACGCTGGTGCGCCCGGAGACGCCGCTGCTGCTGGCGGGAGTGGGAGTTGCGCTGGTGATTTGTTGGCGCAGGCCAGCGGATTGGGCGAAGCTCCTGCGCGCGACGGCGCTGATGGCTGCGGGACTGGCGTTGCCGCTGCTGCCGTGGGCGGCGCGAAATTGGCAAGTGTTGCACGAAGCGCAGTTTCTCGCGCCCGCAAACGCTGAAATGCCGGGCGAGTATGTGACCAGAGGATTTTCCGCGTGGGAGAAAACGTGGCTGTGGCGATTTGGGGATATGTTTACAGTTTCGTGGAATGTGGATGGAGACGATATCAATCCGAATGATTTGCCGGCATCGGCGTTTGATTCCGCGGCGGAGCGGCAGAGAGTGTTGAATCTGCTCGCAGAATACAATGAGACGAAAACAATGTCGCCGGAGCTGGACGCGCAATTCGCGGAAATCGCGCGGCAGCGGACCGAGCGGCATCCGTTGCGGACATACGTGAAGGTGCCATTTCTGCGGGCGCTGACGCTGTGGTTCGCGCCGCGAATTGAGATGCTGCCGCTCTCGGGGCATCTATGGCCGATTGGAAAATGGTGGGAGGACAGCGAATCGCAATACTGCTATTCGCTGGGATTGTTTCTGATTGGCATCGCTTATGGCGTGCTTGCGTTTCTTGGCGCGTGGCGGAGATGGAAGAATCCACTGGCGATGGCGCTGGTGGCGCTCATTGTGATTCGCACGGCGTTTCTCACGACGGTGGAAGGGCCGGAGCCGCGGTACGTGCTGGAATGCTTTCCAGCAGTGTTTGCGCTGGCGGCGCAGCTGTGGGCGAGAAAGCCGAGCGCGCTTGCGGCGGAGTAGTGGACAGTCTGTCTAAGGATGCGAAAGCGAGATTGCTACCGAGTTGAAGGAGAGAGTCTCTGCCGCCGAGGGAAGGCGGATGGCAGATGAAAGGAGATGGCGATGTCCCACGAGGCGCATGAGGCCGCACACGGCGGGTTGAAGCTACATACGCAGACGCAAGGCGACGAGACGGTTATCTATTGTGCCGGCAGGCTGACGTTCGAGCACACCGAGGTTCTCAAGACGCAGGGGAAGAGCTTGATCCCTCACGCGAAGCGGATCGTGGTGGATCTTAAGGAAGTGGAGTGGATGGACAGCGCGGGCATCGGCACGCTGGTCGGCCTCTATGTAACCGCGAGAAAAACTGGCTGCGAATTTATTCTGGTGAATTACAACAAGGCCGTCCGGGATCTGTTGGGAGTCAGCCACCTGCTCTCTGTGTTTGAAGCCTGCGGGCGAACGGGCATGCGCTTCCCCTGAGAGGACGCGCACGCAGATTGCCGGCGTTGCTTCGAGGGGCTGAAGGAACAGTATCGGCGCCAGTGCTAGCACACTTTGTGTGGGGTTGACGCGCGCAGAGCAAAGGAATAGATTCGGCTGGCTATGCGTAGAACGATATTTTTTGCGGTGATTTTCTTTTTTTCGGCAAGCGCGATTCTCGCGCAATCCCAACCCAACAAACCAAAGCAGCAGACGCAGCCGCGCGAATACACTTCGCCGGAAGGGCCTGCGCAGCCAAACTGGCCATCGGCGGCGGTGCGCGGCGAACACGCTATGGTGGTCAGCGACGAAGCGCTGGCGTCGGAAGCAGGCGTGGAAATTTTGAAGAAGGGCGGAAACGCGGTGGACGCGGCGGTGGCCGTGGGATTCGCGCTGGCAGTGGTCGAGCCGGCGGCGGGAAACCTCGGCGGCGGCGGATTCATGCTGGTGCGGCCGCGGAATGGTCGCGCAAAATTCATTGATTACCGCGAAGAGGCACCGAAACGCGCAACGCGGGACATGTACGTCGACGCGCAAGGGAACATTATTCCCGACGCGTCTACCCTCGGGTATCGCGCGATTGGCGTGCCCGGCACAGTGTCGGGGCTGGCGCTGGCGGCGAAAACGTTCGGAAAATTGACGCTGGCGGAAGACATGGCGCCGGCGATTCGGCTGGCGAAAAACGGCTACGCGGTGAACAAAATTCTCGCGGCATCATTGCGCGCGGGACATGATCGGATGGAAAAATTTCCGGAGAGCAAGAGAATTTTCCTGAAAGATGGCGCGATGTATTCCGAGGGCGAAACATTTCGCCAGCCGGAACTGGCGGCGACGCTGGAGCGCATCGCGAAGAACGGACCGGACGAATTTTATCGCGGGCAAACGGCAAAAGATCTGACGGCGCAGATGGCGAAGAATGGCGGGCTGATTACGATGGAGGATCTGGCAAACTATCACGCGAAAATCCGCCTGCCGCTGAGCGAAACGTACCACGTGGACGGAAACGCATGGACGATTATCACCAGCCCGCCGCCGAGCTCCGGCGGAGTGGCAATTCTGGAGGCGCTGAATATTCTGAAACCGTATCACCTGAGTTCGTGGAACGATGCGCAGTCGGTGCATCTAGTAGTGGAAGCGATGCGGCGAGTTTTTGCGGACCGCGCGACATTCATGGGCGACTCGGATTTCACGCACGTGCCGGTGGCGGGCTTGCTGAGCGAGCGGTACGCGGCGGAGCGGAGAGCATCGATCAACCCGATGGATGCGACGTCGAGCAAAGAGATTGGCGCGGGCAATCCGGCGCCATTCGACAATTTGCGCGGAGCATCGGAGCCCATCGCGATTCAAAAACTCAACACCGAAGTGGCGGAAGCGGTTCTTGAAAACGAATCGCAGCACACGCATACGACGCACTATTCGGTGGTGGACGCGGACGGAAACGCGGTTTCGAACACGTACACGCTGAACGATCTTTACGGTTCGGGAGTGACCACGACGGACGGATTTCTGTTGAATGATGAAATGGATGACTTCACCAGCGCGCCGGGGAAGCCGAATATGTTTGGACTGCTGCAATCGGAGAAGAACGCGATTGCGCCGGGGCACCGTCCGCTGAGCTCGATGGTGCCGACGATTGTGCTGCGCAACGACAAACTGAGCCTAGTGACCGGCTCGCCGGGCGGGCCGCGCATTATTTCGGCGACGCTGCTGAGTATTCTGAACTGGGCGTGGCTGGGAATGGACGCGCAGGAAGCGATTGACGCGCCGCGGTTCCATCAGCAGTGGATGCCGGACGTGGTGCTGCTGGAGCGAACGTTCCCCGATAAAGTGGCGCAGCAACTCGAAGAGCGCGGCTATCATCTGGCGCCGCATGCATCATGGATTGGAAACGTCGAAGCGATCGGCATTGATCCGAAGACGGGTGAACGGCTGGGCGCGCCGGACCCGCGCCGAGACGGCGTTGCGCGCGGCTATTGACGCCGGAGAGCTTTCCAAAGACCATAGAGATTCGGTTTTTTAGCGTGCAGGGTGGCGGCGCGTTCGCTGAGCGTGTCTTTGCCGCACAGAGATTTCCTAATGATGCAGCGCATATTATCGACCTATCGTTATTCGGACGAGCCGCTGACTTCGGCGCTGCTGGCGGAAATCGCGCAGAGCGGCATCGCGCATGTGGAGATTTATTGCACGCCGTCGCATTTGAATTACCGTTCGGCGGCAGGGATTCGCACGCTTTCGGAGTGGATTGGCGAGCACCACTTGACAGTTCATTCGCTGCATTCTCCGGTGGAGCGGGATTTGCTGCCGGGAAAGCGAGAGAGCGGAATTCCCATTTCGATTTCGGATCCGGAACGCGTGCGGCGGATTGACGCGGTGGATGAGGTGAAGCGCACGCTGGAGATTGCCGAGCACATCCCGTTCCGTTATCTGGTGCAGCACATTGGCAGCAGCGGGCGCGAAGCAAATGATCCCCGGAAAATTGATGCGGCGTTCAATTCGCTGGAGCATTTGAGCATTTTTGCGAAGCAGCGCGGAGTAACCATTGCGCTGGAGAACACGCCGGGAGAGCTGGGCACGCCCCAGAATTTGCGGCACTTCATTGTTGATACGCGGCTGCCGCTGAAATTGTGCTTCGACATCGGACATGCGCACATGGAAGACGGCGTGGAGATCAGCTTCGAGGCGATGCACGAGCACGTGGTGATGGCGCACGCGCACGACAATCATGGCGAGAAGGATGAGCACCTGCTGCCGTACAACGGAACAGTGGATTGGGATGCGGCGATGGGAATTTTGTGCGGCGGGGATGCGGAATTTCCGGTGGCGCTCGAAGCGCGCGCGCAGGCGGCGAATGCGCCTTCGCTGGCGGATGTGACTGCGGTGTTCGAGAAGCTGGAAAAATCCATCGCAGCGAAGCGCTCGGTGATGAATTCCTGAAAGTGCTGGTAACACGGTGCGTAAGACTAAGAAGACGTACCTCAGCGGCTGAAGCCGCTCTGATGGCGGCATTTACGGCATGGCTGAAGCCATGCCCTGACAAAACAGTGTTTGCAGCATTCTGCTAGACGGAGAGGGTTGAGGTGTCCATGCCGGTGGTGACGATTGAAAAAATCGGCGAGCACGCGGGAAAAGAGGTCACTGTTCGCGGGTGGCTGTACAACCTGCGCGAATCGGGGAAATTGCTCTTCCCGATTTTTCGCGACGGGACAGGAATCGTGCAGGGAGTGATTTCGCAAAAGGAGAGCCCGGCGGCGTTCGAGGCGGCGAAGGGATTGACGCAGGAATCGAGCGTGATTGTCACAGGAAAAGTGGCGGCGGAGGCGCGCGCACCGGGAGGGTACGAACTGCACGTCAGCGCGGTGGAAGTGATGCAGCGCGTGCCAGAGTCGCGGCCGTACCCCATTCAACTGAAAGAGCACGGCGTGGATTTTCTGCTGGACGAGCGGCATTTATGGATTCGCACGCCGCGGCAGGCGGCGATTTTGCGCATTCGCGCGGAGGCAGAACGGGCGGCGCGGAACTTCATGGACAG
>DAIRCW010000160.1:0-6836 GCA_036796475.1 Candidatus Acidiferrales bacterium | reverse complement strand
GTGGATTAAAGCAAACAGCGAAATCGCGGAGACCAGCACGTCCGCGCCGAAAAAGGCGCTCACACGGTTGGCCATGAGCTGGTGCCAGAACAGCGACAGGTTTGAGCCGTTTTGCAGGACCCATGGCACAAATTGGGAATAAGGCAGCATGATTCCAAAGAAGCACAGAAGCAAGTAGACATTTTTGCGTTCCACGGCAAAGCTCCCTAGTGCGTTTCGACCGGCGACGAACCGATTGTATGCACAGGCGCTTTCCCACCGCAGTAACCGCAGTTGACCCAGGTGGGTTCCAGTGTTTTGCCGCACTGCGGGCAAACGCTCTTCATGTTCGCTCCGCAGTGGGGACAGAAGGCGTATTTCGCGAGCACTACATTGTGACAGTGCACACATTCCGCAGGAAGCGGATCGCGCAGGATAAAGTACAAAATGATTCCGATGAAATCCGGCACAAACACGGCCAGCAGCGTCCACATCACGTAACGCATCCCACGGCGCTTGGAATCGCCATAAACGTACCCAAGCAGCGGAATCCAGAACAGGAAAACCAGCGGCAAAAGTAGAATAAAAGCGAGCTGCCCCTCGCGCGGCCAATGAACCATTTCCGGATCCGTTGGCACGAGAAACCACGCCAGCACAGCTATGCCAAGATAAAAGACAAACGTAACCACCCAGCAGACCCGCGGGATGAGGCCAAAATTTTCCCCCAGGATATAGCGCCACATCCAGACGATCAGAATGGGTACAATCGCCATGGCCGGCACGAGCAGGAATTTTTCCGCCGCGGGCCAGTCGGATATGGACAAGTGCAAACCAGTTGGGCTGGGAACGCCCCAGACCAACGCGACAATCCCGACGATTGCGACGACTGCGATGGCCCACGCGCTGTGCGGATCGCGCCGATCTTCCGACGGGCTCATACGGTTGTCCTTTCCCGCTGTTTGCGCGCGGCGAGCAAAATGGCCGCCGCAGCGCCGGCCAGCCAGCACAAAGCCGTAAACGCGACGAAATTCTCCCATCCTTGCTTGAACCCGGATCCTACCAGCGCCATCCAGCCATGGCCCAGAAACTGCGCCAGAGGCCAGCTCACCGCAACAAGCAGCCACGAGAACACTGTGGCCACAGCAATCACCCGGCGTTCCGAGCGCTGATCGGATTCTTCGAGCAGTCTGTTTTGCGCGAGCGCGATGGTTCGCGCCACCAGCGACGCAGGTGCCTGCGGTGTGGGAATTCGCCGCAAGCCGGATTGAATCTCCTGCCAGAACCCAAGCCGCGCCGCGCAGTCGCTGCAGAGCCGCAGATGCTCATTGATTCGTGCCTCTTCCGAAGCGTCGACCGCTCCGGCGGCGGCGAGCGCAAGCAGTTCACGAATTTTCTCGTGTTCAGTCATGGTTTTTCCACTCATTCGCGTGTTCCCGGATAGCGCGCTTCCAGTATTTCGCGCACGCCTTCCAGCCCGCGCCGCAAACGGCTCTTGATTGTTGAGAGCGGGGCCTTCAACACTTCCGCGATTTCTTCGAGCTTCATTTCTTCTTCAAAGCGCAGCGTCAAAACCTCGCTATATATCACGGGCAGCTTCTTCTCGGCAGCCGCCACCAATTCCGTGCGCTCGCGCGCAATCATAACGTCAAGCGCCGGCGGAGCGGAATCGCGAAGCGCCGGTGGCGTAGGAGCAAATTCGCGCGACTCCCATTCATCCAGGCTTTCCGGACGAATGCGGCGCAAATGGTCAATCGCCAGATTACGCGCCAGGGTGAAAAGCCACGCGTCGAAGTTTCGGTGCGGATCGAACCGGCGGATTTGTCCTGCCACTCGCAGCCAGGTCTGCTGAAAAAGGTCTTCCGCTTCCGCGGGCTGGCGCACCAGGCGCAGCAAATAGCGGTAGAGGCGGTGCTGGTACCTCTGCACCAAGGTTGCTAGGGCATCGAGGTCTCCGCGTCGAAGCCGGGCAACTTCGGCGTCAAGCCCCACAAGCACCTCCATCGGAATGGCAGCAGTGCCTATCATACTGTTCTATATACGGGCCGCGTGGCAAAAAAGACGCATCGCGGGAAAGTCAGTAAACTGTGGCGCATGAAGAGCTTGGCTAGGGAAGACCTGAAGCCTCTGGAACGGATGTGCTAGAATCAACGCGGTGAAAGAAATCCTCAGAGAACTCCTCGAACTGCAGGGTGTGGACGCGCGCGTTGCAACCGTGCGGGCGCGGCTTGCAACATTCCCCAAAAGGCTTGCCGAAGTGAACGCGCGCCTTGATGCCGGTAAATCCGCGTTGGAGAAGGCCAAGGAATCGCATTCCACGGCGCTCAAAGATCGCAAGCGCTATGAGTTGGATGTCGAGCAATGGAAAGAGCGCGCTAAAAAGTACAAAGACCAGGCCTTTCAAGTAAAGACGAACGATGCCTATAAGGCTCTGCAGCATGAAATCGAGATGGCCGAGGCGGAAATTGCCAAAGCGGAAGACCGCCTGCTCGAGCAGATGGTTTCCGGCGAGCAATACGACCGCCAGGTAAAAGCAGCAGAGAAGAGCTTCCGCGAAGTGGAAGAGCAAACGCGGGGAGCGCGCGCCGACATTGAAGGCGAAAAAGGGGCTGCGGAGCGCGAGTTTAAGCTAATCGAAGACGAGCGCTCGCGCGTGGTGAAGGCCATTCCCGAAGACATGATCGAGCACTATCAGCGCATCGCCAAAAAGCACGGCGGCGTAGCCATCGCCGAAGTTCGCGGCGAGGCGTGCACCGCGTGCGGCGCGCGCATCCGCCCTCATGTGTTTCAGATTCTCCGGCGCGAAGATTCCGGCGAACTCTATCATTGCGAGCTTTGCACGCGGATTCTCTACTATGTGGAGCCTTCACCAGGAGAAGCAGCCGCGGCGGCTGCAGCGCAAAATGGCGAACTCTGAGCCATTGACGCTGGCGCTTTTCTTCCGTTACTCCGATCCTCGCAGAATTTCTCGTTCATGAGCCGTCCCGCGAGAACCTCGCCGCCGTCTACAACGCGTCTATTTCAGGAATCCCACTCCGCGCCACCTGCCGGCGTTCGTATTGCCAATATTGACGGCGCTTCGCGCGGGAATCCCGGGCCGGCGGCTTACGCTGTGGTCATGCGCGGCCCCGACGGCAAGAAAGTCGCCGAAATTGCCAAGCGTATCGGCCGCGAAACGAACAATGTGGCCGAATACTACGCTTTGCTCGCGGCACTGGACTATGCCGCGGCAAATGCTATTCGCGCGCTGCGCGTCCGCAGCGACTCGGAACTGCTCGTCCGCCAGATGCAAGGCCGCTATCGGGTGAAAAGCCCGGAGCTGCAGCCGCTTTATGAACGGGCGCTGAAGCTAGTGCGGGGATTGGATTATTTTGTGGTGGAGCACATTCCGCGCGAACAGAACAGCGATGCGGACGCGCTGGCGAATCTGGCCTTGGATGACGCCCTAAGCAGCACGAGCGTTTCCGGTGCAATCCGTCCACCCGCCAGTCCCGAAAAAAACGCCGAGCGCCTCCGAACGCCCGCTGTATATCGCGGTGGCGCCTTCATTCCCGCGCATGTAATTGACCTGCCAGAAGGCTCTCAAGTGGAGCTGGAAATCCGTCCTGTTCGGAAACCCTGAATCCCTTTCCCCCTTTGTCCATAAAGTAACTGAGTAGTACCAAAGGTGGATTGCGAATTCCCCGATGAGGTTGCTAAATTCGCCTGATTCCAAGGGCGAATTGTGACCTCTCTCTTCGACAAGCTGCCGACCATTCTGATTCTCGCGGTCCTCGTTGGGATATTCATCTCCCTTCGGAAACACTCGCCATCGCAGAGAACGCGGCTGTGGATTTTTGCCTGGGCGCTGATTTTCATCCACTTTTTTGTCCAGATTTTCGAGACGCGGACCGGTTTTGTGGAAGGCCTCATCGAATCATTGGATCTGGCGGCGCTGGAAGTTTCCGGAGTCTTTTTCCTGATCTCTCTGGCGCGCGCGGCCGAGGACCGGCTGCGCAGGAACGTGTTGCTTCTGATTCTGGTGCCCGCGGCAACGCTGCACGCCACCGGCGCCACCTTCGGCTGGCAGAACCGCTGGCTCATGGCATCGTTGCTGGCGGTCTTTTTTTTCGGGTTAGCAGGATTCGCGTTCTTCGCCTACAAAGAGCGTTCTCAATTTAATCTGGGGCTCGGCATCGTGCTTGTCGCCGCTGGCATTTGGGCGGTGGGCGAGCAGTTGCGGGGCAATGGATCCTTTGGCGCCCTCGCAATTCTCACGCTGATGTTTGCGATTTGCGGATTCCTTTTTTGGAGGCGCTTCCCCCGCCGCTCGACTGGCGTAATCACCGTCAGCGCCGGTTTTCTCTGTTGGGGCGCCGTATTTCCAATCGGATCTCTGATGGATTACCTGCTCCCCAAACTGCAAATCAACCCCGAAATCTGGAATGTGCCGAAGTTCTTCGTGGCTGTCGGGATGATTTTGGCCGTGCTTGAAGAAAAATCGCGGATCGTCGAGGAGAGCAGCGTCCGTGAGCACGAAGAGAACGCGTTGATGGAACGCTTCTCGCGCATTACTTCGCGCTTGCTAAGCGGTGGAGAGCTGCGTTCCGTCTGCCGGGAGATCGCCGAGGCCCTGCCTCAGGCTGCGAGTTTCCGTGCCGCCGCGGTGGTAATTGTGTCCGAGGATGGAACGCTTTCCGTTGCCGGCGTAAGCGGTCGCTCCACGGAAGATGCCCAGATATTCCAGAATATCCCGGCGTCGTTGACTTCGGGGCGCATCGGGGAACTCTGCGCGGCGGGAGAAAAACTGGAAAGCAACTCCTTCCGCTTGAGTGCGGGCACGGTCGGCGCAGCCGGAATTCCGGGTGCATCGGAGATTGTCATTCCGCTGATCTCGTCACGCCCATCTTGCCTGGGATGGATTGCGCTAGCGCCGGCCGAAGGCCCGCGCGAAACCCTTCTGCGCGAGCTGGCGCGTATCGAAATGCTCGCCGCCGACCTGAGCGTCACGATCGAGAACGCGCGTCTTCATCACCAGCTGGTGCGCTCCGAGAAGCTCGCTGCCCTCGGCCAACTGGTCGCCGGCGTAGCCCACGAACTGAACAATCCCTTGACCGGAATCATCGGCTACTCCGAACTGCTCTCTGAGGAAGTCAGTCATGAGTCCGCCGCCAAAAAAATCACCAAGCTGGGCAATGAAGCGCGGCGCATGCACCGCATTGTCAGCGGGCTCTTGCGCTTTGCCCGCCAGAGCAACAGCACCGAGCGCGCCGCGAATTTCGAATTGGCCCTCCGTGACGCCCTGCAGCTCCGGGAATTTCATCTGCGAAAGTACGGCATCAAACTCGAAACTCATATACAGCCGGGAATTCCGCCGCTCGCAATCGGCGAAGACGAACTCAAGCAAATTGTATTGAACTTACTGAACAACGCCATTGACGCCGTTGAGGAAAGCCACGAGCGCTCCATCCGCATTCACGCGGAAGAACGAGGCGGCAAGATCGCCTTTGCGTTCGCCGACAGCGGGCCCGGCTTTTCGGACTTGAACCGCGCCTTTGATCCCTTCTACACCACTAAACCGGTAGGCAAGGGAACAGGCTTAGGCTTGAGCATCTGCTACGGAATTGTGCGGGAATGCGGCGGCGAAGTTCAAATCACCAACAACAAGCCGTATGGCGCAACGGTAAAGGTGGAAGTTCCCACGGCCAGCGTGCGCCACACGATTCCCTCGTGATCGCCGCACTTATTTCAAAGCGTAAGAACGGTAGAGCGTATCTCGCTGCGCGGGAATATAACCAGCATCAGAAATGATGCGGCGCAACTCGGCCTCATTCGTGCGATTCCGGACGCCCGCTGCGTAAACCACATTTTCCTCGATTAGAATACTTCCCACATCGTCCGCGCCAAATTGCAGTCCCACCTGGCAGACCTTAATTCCGGGGGTGAGCCAGCTCGATTGAATGTGATCGATGTTGTCCAGGTATAGGCGGCTGATGGCCAGCGTTTTCAAGTATTCGGCCGCAGTCGCTTGCGGGAATTTCTTGCCTAGCGGCGTATTGTCGGGCGCGAACATCCACGGAATAAATGCCGTGAAGCCGCCTGTATCTTCCTGAATGCGGCGCAGGCGCTCGAAATGATTCACGCGATGCCGGTACTCCTCGCCGCAGCCGAACATCATCGTCGCTGTAGTGCGCAGGCCGAGCGAATGCGCCGTGCGGTGCACGTTCTCCCATTCATCGGTGGTGCATTTCAGGCGGGAGATGCGATGCCGGACTTCATCATCGAGAATCTCGGCACCCCCGCCGGGGATGGACGCAAGCCCGGCATCCATCAGCCGCGAAATCGTATCGCGAATCGAAAGCCCGGAAACCTCCGAGATGCAGATAATCTCCGGCGCAGAGAAGCAGTGCAGGTGCACCTGCGGATAGCGCTGCCTGAGCGAGCGCAGCAGGTTTTCGTAATAATCCATTTTCAGCTCGGGATTCAGTCCGCCCTGCAGCAGCACGCCCGTGCCGCCAAGCTCCAGCATTTCATCAATCTTGGCGCAAATTTCCTCGAAGGGCAGGACGTATCCTTCCTTCGAGCCCATCGGGCGGTAAAACGCGCAGAACGAGCAGTACTCCGTGCAGAAATTCGTGTAATTGATGTTGCGGTCGATCTGATACGTCGCCACGCGCGGATTGTTCTTCTTGCGCCGCACTTCATTGGCCGCCATTCCGACAGCCAGCAAATCGTCGGAGTTGAAAAAATCCAGCGCTTCCTGCTGCGTGACGCCCATTGCTAGATTCCTTTGACTCTGGTGCCTGCGAACGAAAACACCGCGTCGCCCTGCCGCACAATCCCTTCGCGTAACACCGAGCCGTATACGCCGAAGCAATTCC
>DAIRCW010000159.1:0-6859 GCA_036796475.1 Candidatus Acidiferrales bacterium | reverse complement strand
GGTGGTTAATTTTGATTTTTCTTGATCGTGACACAAAGAGTCAAAATTCAAACTGACCCACTACCCGCGGATGACGTCGCGAGTGATTGCGTCTAAATTTCGCGGTGCACAGATCTCGTCGCACCAGCCAGCAAAAAAATTTGTTCAGAAGCGAGCGCTCAATCGGCGTTACCTTCCGGAAACGCCAACCGATATCGAGCGGCGGCAGGATTGCCTATGTGGAAGCGTTACAGTACGCTGTAGCCACTCTTGGGCGGCCCGATGATGCCGGTGAGTAGGGCATAAAGCACCGGGAACAATTCGTATCGCAGTTGGAGAAGACATCGAGAAATATCGAAATGAGACTGCAAAGTTAATCGCGGTCGACGGCGTGAAAATGTGCAAAGGAACGGAAGCGATGAAGTGCAGGTTGTAGCCGGAGAGCCCGTTTGAGCACGACAACAACCCGAGCTTCCGCTTCGAGATCGCGGCTATATGCGTGGTTGGGTTACACCGTCTCCGGCGCATGCCTGGTGTGGGTTTTGTACGATTTTCACGTCCGGCAAGCGCTACGGGAATTGGAAAATGTCAGCTGGAGCTGGGTGCTGCTGGGGATTGCGCTGGACGTCTTGAGCTACGTGGTGCAGGGTGTTCGCTGGAAGTTCCTCCTTCGTCCTTTCGGAAACGTAAAAACAAAAAATGCGATTCGCGCCGTATTCGTGGGATTGTTTGCGAACGTGCTTTTCCCGTTGCGTCCCGGGGAGCCGCTGCGAGCTTACTTGGTGGCGAGCTCGGAAGATATAGGGTTTGTAACGGTATTTGGCTCGGTGCTGGTGGAAAGGCTGATTGATCTGGTGGTGGTGACGGCGGGATTCGGCGTGGTGTCGCTGCTGGTACCCATGCCGGAGCGCTTCCGGCACGCGGCCGATGCGCTGGGCATTGCCACGCTGGCGCTGCTGGGGCTATTTGTGGCGCTGATTGTGTACATTGAATTGCGTTTTGCGGGCGATCCGCGGCGAATGCACGCGGGGCGACGAGTTCCGGGAAAATTGATGTCGGCGCTGGTCGGGTTGCACGCGATGGGGACTTCGCCGAGCTTTTATCCCGCGGTGTTCACATCGCTGCTGATGCCGCTTTGCCAGTTGATGGCGCTCTGGGCGATGATGCGGGCTTACCGGATTATTCCCGGACTGCCATTCATCGCAGCGGTGGTGGTGCTGGTGATTATCAACCTGGGCGTTTCGCTGCCGAATGCGCCGGCGAACGTGGGCGCCTACCAGCTTTTCTGCGTACTGGGATTGAGCATTTTCATCGCGATTGGACGGAATACGGAAAAGAGCTTTTCGTTTTTTGCGTGGTGGATGCTAACGCTGCCGGTGGCGCTGCTGGGATTGTACGCGGCGCTGCGAAGCGGGCTATCGGTGCGTTCGCTGCGGCAGCAAGTGGACCGGTTGCCGAGCGAGGCGAACGGATCAAGGGCCTAATTCTTCCAATTCTCCCTGACGATCCGTGCGCGCAAAAATCCAGAGCGATAATAGTTTTTTGTTCGCAAAAGCGCAGCGCTGGCGCGGAGGGGTGAACAATGAACGGCGAAATTACCGGACAAGCAGTGGAGCAGTACCTCTATGAAATTTTGCCGGCGAGGGACGCGGTGCTGGCGGAAATGGAGCGGCAGGCCGCAGCGGAGAAAATCCCGATCATCGGCCCGGCGGTGGGGAGGCTGATGTATCTGCTGGCGCAGATTTCGGGAGCGAAGCGGATTTTCGAGATGGGGTCGGCGATCGGATATTCGACGATCTGGCTGGCGCGCGCGGCGGGGGCGAAGGCGGAGATTTATTACACGGACGGGGATGCGAAAAATGCGCGGCGTGCGAAGGAGTTCTTCAAGCAGGCGAAAGTGGAGAGGCGAATTCAGATGATGACGGGAGACGCGCTGGAGCTGCTGGGGAGGGTGCGCGGGAAGTTCGACATGATTTTTATAGACGTGAACAAGGAGCAGTATCCGGCGGCGCTGAAGAAGGCGTTGCCGCGAATCCGGCGGGGAGGGCTGCTGGTGACGGACAACACGCTGTGGTCCGGGCGAGTGACGCGGGAGGCGGACAGCGAGGCGACGAGGGGCGTCCAGGAATTTAACAAGGCGGTTTACGGGACGAAGGAATTGTTTCCGGTGCTGATACCGCTGCGGGACGGAGTGACGGTATGTCGGAAGTTGTAGGCGAGAAGCGCCGTCTAGGCGTGAGCGGCGCGAGGCAACAGGGCAGTTTTGGTTTGTTCTGAGGACGCGAAAACCGGAGCAGGACGGTTTTGCGGCGCGTGAGCGGCGACGATAGAGAAGAGTGCAGAAGAAATATCGAGATCGTCGCCGATTTCCATAGCGAGCTGTAATTGTCGTAACTGGGCTTCCAGCGCGGACCAATCGCCCAAGGGCGCGCGGGCGATTTGGATTTTCGGATGAGTCGTTCGTGCAATGGATTCGTGAGAATGAAAAAGTTCTTCACATAATTTCTCGCCGGGACGCAAACCAGAAAAACGAATTCGCACTTCTCTTTCGGGCTTTCCAGACAGGCGAACGAGTGTTTTAGCGAGGTCCACGATGCCCAGCGGTTTGCCCATGTCCAGGACGAGGATTTCTCCATGCTCGCCGATGCTGAACGCTTCAAGCACGAGGGAAACGGCTTCGTGAATGGTCATGAAAAAGCGACTGGCGTCGGGGTGAGTGATAGTCAGTTCGCCCGAAGTGCGGATTTGTTCCTGAAGAATAGGGACGATGCTGCCATTGGAACCGAGGACGTTTCCAAAGCGGACGGCCAAGGAACGCATGCGACTGGGACGCATTGAAAGTATCAATTCGCCGACGCGTTTGGTCGCTCCCATAACGCATGATGGCGCAACCGATTTGTCACTAGAAATGAATACGAAAGACTCGCAGCCGTTTCGTTCGGCGGCTTCCATCAATGCGACGAGCCCAAGAATATTGTTGCGGACAGCTTGACGAACGTTGCTCTGCATTAGTGGGAGGTGCTTGTAAGCAGCGGCGTGAAAAACTACTTGGGGGCGCTCGGTGCGGCAGAAGCGGGAGATTTCGTCGGGAATGGAGACATCGATAACGCAAAAGCGGCCCACGTCGGGCGGGCAGAGTTTTTCGAGCTCACGATGCAAATAAAACATGCCGGTTTCGTTGCGATCGGCACAGAGAAGCTTTCTGGGATGGCAGGTTAGAAGCTGGCGACAGACTTCCGAGCCAATGGAGCCGGCGGCTCCCGTAACCAGCACGGTCTTGTCGCGGATATGCGCACTGACTGAAGCGAGATCGAGATGGACAGGTTCGCGTCCAAGCAAGTCTTCCAGATTCACTTCGCGGACCTGACCAATCCCGGCGCTGCCGGTGAGCAGTTCGCGCAAAGAGGGAACTGTGCGGAAACCCACGCCGGTTTTCTCGCAGAAAGCGACGATGCGCTGCATCTGTGAGGCGCTCGCGGAAGGGATAGCGATGAGAATCTCGTCGACGGGATGCTTGGCGAGGACATTCGGCAGATCGGCTATTGCACCCATCACCGGAACGCCTTGGATCTTAAGCATTCGTTTGGAAGGATCGTCATCGAAGCAGGCCACCGCTATGCAACGGGAGCCTGGCTGGCGGATTTCTCGCAAAATCATCTGAGCGGCAACGCCGGCGCCGATAATCGCGACGCGCTTCGAATGCGCGTCGTGATGGACGGAATCGAAAAACGCGCGGGAGGCAAGGCGCACGCCCGCGAGAAAGGTGATGGTGAGCAGCGGCTCCAGGAAATAGATGGAGCGGGGAAACGCGGAGAGGCCGAGCGTCCAGCGAATGGTGATGAAGAAGGCGACTGAACCGAGTGCGCTTCCTTTAAGAATGTCGAATGCCTCGTTCAAGCCCGAGTATCTCCACCAGCCGTGCGACAGGCCGAACATGGAGAGCGCGATGAGGCGCAGGACAATCAAAATGGGCGCCGCGGAAAGCAGGAGTGTGCGATAGGGCAACGAAAAGTCGAACCGCAAGAGCCAGGCAAAAATGAGCGCGAGGAATATAAGGATGGATTGGAACAATGCAATCAAGAGATGGCTGTGCTGAAGGAGCGTTCGCGCGAGGAGTTCAGGGGGACGCGCAAGATTCGCATTTGCTTGCGCGGGGTGAGTGTTTGCGATATTCGAGATTTTCATAAACTCAGGCGCGAGCGTGCGCTTGTTTTTGTGCGTAGAAACTGCGAATTGACTCAATGACGATTTCGACTTGCCGCGCAGTCGTCTCTGCATTTATGGGCAATGACAGGACCTCGTGGCAAAGCTTTTCGGTATTAGGAAGGCATGGATCGGCAAGTCCAAGCGCGGCGTGACGCCACACTGGCTTCGGCCAATGGATCAGTGTTTCGACGCCGTCGCTTGCAAGGTGCTGCCTGACCGCATCGCGATCTACGGCGCGAATTACGTAATTCTGAAAAACGTCGCACTGATTTGATTCGTCGAAATGAGGCAAGTGCAACTGAGGAATGCCGCAAAGGCCTTCCCGATAGAGCGACGCGGTTCTGCGGCGATGTGCAATCCAGTTTTCGACGTGTGCGAGCTTCGCCTTCAGCACAGCCGCGTTAACATTGTCCAGAAGCGCAGTGGCCCCATGAAAATGGTATTCGCCGGTGGTGCGGTCTTCGCCGTTGTAGCGCATGCGGCGTATGGCCTGAGCGATTTCCGGGTCATTCGTGGTGACGGCGCCGCCGTCGCCGATGCCTCCGAGAGTTTTGAACGGGTACACGATCAGACCTCCGGTAATCGAAAGCGCCGCCTCTGCTCCGCGATAAAACGCCGATTTGCCGGCGCTATTTGGCACGAACAGAATGTCCTTCGGTTGCAGCACCGGGTCCGCCGCTTTTCCTTCCAGAATCCGCTTCAAGTCGATCCGAATCTCCTTTTTGCCGCCGCCGCTATCCGTGCGAATGATTCGCGCACCTTTTTGGCTGGACGTGCTCGTCGTGCCCTCCGCCAGCGCCAGCGCCTGCAACACAGAAATGTTCTCGTTGGTCCTCAGCAAAAATCCGCCAGGCTTGTGCACCTCGCCCACTACGTAGACGATTCCCGCCGACGGCACCTTCACCACATCGCCGGGATACACTTCCACGTTCGAATCGGAGCCTGCCGACGTAAGCAGCTTCCTCAAATCGACTTCGATTGATTGTGGTGGATGTTGAGGAGAACCCAATGGCTCAGGGTTGGTCGCTAACCTCAGCGAATCGCCAGAATCCGCAAGATGGGCTTCGGTAGCACCTGCGGCATCCTGTTCCGCGCCTCCGTTGCGGCGCATGACGATAACTTTATCGCCGGCATCGTCGGCCAAGCCCTGCGCCAGTGACAAAACTTGAATCAGGCTCTCCGGTTCCTGTATCTGGTAAACGCCGGGCCGTCCCACCGCTCCGAAAACGGAAACCGGATGGCTCTGAATCTCCTTCACAAACACATCCACCTGCGGGTCGGTCATGTAATTCTCACGCAGCAGCGTTTCAATGCGGCTGTCGAGCTCTTCAATCGTCAAGCCCGACGCCTCCACATCGCCGACAAGGGGCAGCGCAACAATGCCGTCTGCCGCGACGCGCACTGTGCGATTCAAGTCCGGAGCGTTGTAAACGGAAACTTCGAGCAGATCGTTTGCGCCAATGCGGTAATCATTAGCTCGTGCGCCTGACGCATCGTTTTGCGCGGCAAGCTGCCGCAAACGCAAATTGTAATTCTGTGTGGTGGCTGCCTTGGTCTGTTTGGTGGATTGCTGCTGTAACTCGTCCGCGAAAACGCAACTGCCCAGAGCCAAAGGTGCGAGGATCATCCCGCAGAGGAGCCCACGCCGGCAAAAAATATTAAACCTCCGGCTGCGACCAATCCAAGGCGCCTGTGGAGGCACACTCCCACTCTGCCCAGACGGACCGCTACCAACTTTTCGCCTAGTTCCCACCGTTTCCCCAAGCTCCGCACCAGTGCACCAAACAGCCCCCGCACTGATCCGAAGCGGGGCACTATCACTTTCGAGGGATACTTCCCGCAAGCGGCAAAACGCGGCGCGAAGCGGCATGTCGCGTCAAACGTGTCGTGTGCCTGTGGAAAACTCAGCTAAGCCTTTTGTTTCCTCGAGGTGGACATCTATGGAGTCACGATGCTCAACCAGTTCAGCTCTCGTAGAATTACTTTATGTTAACTTAAATGTATTGTTCTTAAGAGCCAAATAGAATACAATCGGCAGCAATTCTTCACTGCTTGGGGGGAGTTGTCGATGGATCCACACGCCAAGGTGTCTCCGGTACCCCTTTCCCCAGCCGACCGTCTGGACAGCTGGAAGGTGATTGCCAGTTATCTGGCCAAGGATATCCGCACCGTTCAGCGCTACGAAGGCGAAGGACTGCCCGTTTATCGACGGCAGCACGAGAAACACGGCTCAGTTTACGCCTACAAATCTGAACTGGATCGGTGGTGGACGTCCCGGGAGCCGGCCTCTCATCACGAACGCGCTGAATTCAGCCACACGTTTCGGCGTCTGGACATGAGGCGCTACTTGCGCCCGGCGATTTACATTACGATTGGCATCGCGATCACATCATCCGCGTTCCTGGCGCGGCAGCTAATTTTCGGCGGCAACCAAGCGCTAGCCAGCTCCTCAAACGTTCATTCAACAGTGGCGGTTCTTCGATTCAGCGATGCGTCGCCGCTTTCAAACGGCACCCTCGCGCAGGATTTCACGCAGACCGTGGTTGCGAATCTCCGGCTGCGTCATTCGCTGCGCGTCCTGGATGCTTCTGAGATGGATTCGAGTTCCGGCAGCCCCGCGAATCACGCGTACATCGCAAATACGCTACACGCAGACCAGGTCCTATCAGGAACA